>DATJGP010000145.1:0-12197 GCA_035494915.1 Candidatus Eiseniibacteriota bacterium | reverse complement strand
GGTGAACCCGACCGCGGAGACGCTCGACGAGGAGCTGGATCGCTTCCAGAGGAAGATGGAGGCCGGAGCGGAGTTCGCGATGACGCAGCCGGTCTACGAGCTCGAGACCCTGTCGAAATTCCTCACCAAGCTGGACAAGCTAGGGAAGAAGCGGGTGCCGATCCTCCTCGGACTCTTGCCGCTTCAGAGCCACCGGCACGCAGAGTTCCTGCACAACGAGGTGCCCGGCATCCACGTCCCGGACCACGCGCGGGAGGCGATGCGGACGGCTGGCGAGAAGGGGATCGCGATCGGCGTGGAGATGTGCCGGAAGCTGCTTCTCGAAGCGCGGGATCTGGTCGAGGGTGCCTACCTCATGCCGTCCTTCGGGCGGTACGAGGTTGTGGCGCGGGTCGCGGAGGCGGTTCTGGATCGGCAATCGTCGTAGTCGCTGAATCCTGGATGGCCCAATCCTCTTGAACCACAAGCACTTCGATACTAGATTGCCTGTCCCGAGCGAGAGTGGCGGAACTGGCAGACGCGCGGGACTTAGGATCCCGTGAGGAAACTCGTGGGGGTTCGACTCCCCCCTCTCGCACCAAAATCCGCAAACGGACCGTCCGCCTCCATGTGAGGCGCGCCAAGCTTCTCGTCCCTCGCTCCAGCCCGCCCTGGGTCCGGCGACCGAAATCTGCTAGAATGCCGGCCTCGGACACGCGATAGTGCCCTGATAGCCGCGAATTTAGGGCCGATTTGGTCCTCTTCCGGCCCCGCGGCATCTGAAGGGGCCAAACGACGAGAACCGAGCCGGCCCGTCCAATGCCCTAACCAATTAGGGGAGAAACGTTTTGAAGGTAGAAGTTCGCGACAGCGAAGCCGGAGCCTCCCAGAAGGTCCTCCTGATCGAGGTCTCGCCCGAGGAGCTGAACGAGGATTACGACGCCATCCTCGAGGATTACCGGCGCCGGGCGGTCCTGCCGGGGTTTCGTAAGGGGAAGGCCCCGCGAAACGTCCTGGAGCTCCAGTTCGGCCACTCCATGGAGCACGAGGTCCTCGAGCGGGCGGTCAAGCGCACCTACGAGGCGGCCGTGCGGGAGCACAGGATCGAGCCCGTGTCGTACCCGCAGATCGAGAAGATCCGGTTCGACAAGGGGCAGCCGCTCTCCTACGAAGCCGTGGTCGACGTGCGGCCCACGATCACGCCGCGCGACTACTTCGAGCTGAACGTCCCGTCGCAGGAGGTCTCGATTCCCGAGGATGAGGTGGAGAAGTCGCTCGAGGAGCTGCGCCAGCGCACGGCCGACTGGTCGCCCGTGGAGCGCGAGGCCGCTCCGGGTGACGCCGTGATCGTGGACTACGTCCGCCTGAACTCGAAGGGGAAGCCGGTCCACAAGTCGGAGCAGAAGGACGCGCTGGTCGAGCTGGATGCCCAGGGGCTCCTGCCCGAATTCCGCGACAATCTCCTCGGAAAGAAGGGCGGAGAGCACATCGAGTTCACGGTGACCTACCCCGAGGACTTCGGGAACGCGGAGCTGAAGGGCCGCGCGGCGACCTTCTCCCTCGACGTGAAGGGTGTGCGCGAGCGCCGCGTCCGCCCGCTCGACGACGCGTTCGCGAGCGAGGTGATCGGCATGCGCGACCTGTCCGAGCTTCGGGCCCGGATGCGCCTCAATCTCGAGGGCGAGGCCCGCATGAAGGCCAGCCGCGACGAGGAAGAGGCCATTGTCGACCAGCTCCTGGCCAAAAACCCAATCGCGCTTCCGGAAAGCATGGTGGCGGAGTATCTCGACGACCTGCTCCAGCGTCTAAAGGACGAACGCGAGTGGACACCCGAGGAGGTGGAGCGCTTCCGGACCGAGTACCGGCCGACGGCCGAGCGGCGCATCAAGCGCGATCTGCTGCTCGACGCGATCATGCGGGCGGAGTCGATCCAGGTCTCGGAGGAGGAGATCGACCAGACGCTCCGCGGGGCCATGGGAGAGGAAACGACGGGACCGGAGGCCGAGAGGGCCATCCGGAACCCCGCCCAGAGAGAGCGGGCGCGGAATCATCTCCTCGAGCGGAAGCTTTTCCACCTGCTCCGGGAGAAAGCGCAGCTTAAGATAACGGCATGAGGTCCCGATCAATCGGTCGGGACGCACGAATGGATACGGAGGAGGGCACAAGGATGTCGCTGGTACCGATCGTGGTGGAGCAAAGCGGGCGCGGGGAGCGGGCCTACGACATCTTCTCCCGGCTCCTCAAGGACCGGATCATCTTCATCGGGACGCCGATCGACGACGTGATCGCGAACCTCGTCATCGCTCAGCTCCTCTTCCTCGAGGCCGAGGATCCGGATCGCGACATCAACCTCTACATCAACTCGCCCGGCGGCGTGGTCTCGGCCGGACTCGCGATCTACGACACGATGCAGTTCATCAAGTCGGACGTCGCGACGATCTGCATGGGGCAGGCGGCCTCGATGGCGGCGCTCCTTTTGGCCGCGGGCGCGGCGGGGAAGCGCTCGGCGCTCCCGCATTCGCGTATCATGATTCATCAGCCGCTCGGCGGCAGCCAGGGACAGGCGACCGACATCGAGATCTACACGAAGGAGATCCTGACGCTCCGGACGGAGCTGAACAAGATTCTGGTGCGCCACACCAACCAGCCGGTGGACAAGATCGAGAAGGACACCGATCGCAACTTCTTCATGTCCGCCGAGGAGGCGAAGGCGTACCGCATCGTGGACAAGGTCATCACCAAGTTCGAAACCGTCAAGAAGCAGCCCGAGCCGGTCACGATCGGCTGAGGACACCAAGGAGCTCATGAAGAAGCGCGTCAGCTCGCCACATCCCATCCGGTGCAGCTTCTGTGGCCGCGGCCAGGACGAGGTCTCACGCCTCGTGTCGGGCCCGTCCGTCTACATCTGCAGCGAGTGCGTCAAGCTGTGCAACGACATCCTCGAGGGTGAGACCGACCACACGGTGGGCGCGCCCAAGGGCTCGCTCCCGAAGCCGGCCGAGATCAAGAAAGTCCTCGACGACTACGTGATCGGGCAGGATCGCGCCAAGAAGACGCTCTCGGTCGCGGTCTACAACCACTACAAGCGCATCTACTCGGCCAGCGCCGTCGACGACGTCGAGCTCGAGAAGTCGAACATCCTGCTCATCGGCCCGACGGGCACGGGGAAGACGCTCCTCGCGCGGACGCTCGCGCGCATCCTCAAGGTGCCATTCGCCATCGTCGACGCAACCTGCCTCACCGAGGCCGGCTACGTGGGCGAGGACGTGGAGAACATCCTCGTCCGGCTCCTCCAGGCCACGGACTTCAACGTGGTGAACGCGGAGCACGGAATCGTCTACATCGACGAGCTCGACAAGATCTCGCGCAAGTCGGAGAACCCGTCCATCACGCGCGACGTGTCGGGCGAGGGCGTGCAGCAGGCGCTCCTCAAGATCCTCGAGGGGACGGTCGCCAACGTCCCGCCGCAGGGCGGGCGGAAGCATCCGCAGCAGAAGTACATCGAGGTGAACACGAAGGACATCCTCTTCATCTGCGGCGGCGCGTTTGAAGGACTGGACAAGATCGTGGAGCGGCGCGTGAGCCAGAAGGCGATGGGCTTCGGCGCCGAGATCAAGAGCCGGAAGGAGCGGAACCTGGGCGAGCTGCTCGCGCTCGTGGAGCCGGACGATCTCCTCCGCTACGGGCTCATTCCCGAGCTGGTGGGTCGTCTCCCGGTGACCGGCGCGCTCGATTCGCTGAGCAAGGCGTCGCTCGTCGACATCCTCACCAAGCCGAAGAACGCGATCACGAAGCAGTACCAGAAGTTCTTCGAGATGGAAGGCGTGAAGCTCGAGTTCACCGAGGACGGCCTGGAAGCCGTCGCCGAACTGGCCCTGAAGCGCGGAACCGGCGCTCGCGGCCTGCGCGCGGTGCTCGAGGAGTCCATGCTCGATCTCATGTACGAGATTCCCTCGCGGCTGGAAGTGATGGGCTGCACCATCACGCGAGAAGTCATCGAGAGGAAGGGACCACCGATCCTCGCCCACCGGGCGGATCGCCGACGCAAGGAGGCGTAGCGCATGACGCGCGTCGAACGCGACGGCGAAGTCTTCGAGATCCGGGAGCGCATCCCGCTACTCCCGCTTCGCGACGTCGTCATCTATCCCTACATGACCATCCCGCTCCTCGTGGGACGGGTTGCCTCGGTGAACGCCATCGAAGCGGCCGTCCAGAAGGACCGGGTCGTATTCGTGCTCGCCCAGAGGCGGCCCGAGGTCACCGACCCCGCGCCGAAGGACCTCTACCGGGTCGGGACCGTGGTGCGCGTGCTCCAGCTCTTCCGGCTCCCGGACGGGACGATGCGCGTGCTCGTGGAAGGCATCTGCCGCGGCAAGGTGAAGAAGTTCACCAAGGACGGCGACACGATGGCCGCCGCGGTCACGGTGCTCCACGACGAGGTCCGCGCCGAGCCGCAGCTCGAGGCGCTGATCCGGAACGTGCTCGCCACGTTCAACGACTACGTCCATCTGAACCGCCGCGTGCCTGACGAGATCCTCGCGACCGCGAACAACATCGCGAATCCGCTCCTCCTCTCCTACACCATCGCGTCGCATCTCATTCTGAAGGTGGGCGTGAAGCAGGAGATCCTTGAGCAGGACGATCTGGTCGAGCGCTTCCGGCTGCTTTCGCGGACGCTGGCCAGCGAGTTGGAAATCTTGAAATTGGAGCGGAAGATCGAGGGGCAGGTCCGCTCGCAGGTCCACAAGAACCAGAAAGAGTTTTATCTCAACGAGCAGCTCAAGGCGATCCGCAAGGAGCTGGGCTACCAGAACGAGTTCTCGAACGAGATCGAGGAGCTCACCCAGCAGGTCAAGAAGGCGCGGATGCCGAAGGACGTGCACGACAAGGCCATGAAGGAGCTCGACAAGCTCCAGAAGATGTCCTTCATGTCCCCCGAGGCAACGGTCGTTCGCAACTACATCGACTGGCTCGTGGCGCTTCCGTGGAGCATCGCGACCGACGACAACGTCGACATCAAGGAAGTGGAGCGCATTCTCGACGAGGACCACTACGGCCTGAAGAAGGTCAAGGAGCGGATCGTCGAGTACATCGCCGTCTTGAAGCTCTCCGGGAAGCTGAAGGGTCCGATCCTCTGCTTCGTCGGTCCTCCGGGCGTCGGCAAGACCTCGTTGGGCAAGTCGATCGCTCGCGCCTTGGGACGGAAGTTCGTCCGGATGTCGCTGGGCGGCGTGCGGGACGAGGCGGAGATCCGCGGGCATCGCAGGACGTATATCGGCTCGCTCCCGGGTCGCATCATCCAGGGCATGAAGCGGGCGGGCACCAAGAACCCCGTGTTCCTGCTGGATGAGATCGACAAGCTCGGCATGGATTTCCGCGGCGACCCCGCGTCGGCGCTTCTCGAGGTGCTGGATCCCGAGCAGAACTCGTCCTTCCAGGATCACTACATCGAGGCCGACTTCGACCTCTCGCAGGTCATGTTCATCACGACCTCGAACTCCTTGTACTCGATCCCCGGACCGCTGATCGATCGCATGGAGATCATCCGGCTCCCGGGCTACCTCGAGCACGAGAAGGTCGAGATCGCAACGAAGTTCCTGATTCCCAAGGAATGCCTGGCGCACGGGCTCGAGCCGACGGATCTCCGGATCGGTGACAAGGCGCTTCGTGCCGTGATCAATCAGTACACGCGTGAGGCGGGCGTCCGGAGTCTGGAGCGCGAGATCGCGGCCATCTGCCGCAAGGTCGCGCGCAAAAAGGCCACGCTCGACAAGCCGCGTCCGTTCCACATCACGGAGCCTCGCGTGCACCAGTACCTCGGCGTGCCGAAGTACCTCGACAGCCAGGTCGAACGCCGGTCGCGGATCGGCGTCGCGACGGGGCTCGCGTGGACCGATTCCGGCGGCGACGTGCTGACGGTGGAAGTCAGCGTGGTGCCGGGGTCGGGCGCGCTGCTCTTGACGGGGAAGCTGGGCGAGACGATGCGCGAGTCGGGGCAGGCGGCCCTGTCGTATACGAGGTCGCGCGCGACGGCGCTCGGGCTCGACAAGAACTTCTACAAGGAGATCGACGTCCACGTGCACCTGCCCGAGGGCGCCATCCCGAAGGATGGCCCGTCGGCGGGCATCACGATGGCGACCGCTCTCGTCTCCGCATTGACCGGCGTGCCCACGCGGGACGACGTCGCGATGACGGGAGAGATCACGCTGCTCGGCAACGTGCTCCCGATCGGCGGTCTGAACGAGAAGGTCGTGGCCGCGATCCGCGCGGGCGTGAAGGAAGTCATCCTTCCGAAGCTGAACGAGAAGGATCTCAAGGAATTGCCCGAGAGCGTCCGCCACGGCGTCAAGTTCCGGCTCGTCGAGACCATGGACGAGGTGCTCCAGATCGCGATGAATCCGCCGCCCGTGGTCGCTCCCGAGATCGCGGCGAGCGATCTGGTCGCAGGTGCCGTGTCCGAGTCTCCGGAAGATCCGGGCGACGAGCAGGTCCCGCTCGCGCACTGAGCCTGAGAACCCCACCGGGGTTCCCTTGACCTAGGAGAGCCCCCGATGAAGCGCGTTCTCTTCACACCTGGCCCGACGCAAGTGCCCACCGAAGTTCTGGAGGCGATGGCGCGGCCGCTGATCCATCACCGCACCGACGAATATCGCCAGCAGTTCCTCGAGGCGACGCGTCTCCTGGCCGAGCATCTCGGCACGACGCAGCCTGTGCTCACGCTCTCCTGCTCCGGCACCGGCGCGATGGAAGCCGCCGCGGTGAACCTGCTCTCGCCGGGCGACGAGGTGATCGTCGTCGAGGGAGGAAAGTTCGGGAATCGCTGGGGCTCGATCTCCGAGGCGTACGGCGTGACGGTGCACAAGGTGAGCGTGGCGTGGGGACGCGTGGCGACGGTGGAGGAGGTCGAGTCGGCGCTGACGGCGCACCCCAAGGCCAAGGCGTTGTTCTTGACGCACAGCGAGACCTCCACGGGGGCGCTCTTCCCGGCGCACGAGATCGCGCGCGTGGCGCGGGGACGCGGCGTCCTGACGGTGATCGACGCGGTCACGAGCTTCGGCGTTTACGATTTGAGGTTTGACGATTCCGACCTCGACGGCGTGGTGTGGGGCTCGCAGAAGGGGCTCATGATCCCGCCCGGGCTTGGCTTTGTCTGCTACTCGCCGCGTGCGTGGGCGATCGCGGAGAAGGCGAAGCTTCCGAGGTTCTACTGGAATCTGGTGAAGGCGCGTGGCGCCCTCGAGAAGGGGGACACGCCGTTCACGCCGGCGATCAACCTGGTCCTGGGGACCCACGCCGCGATGAAGCTGATGGATCGCGAGGGCCGCCTCGGGGTGTTCGCGCGGCACCAGCGGAACGCCGATGCCACGCGGAACGCGGTGCGCGTGCTCGGCCTGCCCTTGTTTGCCGAGGTCCCCTCGAACGCGCTCACGGCTGTGGAAGTGCCCGCTGGTGTGGATGGCGGCGCCGTCGTGAAGGCGATGGAGCAGCGCTACGGCGTGAAGATCGCGGGCGGCCAGGACCAGCTCAAGGGGAAGATCTTCCGGCTTGGCCACATCGGCTACTACGACGACGGCGACATCTTACGTTTGGTCGGCGCCTTCGAATCCGCGCTCCTCGACCACGGTTTTGCCACCGAGGCGGGCACCGCGGTGCGCGCGGCGCAGCAGTCCCTCCGCGGGGCGAAGCGGCCCGAGCCGGCTCGAGTCGGTTGAGCCGGCGCGTGCTGGCGCGGGCGGCGGTGCGGCGGGTCCGGTCCGCGTGACGGCCAAGCGCGTTCTCGTCAGCGATCCTCTTTCTCCGCGCGCCATCCACATGCTGCGCGCCGCTCCTGGCCTGGTGATCGAGGAGCGCAAGGGCCTCGGCGAGGCCGAGCTCCTTCCTCTCGTCACCGACATCGACGCGTGGATCGTGCGCGGGGCGACCAAGGTCACGCGTCGCCTGCTCGACGCGGCTCCCCAGCTGCGCTGGGTCGCGCGCGCGGGCGCCGGCCTCGACAACATCGACGTCGCTGCCGCGAAGGAACGCGGGATCGACGTCCTGAACGTCCCTGGCGCGAACGCGGTAGCCGTCGTGGAGCTCGTGTTCGGGCTCCTGCTCGGGGTGATGCGGCACATCCCCGTGGCCGACGCCTCGGTGCATCGCGGCGAATGGGACAAATCCAAGCTGATGGGGCGCGAGCTGCGAGGGAAAACGCTCGGGATCGTCGGACTGGGGAAGATCGGGCGTGGCGTGGCGCACCGCGCCCGCGCGTTCGAGATGACCTGCATCGGATGCGATCCCCTCATCCCCGATGACGCGATTCGTGCGATGAACGTTGAGCCCGTGGCGCTGGATGCCATGCTTCCTCGCGCGGATGTTCTGACGCTGCACGTGCCCCTGAGCGCCGAGACGAAGGGGATGATCTCGGCGGAGCGCCTGGCGATGCTCCCGCGCGGCGCGGTGCTCGTGAACGCCGCACGCGGCGGGCTGGTGGACGAGGCTGCACTCCTGGCGGCGCTGAACAGCGGCGCCATCGGGGGCGCGGCGCTCGATGTCTTCGCGAACGAGCCCCCCGGGGACTCGGCGCTGGCGCGGCATCCGCGGGTGGTGGCGACGCCCCACATCGGGGCCGCGACGGTGGAGGCCCAGGAGGCGGTGGGCGAGGAGATCGTGCGGCTCCTCCTGGGGCGGATGGGGTGAGCGTGGCCGCGGGTGGCCCTGAGCTGGCCTGGGTGGCACTGAGCCGGCCCGGGTGGCCCTGAGGCCCCGTCCGGGCTTCAAAAATATTTGACATGGCCCTCCAGTAGCGCGAGCATCGCTCTATCGCGGAAAGGAGGTGGTCCATTGCATAGTAATGGCAGACGGATCAGCGGAGGTGGCTGTAGCTAGCGCTACATCCAGCGCGCTCTAGCCTGGTGTGGTCTGGCGAATCCCAACAGCCCACCGGAGTTTTGAGGGGAGAGGTCGGAAGGCCTCTCCCCGCTCTTTTATAGGCCGTGGCGTGAGATAGAGCGCATGGCCGCAGGGGACACCCGGCGGTGGTTCAGATCCTCAAGGAAAGGCCCCGATGATCGCAGCGATCGACTTGGAAGGCGTGCTGGCTCCCGAGATCTGGCCCTACCTCGGCGACGTGTTCGGGCTCCCCGAGCTCCACCTCACGACGCGGGATACGGCCGATTTCGACGACCTCATGCGCCAGCGAGTCGGCGCTCTCTCCCGCGCCGGCGTGACCCTGGCGAAGGTGCAGGAGGCCGCGCACCGCGTGCAGCCCTATCTCGGATCCAAGGAGTTCCTCCACCGGATCCGCCGGTACTGCCAGGTCATGATCATCTCGGACACGTTCCACGAGTTCGCCGAGCCCATGATGGAACGCCTGGGCGGCTACAACCTCTTCGCCAACCGCTTCGAAGTGGATGCCGCCGGCCACATCTCCGGCTGGAAGCTCCGGATCCGCGGCCGCAAGGCCATGGTGATCGACGGCATGCGCCACGCCGGCTTCAAGATCATCGGGATGGGGGACAGCCTGAACGACCTCACGCTCCTCCAGATGGCCGACTATCCCATCCTGTTCCGGCCCGTGGAGAAGCTTCGGGCGGAGCTGCCCCAGGCGCCGAGCGTGCAAACGCTCGACGAGGCCCTGGAGCTCTACATGAGCATCTTCCGAAGGAACGGGAGCCCGGCCTAGGTAGGGCTGACCCCGGGGCCAGTCGGTCGCCAGCTGCCTGCCCCCCGCACCGGTAGGCCTCGTTCCCTGGCGATCACTGCCAACTCGCCCCGGGGCGAGTTGATCCCACTCCAAACGAGCCCCGGGGCCAGTTCACGCCTTCCAACTCGCCCCGGGGCGAGTTCGTCTTGCCCAGACTAGCCCGGGATCACTTCACGCCTCCCGACTCGCCCCGGGGCGAGTTGATCGTCAACGCCCGTTCACGCCTTCTTCCTGTCTCGCATCGTCCAACTCGCCCCGGGGCGAGTTAGCACTGTCCCAACTCGCCCCGGGGCCAGTTCGAGGTTCCGTGGGAGCGCGGCGTGGTACGTGGGGGCTTCAGCGTCCAAGGCCCTGCAAGGTCGCGAATTGGCCCGCAGGGGGTTTCACCCACGCATGCCTTGTTGCTCCCCGCAGAGGCCAACCACTCGCCCCGGGGCGAGTTCAACAGGCCCCGGGGCGAGTTCAATGCCCTCGACCTGCAAACCGAGGCAGCGGGCTCGGGAGCCACCTCGAGCCCTACCGGGGGCCCCGCGCATTGACTCACCACACCCCCTCTGGTAGCTTCGGACGGCCGCATCAAGCTGTTCCCGCCCGCCGAAGGAAGGCCCTTCCGCGGACTTTTTCATTTGGAGGCATCACCATGTCTTGCCGTGTCGTGGTCGGCGCCCAGTGGGGTGACGAGGGGAAGGGGAAGATCGTCGACCTTTTGAGCCAGGACGCGGACATCGTCGCCCGGTACCAGGGGGGCCCGAACGCGGGGCACACCGTCTGTGTGGGCGACCGCCAATTCGTCCTGCATTTGATTCCGTCCGGGATCCTTCGTCCCCGGACTGTCTGCTACATCGGAAACGGCGTCGTGGTCGATCCCGAGGCGCTCCGGCGCGAGCGGGAGACCGTGCTCAAGCAAGGGATCTCGGTCGACGGCCGGCTCTTCGTCTCGGGCTCGGCCCACGTGATCCTTCCGGACCACCGCGTCATCGAGAAGGTCACCGAGACGGGAACCACGCCCATCGGGACCACCGGCCGGGGCATTGGCCCGGCCTACACCGACAAGGCCGCGCGCGCAGGTCTCCGCGTCGTCGATCTGCTCGACCCGACGATCCGCGAGGAGCGCGTCCGCGCGCTCCGCGAGCGCACGCTTCGCGTCGCGCCGAACGCCGAGCTCGACTCCATCGATGCCGTGCTGGAGCGATGCGAGAAGGACGCCCAGATGCTACGGCCCATCACCGCGAACGTGTCCCGCGAGATCAACGCGGCGCTCGCGGCCGGGAAGCACGTGCTCCTCGAGGGGGCGCAGGGGACGCATCTCGATCTCGACCACGGAACCTATCCGTACGTCACGTCGTCGAGCGCGGTCTCGGGCGGCGCCTGCACGGGCGTTGGCATCGGCCCCACGCACATCGACGAGGTGATCGGCGTCGCGAAGGCCTACGCCACGCGCGTCGGCAACGGCCCGTTCCCGTCGGAGATTCAGGGCGATCTCGCGAATCGACTCCGCGAGGAAGGGAACGAATACGGGGCCACGACGGGACGTCCGCGCCGCTGTGGATGGTTCGACGTGGTCGCGATCCGTCACGCCGTGCGTGTGAACGGACTCACGCAGCTCGTCATCACGAAGCTCGACGTGCTCGACGGTCTCTCGGAGGTGCACGCGGTCACCGCGTACGACATCCGCGGCGTGCACACCACGGAGATGCCGGAGTCGCTCGCGGATCTCATGGCGGCGAAACCCATCACGGAGCGTTTCCCGGGATGGCGGTCACCCACGACGGACGCTCGCCAGTGGGACGATCTCCCGCCGGACGCGCGCAAGTATCTCGACCGTCTCGAGGAGATGGCGGGCGTTCCGATCCGCCTCGTCTCGGTGGGTTCGGGGCGCGAAGAGAACGTGGAGCGCCGGGCCCGGCACGCCGTCGGGAGATAGCCGAAGGAGGAGCGCTGTGGCCGACCCGAGCCGTGCCGCTCTAGACGTGTCCACTCCCGCGCCGGCATTCACTCCAGCGCCCGTCACGCTCACGGGCGAGTGGGTGCGTCTCGAGCCGCTGTCCCTCGAGCGCCACCTCGATCCGCTCGCGTCCATCGCGCTCGATCCGGATCTCTGGCGCTGGACCCTGAACGTCGTCCAGACAAAGGACGACCTCCGTCGGTATCTCGAGGAGGCGCTCCGCGAGCAGGCCGAAGGCCGCTCCGTCCCGTTCGCCACCATCGATCTCGCCAGCGGCCGCGCCGCGGGATGCACCCGCTTCGGCAACATCGAGACCCGGCATCGCAGGGTCGAGATCGGTTGGACTTGGGTGGGGCGCGAGTACCAGCGCACGCGCGTGAACACGGAGGCCAAGCTCCTCATGCTCCAGCACGCGTTCGAGACCTGGGGTTGCCATCGCGTCGAGCTGAAGACGAACGTGCTGAACGAGCGCTCCCGGAACGCCATGCTCCGGATCGGCGCCAAGGAAGAAGGCATCCTCCGCAAGCACGCCCTGAACGATCGGGGCGTTCCGCGGGACACCGTGTATTACAGCGTGATCGACAGCGA
>DATJGP010000144.1:0-16643 GCA_035494915.1 Candidatus Eiseniibacteriota bacterium | reverse complement strand
GAGGGGGCGGACCAGGACGCTTGGCTCCCCGGTTCTCGGGAGGACGTGCCCGAGCAGCTTCGCGGATTCGACGTATTCGCGCTTCCGTCACGCGCGGAGGGTATCTCGAACACGATCCTCGAGGCGATGGCGACCGGCCTGCCGACCGTCGTGACCGACGTGGGAGGAAATCCGGAGCTGGTGCGGGACGGAGAGACAGGATGGCTTGTGCCGTCCGCGGACCCAGCCGCGCTTGCCGAGGGGCTGGCACGGTACGTGGAGAATCCCGCGCTAGCGAGGGAGCACGGAGCAAGCGGCCGCGCGAGGGCGGAGCGCGAGTTCAGCCTGACCGCGATGGTGGAGCGATACCTCTCCGTCTACGATCGCGCCACCCGGCGCGCGTAGCGCCGCATTCATTGAGACGCCCCGAAGGTCCAGGACCCTCGGGGCGCCCAGTCTACGTCGCGCTCAATGGCCCGCCTTGATCGTGAGTCCGGCGGTGATACAGAGATCGTTCTGCGTCTTCTCGATGTAGCCGGGACCGGACACTCCGTTGAGCTGCACGCCGGAGACATGGATGCGATCCACGAAGGTGGCCTTGATTCCGAGGCGATCCGTGAAGTGCCCCTTGAGGTCCACGCCCGCGATTCCCGTCAACCGGCCGATGAACGTCCCCTGGTCGGTCTCGTGAGCGAGGTCGAAGAGGCCGGAGTTGAAGTCCGTGTAACCGACACCCAGGACCAGGCCGAGGTTGTCGTCCTCCTGGCCCATGAGCCGGTACCGGCCGCGAAGGTCCGCGATGAATGCGGTGCTGGCCAGCTCGACCCCGATGCTGCCGCCGGTGAGCTCCATGCTGCCGGTTCCCGTCGCGAGCACCACGCCGAGACCGAGCTTCGGCGAGAGGGAATGCATCACATCGAGTCCGTAGATCGTGTGCGTCCGCATCCGGAGATAGCTGCTGGACGTCGTCTGCAGGAGCAGCGTGTTCGCCGGGATCATGGCCCCAACGAACGGGGTCACGTCGCACGTGCCGGCCGAAGCCGTCCCGAGCGGAGCCGCGACCGACACAGCCAGCAGAAGTGCAGCGCGAGAGACGAAACCGCGGATCATCGAGAAACCCTCCTTGGTTGACGGTTGGCGCGAAGGGCGCAACCTAACCGAAATGTCCCGGAGTCCGGAAGAGGGAATCTGCCCACATCGCTCCGCGCGCAACGCTCGGCTTTGACGTACCATCCGGGTATGGACGAGCCCACTCCCGTCAAGCCGCCGTTTCGCTGGACCGAGCGCCGTGCGGCGCGCTTCGTCTACATGGTGCTGAGTGGAGCGGTCGTGATCGCGGACATCTACCTCTTGACCGTGGTCCACTCCGTCAACTCCGACCTCATGGGCGGATGGAAACCGGCCATCATGGTCGGAATCGGGGCGATCTTCCTGTTCGCCGTGTACCGGTTCCGGCGCATGCTGCGGCTGTTCCTCCACGAGGAGTAAGCGCGATCCGCTCCACGCCTTAGCACAGATACACGCAGCGCACCTCGTGGCCGGGGCACGGTCGTTGCTCTGATCCAGCCATGATGGACTCCCAAACTCCTAAAACCTTGCAGCCTGCAATGGACGACCTGGCAGGGAACGAACTGTTTTTTGCCACCCTCCAGGAAATTACCAGCCTGATCAATGGCGGGCGGGCGCAAGAGACCATCTTCGAATCGGTGCTGAGCTGCGCGCTCCAGATGCTCCACGCGCAGGCGGTCTTCCTCATCACGGTCGATGGCGGCCGCATCCGGAAGTTCGCGCGGCGCGTGTCGACCGACGGACAGCTGCACGACGTCGAGCGCTACGAGCTGCCGAGCCACGCCGGGATCTCCCGCTGGGTGCTCCTCGAAGGGCAGCCGGTGCACGTGCCCGACGTCGGCGCGGATCCGCGCTATCACCCGAGCGTCGATTCGCTCCCCGGCCTTCGCACCTCCGCCGTGCTCGCCGCGCCCCTCAAGGTGCGGGACGCGGTCCTCGGCGTGCTCGTGGCGGTGAACCGGGTCCAGGAGAACGTGCCGTTCGATCTCCGGCATCTCCGCATCCTCACGCTCCTCGCCAATCAGACGGCCATCGCGATCGAGAACGGGAAGCTCTTCCGGCGCGCCGAGCAGCTCGCGGTGACCGACGACCTCACGCAGGTCTACAACTACCGCTTCCTCAAGATGGGGCTCCGCCGCGAGGTGAAGCGCGCGGCGAGGTTCAGCCAGCGCTTCTCGGTGCTCATGATCGACGTGGACAATCTGAAGCGGTACAACGACCGGAACGGCCATTTGCGCGGGAGCGAGGTGCTCCGCATGATCGCGCAGGTGCTCGTGCGCGAGGCGCGCTCGATCGACCTCGTGGCCAAGTACGGCGGTGACGAGTTCGTCATCATTTGTCCCCAGACCGAGCGCGAGGGCGCGCGCGTGCTCGCGGACAGGATCAAGATGTCGGTGGAGACCACGGCATTCCCGCTCGTCCCGCCCGGCATCATCACGGTGAGCCTCGGACTCGCGACCTATCCCGACAACGGACTCACGGCGGGCGAGCTCCTCGAATCCGCGGACATCGCGCTCTACGCGGCCAAGGAGTCCGGGAAGAATCGCGTCTCGACGGCCGGCATCGAGTCGAGCGGATCCCTGCGCCGCCGTCGCGAGCCGCACGGACGGGGGCCGGAGGAATCGCTTTGACTCCCCTCCGCACCCGGACTAAGGTCTGCCCGTGCCCGCGACGCTCCACGACCCTGCGTTAGCCCTCGGGTCGCTCGCCGCCGTCCTCGTTCTCGTCCATCTCACGCGGTTCGTCTCGCACGCCCTCCACGCCTCCTTGGTGGGGCAGCGCAAGACGCTCCACGCGCTCGTCGGGTCGTTCACGTTCCTCGTCACGCCCGCGTTCCAGCACCGCGAGTGGGCGCTCGTTCCACCCGTCGTCTTCGTGATCGTGAACACATCACCCTGGGGACGCACGCTCATGCCCGACCTCGCGGACAGCAGTCGCGACGCACGGGGGCTCTGGACGTTTCCGCTCGCCGTGGTCTTGCTCTACATCCTGTTCTGGAGCCCTTGGCCGCGCGCGGCGATCCTGGCTGGAATCGGCGTCCTCGCGCTCGCGGATCCGATGGCGTCGCTCGTCGGCGCGCGATGGGGTCAGCGAAAGCTCCTGCTCGGGGGAGGGCGCTCGCTCGAGGGCACGCTCGCGTTCCTGGCCGTGGCGGCGATCGTGGTTGGAACGATCGCGACCGTGACCGGCATCGCGCAGGGCGCGTTCCCGTGGCGCATGGGGGTCGGATGCGGAGCCGTCGGTGCGATCGTGGAAGCGTGGACGCCCCCAGGATGGGACAATCTCACGATCCCGCTCGCGGTCGCTGGGATGTACCACCTGCTCGCGTGAGCTGACGTGCTCGCCCCGACTCCGACCACGATCGCGCTCGGCCTGGCTTGCGCCGGAGCGGGTATCGTCGCGACCACGGGGCAGGGAACGTGGCGCGGCGCTCTGGCCGGAATCGTGGTCGCGTTTCTTGCGATACTGGGCCTCGGCCCAGGCGCGCTCCTGCCGCTCGGGATCTTCGTCCTCGGCTCGGGCGCGCTGACGCGCATGGGCCGCGCGCGCAAGGAGGCGGCCGGCGCGGCGGAGGCGCATCGCGGACGGCGAGGGATGGCGAATGTCGCGGCCAAGCTCGGATTGCCGGCGCTCCTCGGAGCGATGGCGCTCGCCGTCGACCGGGCGTCGGGGGTCACCGAGGTGCTCCGCGTGATGTATGCCGCGGCGCTCGCCGCGGCATTCGCGGATACCGCGGCGACCGAGGTGGGCCCGATCGCGCGCGGCCCGGTGTGGGCCCTACGCGGGCTCACGCCGGCCCGCGTGGAGCACGGCACGCCGGGCGGCGTGAGCCTTGCTGGCCTACTGACATCCGTGGTGGCTGCCGCCCTCGTTGGATGGGCCGCGAGCCGTTCGCAGCTGATCCCGGCATCGCTCTGGCCGTTCGCGGCCGCGGCCGGGATCGTCGCGACGTGGGCGGAGAGCGTGATCGCACCCACGGCGCTCGGACGCTCGCTGGGGCATCATGGGCGAAACGCGTGTCTCTCCGCCTTGGCGGTCGCGCTCGGCGGAGTCGCTTGGATCATGGTGGGAGGGCCTCGGTGATCGAGATCGTGTGCGTCGTGGGCGCGCGTCCCAACTTCATGAAGATGGCGCCGATCCTGGACGCGCTCCGCGCCTATCCGGACATCAAGCCTTACCTCGTCCACACGGGGCAGCACTACGACGAGGAGATGTCGCGCGTCTTCTTCGTGGAGCTGGGACTTCCGCGTCCGGACCAGGACCTCGAAGTCGGGAGCGATTCCCACGGCCGTCAGACCGGCAAGATCATGATGGCGTTCGACAGCCTTCTGGACGGCCGATCGACGCGCATGGTGGTCGTGGTGGGGGACGTGAACTCGACGGTGGCGTGCAGCCTCGTCGCGGTGAAGCGCGGCATCCTGGTCGCCCACGTCGAAGCGGGGCTTCGAAGCCGCGACCGCACCATGCCCGAGGAGATCAATCGCCTCGTCACCGACGCGATCTCGGACATCCTCCTCGTCACCTCGCCCGACGGGATCGACAACCTGCGCGCGGAAGGCGTGCCCGCCTCGAAGATCCACCTGGTCGGGAATCCGATGATCGACTCCATCGTCCGCCATCGCGACGCGGCGCGCGCGCGGAACGTTCCCCAGCGATTCGCGCTCGCTCCGCGACGCTATGGCCTCGTCACCCTCCATCGTCCGAGCAACGTCGACGATCCGGACACGCTCGCCGGCATCCTCGAGAGCCTCCAGGCCCTGGCCCGCCGCGTCCCGATCCTCTTTCCGGTCCATCCGCGCACCCGGGAGCGCATACGGTCGCTCGGATTCCAGCCGGGGCCGGGCCTCGCCCTGCACGAGCCGCTCGGGTATCTGGACTTCCTGGGGCTGATGGATCAGGCTACGTTCGTTCTCACGGATAGCGGGGGAATCCAGGAAGAGACGGCCGCGCTCGGAGTTCCGTGCCTCACCCTCCGGGCCAATACGGAGCGGCCCATCACCTTGACCGAGGGGACGAACCGCCTCCTCGGGACGGATCCCCGCGCCATTGTTCCGGCCGCGACGGCCCTTCTGGACGGGGATGCCCCCGTCCCGAGGTGCCCGGCGCTCTGGGATGGCCATGCCGGGCAACGGATCGCGAAGGTGCTTGCCGATCATGTGGAAGGGGGCGCCCCGGCCGGGAGTCGAAGGACCGTCCCGGTTGACACGTAACCGTAGCTCTTGCTACGATTAAGGACTTTCATGAACGTACCTTCTGATCTTCGAGAACGCCCGGAACGGGCACTCAGGAGCCCGCTCCGCTGGGTTTCCGTGCTGTTCGCCGTTCTGCTCCTGGCCTCACTCCCCGTGGCCGCACTGGCGCAGAAGAGCGATTCGCCGCCCCCGGGCGATCGGAACTACAAGATCGGTGTCGGGGATCTTCTCAAGGTCGAGGTGGTTGGCCGTCCCGATCTCTCCGGGCAGATGGAGGTCGGACTCGACGGACGCATCACGCTGCCGCTCGTCGGAGCGGTGAAGGCGTCCGAGCGAACCACCTCCGAGCTGGCGAACGATCTCTCGAGGCGCATCTCGCTCGTCAATCGCGTCGCGCCCGATGTCGTCGTCTCGGTGCTCGAGTATCGGAGCCGCAAGGTCTTCGTGCTCGGATCCGTTCTCATACCGGGAACGTATTCCATCGGCGCCGAGAACATGACCGTGTGGGATGCGATCGCCCAAGCGGGCGGACCGACAGAGGACGCGAATCTGAGCGCGGTCGAAGTCATCTCAGGCGAGACGTCCCCGGGGCACGAGCCTCGCACCGTGGACGTCGCCACGGCGATCCGCGAGGGAAAGCTCGATCAGCTCGAGCCCATTCGTCCGGGCGATACCGTGCGCATTCCTAGAACCGGAACCACCGTGGGGGGCATCGGCAACGTGGTCTACATCTTCGGCGCGGTGGGCTCGCAGGGCCCGCATCCCATCGAGCCGGGCATGGGATTGGTGCAGGCGCTCATCCGGAGCACCCCCACGGCGGACGCGAACTTCACCAAGATCGAGATCGTGCGGAATTCCGGACCCCGCATCATGCGTATGGAGATCGATCTGAAGCAGTATCTGGGGCACGCCTCCTTGACTGGAAATCCCGAGCTCCAACCCGGGGACACGATCTTCGTCCCCCGACAGGGGCGTGGAATCGCCGGCGTCGGCTGGCTTGGCCTCCTCGGAGTGGTGGGCACCGTCCTCGGACTCTACGTAGCGTTCGCCAATCTGAACCACAACCACTGAGATCGATGCCCACGAATCCAAACATGCCGTACCCCGGATCCCACCCGCAGCCGATGGCGCCGCCGTCCGAGAAGCAGCAGGTCTTCGACGTCCGCGATGTTCTCTGGCGCGTGACCCGGTACCGCTGGCTCCTGGTCGTGCCGATCGTGATCTCTCTGTGCGGCGCCGCGATTTACTACACGACCGCGCCCCAGATCTTCGAATCGCACGTGCTCGTGGCGCTCGACGATCAGACCCAGGTCTCCGGCGCGCTCTCGAGCCTCGTTCAGAGGAACCAGGACAGCGACACGCCGAGGGAGCGCGTGACCCTCGTCGACAGCAAGGTCCGGAGCCGACGGTTCCTCCAGGAGCTCACGCTGCGTTCCGGGATGAACCGGGATCCCGACGTACTTGCCGATGCCCAGAAGGCGGCCCGCCGCTGGCGCGGCGTCTCCAGCGACGAGTTCGCGATCCGCTTTGCGTCGCAACGCCTGAGCAAGCGGATCCACGTCACGCCGGTCGAGGGGGCCTATGTGCGGATCACCGCGGCCGGCCCCGCCCCCGAGGAGGCGCGCCGCATCGCGAGCCTCATCGCGGACATCCTCATCGAGGAGAGCAAGCGGACCAGCCTCGAGCGCGTTCAGGCGCGAGGCGAGTTCAGCTCGGATCAGATCACGGTGTACGAGGAGCGCCTCCGGAAATCCGAAGACGCCTATCAGCGCTACCAGGAATCTCTGATCCGGAACGTGCTGACGAGCAATCCGGTGAACGACAAGAACATCGACGACGCCCGTGGGCTCATCAACATGTCCGAGAGCGAGATGGCGCAGATCAAGCAGCGGCTCGAGTCCGAGCGCAGCGATTTCGCCGCCGCCAGCAGGGGAGCTTCGCTGCCGGACCTGAACGGAGCCAAAGCGAACGAGCTCGAGAACCGGCTCGTCGAGCTGGAGTCGTCCGCGAGCGCGGCGGCCCTGAGCGACAAGGAGAAGTCGGACCGGACCATAGCGGCCATGCAGGCGAGCATCTCGACCACGCGGCAGATGCTCCTCTCCGAGCTCGAGCTCGAGGCGAGCCAGCTCCCGGGCAATCTCAGTGACGACGCCCAATCGGCCATCGCGGGAATCGCGCTGGATCGGGCGATCATTCGGTCGCTCACGATCAAGCGGGACCGGCTTCGGGCCCTGATCAACGATTTCGCGAATACCGTGCAGAGCTCGCCGCGTGAGGATATGGAGCTCGCGAGGCTGAAGGGCGAGGTCGACACGAACCGCGAGCTGCTGAACACGCTCCGGCGCGAACAGACGTCGTCACGCCTCTCCGAGGCGATGGAAACGAGTGGGCTCGGGTACCGGCTCTCCGTGCTCGAGCCGCCGCAGCTCCCGTATCGCGCCTCCGAGCCCGATCCATTCAAGATATTCGCGGCAGCGGCGTTCCTGGGACCGCTCGGCGCCGCCGGCATCGTGATGCTGGGCGAGAAGGTCCGGCTCGTCGTCCGCTCGGTCGAGCAGGCGGAGGAAGAGCTGGGCACCCGCGTGATCGCGACCTTCCCGCGCATCGAAGGCTGGTCGCGGCCGGGCACCTACTTCCAGAACAACTGGCCGGTGATGGTCATCGTCGCCGTCGTCTTCCTGACGGGGAGCTTCTTCGCGCTGAACGCAACGGTGTTTGCGCCCCATCCGGTCGTCAAGGCCAAGGCCGAGACCAAGAAGTAAACCGAGGGCCCATCGTGAAGCGTCCCAAGCGAACCCTGTTCGACAGCTTCAACCTGGATGCGCCGCATGTGACCGAGGCGCGCCGCCTGCTCCAGACGCTCGCGCGCCGGGAGCGGGACGATACCCATCCGCCCAAGGTCTACATGGTGACGAGCGCCAGCCGAGGCGAGGGGAAGAGCACGATCTGCGGGCTCATCTCCATGGTGGCGGCGCGCATCTTCCGGCGGAAGACCCTGGTCATCGACGCCGATCTCAGGCGTCCGTCGCTGCATTCATTGCTCGGCCTGAACCAGAGACCCGGTCTGGCCGAGCTGATGGAAGGATCCGCGTCGGTCGAGGAAGCGACCCGGTCGACGCTCATCGGAACTCTGTCCGCGATTCCAAGCGGGCGGCCGACCAAATCCGTGGGGGACACGTATGACGATTTCGCGTTTCGGGAGCTCCTGGACCAGTTTCGTCCGCAGTACGACCTCATCTTCATCGACTGCCCGCCGGTCGTGCCCGTGATGGAACCGCTCCTGATCGCGGAACACGTCGATGCGCTGCTCCTCGTGGCGATGGCCGGCGCGACGCAGGTCACCATGATCCGTCGCATGCGGCAGATCCTTTCCCCGCTCGAGTCGAAGATCGCCGGCGCCATCCTGAACAACGCCACGGACGGCCTGCCCTACTACTACGACTATCGCTACTACGGTTACGAGTCGCCCAAGCCGAAGCGCGTGCGCGAAATTCGTACGCCCGCGAAACCGAAGGCTACGGACGACGCCGCGGCACGGCAGGTGGCCCGCGAGCGGGGAGGCGCCTGATGGCCGCACGGAAGGGCTCGCGCGCTGGAGCGGGGATGAAGCGAAACGGGGGGAGTCCGCTCCCAGGGTTTGAAGCGAGGGTCCAGAACGGCACCGCCCGGATCGGGATCATCGGACTCGGCTACGTCGGGCTTCCGCTCGCGGTCGAGTTCGCGAAGAAGGGCTTCCGGGTCACGGGCTTCGAGATCAACAAGAAGCGCGTCGGCATTCTCAACTCAGGGCGGTCGTACATCCAGGACGTGCCGACGGCCGAGGTGCGGGAGCTGGTGAAGAGCGGGCACCTCAAGGCGACGCTCGACTTCAACGAGCTCAAGGCGATGGACGTGATCGATATCGCGGTCCCCACGCCGCTCCGGAAGACGAAGGACCCGGACGTCTCCTACATCGTGGCCGCGGTCACCGAGATCGTGCCCCGGCTGAAGCGCGGACAGCTCGTCGTGCTGGAGAGCACCACGTATCCCGGTACGACGGACGAGCTCGTGCGGCCGATGCTGGAGGAGGGCGGCCTCAGGGCGGGTCGCGACTTCTTCCTCGCCTTCTCGCCCGAGCGCGTGGATCCGGGCAATCCGACGTATCAGACGAAGAACATCCCCAAGGTGGTGGGCGGCACCTCGCCCAACTGCACGCGCGCGGCCGCGCTCCTCTACGGCACGGTCATCGACCGGATCGTTCCCGTCCAGTCCACGCAGGTCGCCGAGACGGTCAAGCTCCTCGAGAACACCTTCCGCAGCGTGAACATCGGCCTCGTCAACGAGGTCGCGCTCATGTGCGACAAGATGAAGATCGATGTGTGGGAAGTGATCGACGCCGCCAAGACGAAGCCGTTCGGATTCATGCCGTTCTATCCGGGTCCCGGCCTCGGCGGGCACTGCATCCCGATCGATCCCTTCTACCTCTCCTGGAAGGCGCGCCAGAGCGGATTCGAAGCGCGTTTCATCGAGTTGGCCGGCCAGGTCAACGGCGCCATGCCGCATCACGTGACGCGACGCGTCGGGGAGGCCCTCAACACGAAGCGCAAGTCCGTGCGCGGGGCGAAGGTCCTCGTGCTCGGAATCGCGTACAAGGCGGATATCGACGACGTGCGGGAGAGCCCGTCGCTCGACATCATCGAGACGCTGGCCAACGAAGGCGCCAAGGTCGAGTACTCGGACCCGTTCGTTCCGTCCCTCGAGCACAATGGACGGCGCTTCAAGTGCCGTCCGCTCACGCCCGCGACGCTCAAGGCCGCGGACTGCGTGGTGATCGCGACGGCGCACAAGATGTTCGATTACGGCCTCGTCGCCAAGCATGCGCAGACCGTCGTCGATTGCCGGAACGTCCTCAAGGGACGCCGCTCGCGCGGCGTCTTCCGGTTGTAGGCCCGCCATGGCCCACTATCTCGTCACCGGGGGAGCGGGGTTCATCGGCTCCCATATCGCCGAGCGGCTCCTCAAGGACGGGCACCGCGTGCGGGTGCTCGACAACCTCTCGACCGGCCGCGTCTCCAATCTCGAAGCCGTGCGCGCCGCGGGACCTGCCGATCGCCTGGAGTGGATCGAAGGGGACATCCGCTCGCTCGAAACCTGCCGCCGCGCGACCGCCGGGGTGGACTACGTGCTCCATCAGGCGGCGCTCGCCTCCGTGCCGCGATCCATCGAGAACCCGATCGATTCCACGGCCGTGAACGTCGGGGGCACGTTGAACGTGTTCCACGCCTCGCGCGACAACGGTGTGAAGCGCGTGGTGGCCGCTTCGTCCTCGTCCGTCTACGGCGATGCCGCGACGCTCCCGAAGCACGAGGAGCAGCCCACGGCTCCGCTCTCGCCCTACGCCGCGAGCAAGCTGGCGGGGGAGATCTACGCGCGCGTGTACGCGGTCACCATGGGACTCTCGACGGTATCGCTCCGCTACTTCAACGTGTTCGGCCCGCGGCAGGACCCGAACTCGCAATACGCCGCCGTCGTGCCGCGGTTCGTCACGGCGCTCCGGAACGGACAGCGCCCGATCGTCTACGGAGATGGGCAGCAGAGCCGCGACTTCACCTTCATCGACAACGTCGTCGCCGCGAACCTGGCGGCTTGCACCGAGGGTCCTGGGTGCGGCGAGGCGATGAACATCGCATGCGGCGATCGGTACACGCTCCTCCAGCTCCTCGACGTGATCGGCCGGCAGCTCGGCGTCACGCCCGATCCCGAGTTCCAGCCTGCGCGCGTGGGGGACGTGAAGCACTCCCAGGCATCCATCGAGCTCGCTCAGCGGCTGATCGGCTACAAGCCGGCCGTGGGCTTCGAAGAGGGCCTCGCCCGGACCGTCGAGTCCTTCCAGCCGGCCGGCTGATGACGGCGCCGCCGACCACGGCGGTCGCGTCCGTGGCGATCGCGGAGGCGCCGCTCGACGGGACCGGCTGGGCCGAGTACGCCGCCGCGCATCCCGCCGCGACCTTCTTCCATCAACCGGGCTGGCTCGAGGTCGTGCGGCGCACGTTCGGGTACAAGCACGCCTCCATCGTCGCGCGCCGCGGCGGACGCGTCGTCGGGTTCCTGCCGCTCTTCCTGGTGCCCACGCTGCCGTGGGGCCGCTCCCTCATCTCGACGCCGCAGGCGGTCTACGGCGGCCCGATCGCGGACGACGACGAGGCGCGCTCCGCCCTGGTCGACCACGCATCGAGACTCGCCGACGGACGTGGGGCATCATTCCTCGAGCTCCGGAACGAGACCCCCATCCCCGGGCTCGCGGGGAAGGATCTGTACGTCACGTTTCGCAGGCCCATCCTTCCCGACGCCGACCAGAACATGGCGGCCATTCCGCGCAATCAGAGACGGAGCATCCGCGTCGCGCAGAAGCACGGCCTCACCGCGCGCGTGGGCCACGTGGATCTCCTCGACGGCTTCTATCACGTCTATTCCGAGAGCGTGCGGAACCTGGGAACGCCCGTCTTCCCGCGTGCGCTCTTCGCCAACATGCTCGAACGCTTCGGCGAGGACGCATTCATCCTCGGCATCTACAAGGGGCACCTGCTCCTCTCGGCGGTGTTGACCTTCCGCTGGCGGGACCAGATCCTCCCGTACTATGGCGGCGCCACCCGCGAGGGAATCCAGTTCGCGACCAACGACTTCATGTACTGGAGCCTCCTCCTGAACGGAATGGAGCGCGGCCTGCAAGTGTTCGACTTCGGCCGGAGCAAGGTCGACAGCGGCTCGTACCATTTCAAGCGCCACTGGGGATTCGAGCCGACCCCCCTCGCCTACCAGTACCATTTGCCCCGAGGCAAGGCGCTGCCGGACCTGAGCCCGCGCAATCCGAAGTTCTCGGTCGCGATCAAGCTATGGCGGAAGCTGCCGCTCCGGCTCACGCAGTGGGTCGGGCCGCATCTCGTGCGCTACTTCCCGTGAACATCCTGTATCTCTGCCACCGGATCCCGTTCCCTCCGGACAAGGGGGACAAGATCCGCTCGTTCCACCAGATTGAATCCCTGGGAGCGCGCCATCGGGTGCACGTGGCGACCTTCGTCGATTCGGCCGAGGACGAGCGGCACGTGCCGGAGCTCCGAGAGCGGTGCGCGAGCCTCGTCGTGGACCGCCGCACCTCGACGACCAACCTCACGCGCGCCGCGGGAGCGCTCCTTACCGGCGACGCCTTCTCGGTGGCCTGCTTCCGTTCCTCCCGAATCGCCCGCTGGGTGGACCGGACGCTCCGGGAGGAGGGAATCGACCTGGCGCTCGTCTTCTCGTCCGGCATGGCCCAGTACGTGGAGCGCGCCGAAGGGATCGCCCGCGTCATCGACTTCGTCGACGTCGATTCCGAGAAGTGGCGCGCCTACGCCGCGCGCGACCGGGGGCCGCTCCGCCTGATCTACGCCCGCGAGGCGGACCTCCTCCTTCGCCACGACGCACGGATCGCGCACGCGTTCGACCAGTCCTTGTTCGTGTCCGAGACCGAGGCGGCCCTCTTCCGCGAGCGCACCGGCGCCGCCAACGTCACCGCGATCCCGATGGGGGTCGATCTCGACTACTTCGCGCCTGCGCCCGAGCCCGCTACCGACCCGGTTCTCGTCTTCGTGGGCATGATGAGCTACATGCCCAATGTCGACGCCATGCGATTCTTCGTGGGCGAGGTGCTCCCTCTGGTTCGGCGCGACGTCCCCAACGTCAAGCTTCACATCGTGGGACGGGAGCCCGCGGCGGCGGTGCGGGAGCTGGCCGATCCGCCGGGCGTGGTCGTGACCGGCGCGGTACCGGACGTGAGGCCCTACCTGCGGGAGGCGGCGGTCGCCATCGCTCCCTTCCGCGTCTCGCGCGGCATGCAGAGCAAGGTGCTCGAGGCCATGGCTTCGGGACTCCCGGTCGTGGGGACGCGGCTCGCCTTCCAGGGAATCCCCGCCGGGAGCGAGGACGGTGTGGAGGCCGTGGAAAGCGCCGAGGCCCTCGCCGCGGCGCTCACCCGGCTCCTCCGCGATCCGGCGGCCCGCCGCGATCGCGGCGCCCGCGCGCGCCGCTACGTGGAGCGGCACCATCGCTGGGCGGACCATGGGGAAGCGCTCGACCATCTGCTCGATGACGTCGTCGCGCGGCGGAGGTCCTCGCCCGCGCCCCTGCCGGCCGGGGCTCGAACCGCGGGAGGCCGTTCTGTATAATTCTCCCTCGATCCGGCCCGATCCGCGGCTCCCTGCCGCATGGCGGCCGCGTCCCTCAACCCCCATCCACCAGGATCGGAACCATGTGCGGTATCGCCGGCGCGGTTGAGACCGCCGATCCTTCTCGACTGACCGAGCCCGTCCTCCACCGGATGGCGTCGCTGATCGCCTACCGGGGCCCGGACAACCAGGGCGCGTGGCTCTCGCCGCCCGTGGGACTCTGCCACCGGCGTCTCTCGATCATCGATCTGAGCGAGGCGGGAAACCAGCCGATGTCGCTCGAGGGGACCGGCCTGACCATGGTCTTCAACGGCGAGATCTACAACTTCCCCGAGCTGCGCGCCGAGCTGGAAGGGAAGGGTGTGGTCTTCCGATCGCGCTCGGACACCGAGGTGCTGCTCCGCGCCTACGAGGCGTGGGACGTCGAGTGCCTCGATCACATCAACGGCATGTTCGCGTTCGCCATTTGGGACGCGGCGCGCCGGAGACTCTTCGCGGCGCGGGACCGCCTGGGGAAGAAGCCTCTCTTCTATCACGCGCGGCCTGGTCGCTTCGTCTTCGGATCCGAGATGAAGTCGATCCTCGGCTACGGCGGCATCGATCGCGACATCGATCCGCACGCGCTGGACGAGTTCCTGTCGACCGGCTGCATCGGCGCGCCGCGCACGATCCTCCGCTCGATCCGGAAGCTTCCTCCCGCGCACTACCTCCTTCTCGAAGGGGACCGGATCACGATCCGCCCGTACTGGGACGTGACGTTCGAGGTCCGGGAGCCCGAGCGGACCGAAGAGGAGCGCATCGAGAAGCTGGAGCATCTGTTCCGCGAGGCAGTACGGCGACGGATGATCAGCGACGCCCCGCTCGGAGCGTTCCTCTCCGGAGGCATCGACTCGAGCGCCGTCGTCGGAATGATGGCTGAGCTCTCGGACCGCCCGGTCAAGACGTACACCATCGGCTTCGAGGAGAAGGGCTACTCCGAGATCGAGGACGCTCGCGTCATCGCGAAGCACTTCGGGACCGAGCACCACGAGTTCCAGGTGCGGCCGGAGGCGATCGGGATCCTGCCCGATCTCGTCTGGCACTTCGACGAGCCATTCGGCGACTCATCCGCCATCCCCACGTACTACGTCTCCAAGATCGCGGCCGAGCACGTGAAGGTGGCGCTCGGCGGTGACGGCGGGGATGAGCTCTTCGCGGGATACACGCGCTACCAGGAATCCCTTCGCGTGCCGCCGTACCACCTCATCCCGGCCTCGGTGCGGCGAGGCGTGCTCGCGCCCCTCGCCGACCGGATGCCGCTGGCCGCCCCCGGGCGTAATCGCCTCTACGCCGCGGCGCACCACGCTCCGCTCACGCCAGGCTACGGACTCGGACTCTATCCCTACATCAAGGGGCAGCTCCTGAGCCCCGAGTGGCGCGCGCAGACGGCGCGCGAGCCGAACGGGCACACGGCCGTGAGCGAGCCGCGCCTGCGGTCGATGGACCTCCTGTCGCGGCTCCAGTACCTCGACACGAAGGTCTACCTGCCCGAGGACATCCTCACCAAGGTGGACCGGATGAGCATGGCGCACTCGCTCGAGGTGAGAGCGCCGCTCCTCGACTACACCCTCATCGAGTACGTGGCCACGATTCCGCCCGCGCTCAAGCTGCGCGACTCGGTGTCGAAGTACCTGTTCCGGAAGATGGCGTCCCGCTATCTCCCGGCTTCGGTGTTCGAGAAGCCCAAGCAGGGCTTCGGTGTCCCGACGGGCTCGTGGTTCCAGCGGGAGCTCCGCGCCAGCGCGCGCGAGCGCCTGCTCGACTCGCGGACCTTGAACCGCGGCTACTTCCGGCGGCGCACCGTCGAGCGCGTGCTCGACCTGCACGAGGCGGGACAGCGGGATTACGGAACCTGGATCTGGATCCTCCTCGTGCTCGAGGAGTGGCACCGCATGTTCATCGACGCCGACACCCGTCGCATCTAGGACCCAGCGCCATGTGTGGAATCTGCGGCATCGTCGACTTCCGAAGCGCTCCGGACCTAACGCTCCTGGGGCGGATGACGGACGCCATCCGCCACCGGGGCCCGGACGGGAACGGCTGCTATCACGACGGGCCGGCGGCTCTCGGCCATGCGCGGCTCGCCATCATCGACCTCGTCACCGGCGATCAGCCCATGTGGAGCGAGGACCGGTCGACCGCCGTCGTCTTCAATGGCGAGATCTACAACTTCCGCTCCGTCCGGAAGGCGCTCGAGGCGCGGGGCCACACCTTCAAGACCCAGAGCGACACCGAGGTCATTCTCCGCGCCTACGACGAGTACGGCGAGGACTGCGCGCGCCATCTCCGCGGCATGTTCACGATCGCGCTCTGGGATCGGCGCAAGCAGTGCCTCTTCGTGGCGCGCGATCGCGTGGGGATCAAGCCGCTCTATTACAGCTGGGACGGCCACCGGTTCCTGTTCGGGTCGGAGATCAAGGCGCTCCTCGAGTCGCCCGATCTCGATCGCTCGCTCGACCCGCTCGCGCTGGACGACTACCTCACCTATCTCTACGTGCCGGCGCCGAAGACCATCTTCACGCACGTGCGAAAGCTTCCTCCGGCGCACACGATGATCGTGAACCGGGACGGGCTCCGCCTCCGGGAGTACTGGGACATCTCGTTCGAGCCGAGGCGCGACTGGACCGAGCAGAGCGCGGCCGAGGCGATCGCGGAGAAGCTCCGCGATTCGGTGGACTGCCACCTGATCAGCGACGTGCCGCTCGGAGCCTTCCTCTCGGGCGGGATCGACTCGAGCGCCGTGGTCGCGACCATGGCCGGCCTCGTCGATCATCCGGTCCAGACCGCTTCCATCGGCTTCAAGGAGGCGGCGTGGGACGAGCTCCCCTACGCGCGCCAGGTGGCGCAGCGATTCCACACGGACAGTCACGAGAAGATCGTAGAGCCGCACGCCGCGCGGATCCTCGACGACCTCGCATGGCACTACGACGAGCCGTTCGCGGACTCCTCGATGATCCCGACCTATTACGTCTCGGCCGTCGCGCGGGAGCGCGTGACGGTCGCGCTGTCGGGCGACGGCGGGGATGAGAACTTCGCGGGGTACCGGCGGTACAAGTTCGACGCTTTCGAGAACCGCGTCCGCTCGATCCTGCCCGGAGCGTTCCGCCGGCCGGTCTTCGGCACGCTCGGCCGCGTCTATCCGAAGGCGGACTGGGCCCCGCGCATCTTCCGCGGCAAGACGCTC
>DATJGP010000143.1:0-14882 GCA_035494915.1 Candidatus Eiseniibacteriota bacterium | reverse complement strand
GGCGACGAGAAGTTCTTCAGCTCGAACATGGTCATGGGCATGGCGCGGCGCCCGCTCGGGCCGGGCACGTTCGGAGCGAAGGCCATGATGTCGCTCGAGCCCGCGACCATAGGGAAGGAGGGGTATCCGCTCCTCCTCCAGACCGGTGAGACGGCGGACGGCGTGCATCCCTTGATCGACCGCCAGCACCCGCACGATCTCTTCATGGAGCTGGCGCTCAGCTACAACGTCGCGAGCGGGCATCGCTCCCTGTTCGTGTACGGCGCACCGGTGGGGGAGCCGGCGCTCGGGCCGCCGGCGTTCATGCACCGATTTTCGGGCTCGGAGATTCCGCTCGCGCCGATCACCCACCACTGGCTCGATTCCTCGCACATCACCTACGGCGTGCTGACGGGGGGCGCGGTGCTGGGTGGGCTCAAGGCCGAGGCATCCGCGTTCCGCGGTCGGGAACCGGACGAGAATCGGTACGACATCGAGACGCCCAGGCTCGACTCGCACTCGTTCCGTCTCTCGTTCAATCCCGCGCCCGCCTGGGCGTTTCAGGCGAGCTATGGCCGGCTGCACAGCCCAGAGCAGCTGGAGCCGGATGTGAACGTGGATCGCACCACCGCATCCGCCATGGTCGCGGGAGGTGACCCTGATCGACGATGGGCGGCGACGCTCGCGTGGGGACAGAATCGGAACCGCCCGGGCCCCATCCTCGACGCCGTCCTCCTCGAGGGGGCTGCGGCACGGGGGAAGAACACGTTCTTCGCGCGCGGCGAGTACGCGGAGAAGAACGAGCTCTTCGATCACGACGATCCGCGGCACGGATCCGTGTACGAGGTGGGTGTGATCGAGGCGGGCTACCGGTACGACTTCTGGAGGGCGGGTTCGGTGAGGACCGGGCTCGGAGTGCTGGGCACGATCTCCGTCGTGCCGTCGAGCATCCAGGACGCCTACGGGGACAATCCGGCGTCCTGGATGCTCTTCACGCGAATCGCATTACGCTGACCGGCGCGCCCGTAGGCGCGCCGGCCGCTCGGCTCAGAACGACTTCCAATCCTTGGCGTCCAGCTTCTCCGCCTTGCCGCGCTCCTTCGCTTCGCGGAGGATGTCGCGCATGTCCTGACGCATCTTGCGGACGGCGTCCTGGAGATGCTTCTGCGCGTCGTCGCTCTGCCGCCGGAGATCCTCTCGATCGGTCGCGCTCAACGTCTCGTGGTCGTCATCCGGGAGCGAGTCCAGCTCGTCCTGGATGTGCCGGAGCGCGCGCTTCAAACCCTGGGTCGACTCACCGTCCCGCTCGCTCCGCCGGATCTCACGCTCCAGGTCGCGCTGAGCGCTCTCGAGCGCACGGCGCTGGCCGCCCGCCCCGATGTGGCTCAGGGCGAGCTTCGCCTGGGCGCGCGCGAGCTTTCCGATTTCATTGCCGTACTTGCTGACCTCGTTCGACGTGGCCTGGGCCCGTTCCACCAGGCGCTGGTCCCGGATCAGGTACTGATCCTTGCCGTCGCGAATGTAGAGGAAGTCGCCGTCGTACCTGTCCTTGAGCTCGTTGATGATGTCCCAGTCGCCCACGTCGGAGCTGGTGTTGTGGCCATCCATGATGACGGCCCACCCGAAGTCACCGTCACCGTCGTTGCCGAAGCCGTAAGAGTAGGCGTGCTTCGAGTGAGAGCTGGAATGGGCGGAGGAGGGGACGGGGGATGTCAGGAGAAAGATCGCGGCGAGCGCGAACGGTAGCCAGGCGATTCGGCGCATGGGGAGCCTCCGGTCTGTCGTCATTGCCTTCGGTACGGACACCGGCTTGGACAGGTGGGAGGCGGGTTTGGTTGCAATCGCCGTCGCGCGGGCGACGGTTCTTCCCGCTTGACCTGAGGGGCGGGTCCGCCTCGATAGTACGGACCCATGTGGATCATGGTTTCAGGTCCCTACGCCACGGGGGCGGCCACGACGGAGGACCGCGCGGCCAACCTCCGCGCCATGAACCTCGCCGCGTACGAGATCCTCAAGCGCGGGCACGTGCCGGTGATCGGGGTGAACCTGGCGCTCCCGCTCATCTGGGCGGCCGGGCCGGAGCGCTTCGACGAGATCATGATGCCGCTGTCCCTGGCCGCGACGGAGCGATGCGACGCCGTCCTCCGGATCGGCGGGCCGTCGCAGGGGGCTGATCGGGAAGTCGAGGCGATCCGGGCCCGCGGAGGACGCGTCTACCAGTCCCTCGAGGAGATCCCCCCAGCCTAGGGACCGGGCTTGGGCTGGAAGAACACGCCCAGGTAGTAGGGCCACACGATCACGGCGAGCACGCCCTTCCAGAACGCCAGCTTCAGGAATCCAATCGTGAAGAGCCACCCGATGATCCAGAGGGACGCGAGGCCACCTCCGCCCTGGTGCTTGCAGACGACCTTGATGTCCTCGGCCATGAAATCCTCCCCCGGTGGGATGGTGGAACGCGGCGACATGATACTTCCGTTCGCTTCGGCCGGCTCGAACGTAACTCCCCCCAGACGCGGACACCAATCCGCTGCCATCCGGCTTGGGTAGCCTGGGCCTGCAGGGCTCTACCTGCCGCACCCAGCACCCGAGCTTTCCGCGCGAACTCATTGGGGGGTCCAATGTTCCGCTCGCATCGCTCGCACCTTGCCCTCGCGCTCCTCCCCGCACTGCTCCTGGCTCCGCTCGAGGCTTGGGCCGCCACGCCGCTCTTTCGGACGAATGCGCTGGTCTACGACGTTGGACTCTCCTCGACCGGTCTCCATCCGGACGGGGACGCCACATGCGTCGCCGCGGGTGACTTGAACGGCGACGGCCGGGCCGATCTCGTCGTGGCCCGTCTCTGGCCCGCCAACGTCGGCTTCCAGCCGGCGGTGAGCATCCTGCTCTCCAACGCCTCGAGCACGGCCGTCAGCTACCTCGGCCCGGCGGTTCTCCACAGCGTGGGTGTCAATCCGCTCTGGGTCCGGATCGCCGAGCTCACGGGCGATGGTTTGCCGGACATCGTGGTCTGCGGTGCGGACGGGACGATCTCGGTGCTTCGGAATGTCGGACTCGGCACGTTCGCCCCGCAGTGGGACATGGTCCACGTCAACGGGCTCGACCGCGTGGAAGCGGCGGATCTGAACAAGGACGGACACATGGACCTCGTTGCGACCGCGGCTGCGGCGGCGCAGATCGACGTGCAGCTCGGATTCGGCGGCGGAGTCAACTTCGGGGCGATCAATTCCTTCCAGGCGGGCGGCGCTGCGCTGGCCATCGGCGATGTGAACGGGGACACCTTCCCCGACGTGGTCACCGCCGGGCCCGGCGCCCTGATCAGCGTGCTGATCGGCAACGGGAACGGGGGCTTCCTCGCGCCGGCCACGTGGCCGACGTCGAATTCCCCGACGGACATCCTGCTCAAGGACATGAATGGAGACGGCAAGCTCGACATCGTGGTCGCCGCCTCGCCGGAGAACGTCATCCGCGTCCACCGCCAGACCGGCAACGCGAACTTCAGCCTCTCCAACTCCTACACCGTACCCACGGGTGAGGAATCGCCGTCATCGATCGCGATGGGCGAGATGGATTTCGACGGCATCCAGGAGCTGGTCGTCGCGTGTCAGAACGACCTCGCTCCCCAGAAGACCATTGGAATCTGCAAGCGGGACGGCGCGGGCGTGCTCCAGACACCGGTTTTCTACAGCTCCGGCACCTACCCGCGCTCCATCGCGCTCGGCGATTTCACCGGCGACGGTCTGCTCGATGTCGGCACCGCCTCGTACTCGGATCCGACCGCGACCGGCGGCTACATGAACATGGCCGAAGTCCTCGTCAACTACGGTGGCGTGCTCGGCAACGGGCAGGGCTTTGCGGTGGTGGGCTCCCTGACGGGAGCGTGCAGCGCTGATTTCAATCGCGACGGTCGGCCCGATCTCGCGATCTCCACCTCCGCGTTCACCCAGATCCTGACCGGAAACGGTGATGGGACCTATGGCGCGTCGCTCGCAAGCGTTCCTCCCCCAGGCGCCTGCGTCACCGGAGACGTCAACCGGGACGGCAATCCGGACCTCCTCGTCACGACTCCGGTCGGTGCTCTGAACGAGTTCCTCGGGAACGGCACCGGAGTCGCCGGCGGTGGCACGGGCATCAGCGGGTATCAGCTCTTTCGCCGATCCCTCACCGCCGATCTGAATCGCGACGGCTTCCTCGACCTCGTTCTCAATCCGGGAACCGCCAACGTCGCGATCTTCCTCGCGACGGGGCCAGGGACCTGGCCCGCGTCGCCGACGCTCTATGCCGTCCCGGGGATCCCGCGTGACATCGCCATCGACGATCTCGACCGCGACGGCGATCCGGACATCGTCGTCGCGACCGATGCGGGCGTGGGGGTGCTTCGCAATGACAACGGGGGCTTCGTCCTGGCCTCGACCCCGATCCCCAATCCGAGCACGTCGGTGGCCATCGGCGACTTCGACCGCAACGGCACCATCGACTTCGCCGCCCGCTTTCAGAAGCCGCCCGGAACCTCGGAGGGGATCGGCATCTTCCATGGCTCGGGGGCGGTCTACACGCTGGGCGAGGTGATCTCGACCGCGGGGCGGGGCGGGAAGTACCTCGATTCGTGGGACGTCAACTCGGACGGGATCCTCGATCTCGTCACCGAGGACGTCAACGAGAACTCCACCGCCGAGCCGGTCGCCGTGTCCGTCCTCCTCGGGAACGCGTCGGGCTCCTTCGGCTCGCGCACGAGCTTCCTCGTCGGCGGTATCAAGGGAAGCTCGGGGAGCCTCTACATGAACCGGATGGACGCGGACGTGGACGGCCAGCCGGACCTCATCGGCGCCACGTTCGATTCCGATCCTCCCAACACGCTCAACGCGACGAGCATCCTGCGCGCGCAGCCGAACGCATGGGCCGCCGTGTACGGAGGGCACGTGGAGTACGGCGCCTTCGGCGGAGCGCGGGGCGTCGCGGTGGCTGACGTGAACAAGGACGGCACGCTCGACTTCGGTGTCGTCTGCGAGGCCACGGACCGAATCATGATGTGGATGGGGGCCGGGTCGGGTGGGTTCAACCCGGGCACCGACTACGGCTCATCGCCCCATCCCACCGACATCGCCTTCGCCGACCTCGACCGGGACGGGCTTCTCGACCTGATTACCGTGGCGGCCGGCGGCAGCCAGAAAGTGAGCGTCCGCCGCGGCAATGGGGGGGGCAGTTTTGGAGGACGGATGGACTTCACCCCGGGTAACTCGAACGGTGAAGATCACCTCGCCATCGCGGACGTGAACCGCGACGGGATTCTCGACGTGGTCACCGCGGGCTCGGGCAACGAGTGCCACGTGCTCCTCGGGGACGGGAGCGCCACCTTCAATCCGGTGACCTACATCTACTCGGCGAGCACGGTGCACCGCGCCAAGCTTGCGGACATGAACCGCGATGGGATCCTGGACCTCGTCTCCACCAACGGGACGGGGAACGGGGTCGAGGTCGCGATGGGGACCGGAACGGGTACGTTCGGCTCGCCGACCGTGACGACGATCGGCCTCGAAACGGGACCGCTCGCGATCGCCGATTTCGACCGCGACGGCATTCCCGACGTGGCCGTCGCGACGATGGATGCCAGCGACGGCGTGCGCATCATGCACGGCACCGGCACGGGCTCGTTCACTACCTTCCAGGCCTTCACGGTGTCCGATACACCGAGCGATCTCGTGGCCGCGGACCTCAACGGGGATAACTATCCGGACCTCGTGATGACGTCGCTCGACATGGCGCGCATCAACGTCATGCGCGGCAATGGCACCGGCGGCATTTACGACCTGGTCCCTTACTTCACGGACAGCAAGCCGGCCGGCGTCGCGCTCGGCGATTTCAATCGCGATGGCAAGCTCGACGTCGTGACCGCCTGCTCCGACTTCGGGCGGGCCTCCGTCCTCCTGAACAGCGGGATCGTGACCGCGGCTCCGGTTGCCGAGATGGTGGCTCCCGCCGCTCCGCGGCTCCTCCAGAACGCGCCCAATCCGTTCAACCCGCGCACGACGATCCGTTTCATGCTCCCCGCGGCGGAGCACGCGAGGCTGGCGGTCTTCGACGTGACGGGGCGGCATGTGGCGACGCTCTTCGACCGGGTCGCGGCGGCGGGGGAACAGCGCGTGGTCTGGACCGGCCTCGATTCGCACGGGAGTCCGGTGGCGTCCGGGATCTACTACTACAAGCTCCAGGTGGGCGACGTCACGGAATCGAGGAAAATGGCGCTCATCAAGTAGCGACCGGGTCTTTCTGAAATCGACGCCCTCGTGCCCTCCGGCGGTTGTATCCTTCTGGGTCTTCCGTAGCGGAACAGCCAAGACACCAGGGTAGGGGGCAATCGATGGAAGCGAAGACCATGGACGCGTACGACAAGATCAAGGACCAGCAGCGGAAGGGCTGGGCCCACTTCATCCCGCTCGAAGTCTTCACCACGCCGTCCGCGGCCAAGCTGATGCGCCATGCGGGTGTGAAGTCGGGGCAGCGCGTGCTCGACGTCGCCTGCGGTACGGGCGTCGTCGCGATCACGTGCGCGCTCCAGGGCGCCAAGGTGACCGGGCTCGACCTGACGCCCGAGCTCATCGAGCACGCGCGGGAGAACGCCGCGATCTCCAACGTCGATGTGGAATGGCACGTTGGGGATGTCGAGGAGCTTCCGTTCGAGAAGGATACGTTCGACGTCGTCACGAGCCAGTTCGGCCATATGTTCGCGCCGCGACCCGAGGTGGCGATCGGCCAGATGCTCCGCGTCCTGAAGCCGGGTGGGACGATCGCGTTCGCGACGTGGCCCCCCGAGCTCCTGCTCGGCCGCGTGTTCGCGATGACCGCCCGCTACCTGCCCCCGCCTCCCGTCGAGATCCCCCCTCCGGTGATGTGGGGCGACGTCAACGTCGTCCGGCAGCGCCTCGGCTCCGCCGTGCGGGACATCCGCTTCGATCGCGGGACGATGTGGGTTCCGTCGCTCAGCGTGCAGCACAATCGCGTGCACATGGAGAAGACCGCCGGCCCTGTGATCCGCATGGTCGAGGTGCTCTCGGAGACGGATCCCAAGAAGCTCGAGGAGTTCCGCCGCGAGTACGAGGCGCTCATGACCGAGTACCGTTCGGAGAATCTGATCCGGCAGGACTATCTACTGACGCGGGCCATCAAGGCTTAGGGATGGCATCGCCTCGATCGCATCTGCCGCTTCTCCTGGTGCTGGCGATGGCCCTGGCCGCGCCCGTCATGGCGGCGCCTGCGGCCTCACCTCCCGCGCCCAACGCGCCGCCCGTGTCCATCGTCAAGACCGATGCGCTCATGAAGGCGCTCAAGGCCGGCAACTACACCGCGGCGGAGGCGCTCTTCGACGAGCGCATGAAAGCCGCCGTGCCGATGGATCAGCTTCGCGGGAGCTGGGAACAGCTCGAGGCGGCGCTCGGTCCGCTCGTCTCCTGGACCTTCGAGGCTCCGACCAAGGCGCAGTCGATGGAGCAGCGCATGGGCTCGCTCCGGTTCGAGCACGGCGAAGCCAAGGCCATGATCGTGATCGATCCGAAGACAGGGCTCGTGGCCGGGTTCTTCATCCGTCCTCCCGCGCCGCCCGCGGCGGAGCACGCGTCGTACGTCGACACGACCGCGTTTCGCTCGGTCGATCTCAAGGTGGGGACGGATCCGTATCTCCTCGGCGCCACGCTGACCCTTCCCACGGGGAACGGTCCCTTCCCGGCGGTCGTGCTGGTGCACGGATCAGGACCGCAGGATCGCGACGAGACGGTCGGCGGAAATCGCGTGTTTCGGGATCTGGCGGAGGGGCTCTCCTCGAAGGGTGTCGCGGTGCTTCGATACGACAAGAGGACCAAGCTCTACGCGGCGAAGATGGGCACGAACACCAGCATCGACGACGAGGTCATCCTGGACGCCGTGACCGCGGTGCATCAGCTCGCGGCTCGGCCCGAGATCGATTCGAAGCGGATCTGGATCATCGGACACAGCCTCGGCGGGCTCCTCGCTCCCGAGATCGCCGTGCGCGCCGGGGGCGTGGCGGGTGCCGTGCTGCTCGCGCCTCCGGGAAGGCCGCCGTGGGACATCGTGCTCGCGCAGATGCGCTACCTCGAAGCTCCGCCCGATCAGATCGCGGACATCGAGAAGAAGGCCGCGCTCCTACGGCAGGGGAAGGAGCCGGAGGGAACCATGCTCGGCGCGAGCGGGGCGTACTGGCTCGACTGGAGCAAGCGCGACGGGGTGGCCATGGCCAAGAAGCTGGGCAAGCCCATCCTCGTGCTCCGCGGCGAGCGGGATTTCCAGGTCGCGGACGAAGATCTCGCAACCTGGCGGGTAGGACTCGAAGGGCAGAAGGGCGCGGTGGTCCAGACGGTGCCCCATCTGAACCACCTGTTCATCCGCGGAGAAGGAAAGCCGTCACCCGCCGAGTACGAGAATCCGGATCACATGGACGCGAGCGTGATCGAGATGATCCGCCGGTTCATGACCGCAGCGCCCGCGGCGCCCGGGCGCTGATCTAGGCGCCGCTCGACAGCGCCATCGGCGCCACGTCGAGCTCGATGGAGCAGTCGCACGTGCCGCCAAGACACGCGAGCGCGTCGAGCGACTCCTGCACGTCGATTCCCGGCATGGCCTCGAGCGCGATGCGCGCCTGGCGCGTGGTGCCGAGGCAGATGGGAACGCTGCTCAGCTTGGAGAGAAAATCGAACCAGCGGGGATGTTCCGGCGTGATGATGCGGTCGCTACCCACGTCGTCCTCCACATCCATTGATTCCGACTGCGGTTGATTCGTTTGACGGCAGGGGATCGAAGCTAGCAGCGGCGGTCCAGATTTTCATGTTACAAATGAAGCGGGCGTAAGTCGCGACTACTCCTTGGATTGCGAATCCAGCCTCGCGCTTCCCGGCGGGCAGAAGATCTCCACCACAGGCTTGCCGTCCACCGGCTTCGACGTCGTGATTCCGAGCACGTAGGCGGCGGTGGCGAAGGTGTCCTCGGTTCTCACCGCGAGATTCGCGTGGATGGTCAGATCGACATTCGCGCAGACGCCCGGCCCGGCCGCGATCCAGGGAATGAAGCGGCTCCGCGGGTCGTCCGCGCCGTGCGACTTGCCGGCGCCTCCGTGATCGGCGCTCACGATGACGAGCGTCGAGTCGAGAAGCTGCTGCTTCCGTAGCGCATCGAGCACGCGCCCGATGCTCGCGTCCGCGACGCCGATCGCCTCGAGCTGCTCCGGGGATCCCCATCCATAGCGATGTCCCGCGCTGTCCACTTCCGGCAGGTGAACGAACAGCACGTCCGGCCGATGGAGCGCGATGTATGCGACCGCCGTGTCCGCGACCGCAGCGTCCGTCGCGACGCTCGCGCCGGGGACATACGACCAGTCGAGCGCGCCAGGCTCCTGGAAGGCGTGGAACTTGGATTTGCCCGTGGCCATCGCCGTCGTGTAGCCCGCCTGACGCGCCAGCTCGAACAGGGTCGGCCAGGCGGGGTAGCGCCCCGGCCGGTCGTCGTTCCAGTCGACCCGGTGCTTCTCGGGCGGCACGCCGGTCAACATGGACATGTGCGAGGGGAGCGTGACCGCCACGTCGGTCGTCCGTGCCCACATCGTGAAGGATCCGCGGGTGAGGAGCGAGTGGAGCGTGGGTGTGTTCGCGCGGAGCACGAGGTCTGGGCGAAGCCCGTCCACGCTCAGGATCAGCACGTGGGAGATGGCGGGAACCGGACGGCGCGGCGTCGCGTGGGCGCGGGCCGGAAGCCCGCAGGCGAGAGCCGCGAGGAGCGTCAGGGCCAGCCGCATGGCTCGCATCGTAGCGATGGTGTGGAGTCGATGGGGTAACGGAGTCGTGTCGGACATGCTACGAAGCGGGACCTGTTCCTCGGGATGACAACCAGAGTACCCTCGTAGGGTTCGCCGATTATAACGCGCGCGAGCGCGGAGCCAACAAGGAGACGCCATGAAGACGCAGAAGCTGCTCGCTCAGCAGTTCGGGATGATGTACCACGTCACGGGCATGAACGTCGGGGACATGACGCAGGAGCAATCGCTGTCACAGCCGTCTCCTGGAGGTAATTGCGCCAACTGGATCCTGGGCCACCTCACCGACGTTCAGAACGCGGCCATGAATCTCGTGGGCGAGAATCCTGTGTGGGACAGTGAGGAGCTGAAGCGCGCGAGCTACGACCCCATCACGGGCCCGGCCCACGCGATCGACTGGGAGACGATGCGGAGCCGCTTCCTGGAGTCCAGAGAGCGCTGCTTGGCGGCCATTCAGAATCTGGAGGACGAGCGGCTGGTGGACAACGTGCCGCATCCATTCGGCGGTCAGACGAGCCGGGCGGAGCTCCTCGCCATGCTCGCTCAGCACCAGATGTATCACGCGGGGCAGCTCGCGATGGCCAGGCGCACCGCGGGACTCGAGGGAGTGGTCAAGGGACCGGGGCAGGAAGCACGCAGCGTCTGATCCGGCCGCGGGTCACCTCACCGGGTCGAGGATCACTCCGTGGAGGCCCAGGAACGCGATCGCTTCGGGCGCCGTCCGGAAGACGGCGACCTCCTTCGTGCTCGACGGCTGAAAGCTCCGGTAGGCCTCGTACATCCGTCCGAGTCCGTAGGCGAAGTCCTGCGGCGCGATGACGGCGAGCTTGGTCGTAGCACCCTCGATGGTGCCGCGCTTGAGGTCCATGTCGGCGGACAGAGACGCGAGCGCGCGCAGGCGGTCCGCGGTGGGCAGGATCACCTCGTCCACCGCGCGCATGTCCACGAGCTCGTCGTAGCCCCGGACTTCGTCCCGCGACCAGACGTCCTTCTGATACCCGAAGAAGTCATCCTCACCAAGGACGCCCCGTCCCCGGGCGATCACGACCTTGCGGTCGTGGTCGATCTCGTAGTCGAGTGGCATCGGCCCCCCTTCCGTAGGGAGGCATGCTAGCCCCGCATGGAGCCGCGGCTCAAGGGCGGAGTAGGGGCCGTGCGCTCGCTACTTGCTCGTGTCCGGTGGCGCGGTCGTGGCCTTCGGTGCGACCGGTGATGGCGCCGGCGTCGGGATCGAGGGTGAAACCGGGGCCGCCGACGGTGCGAACGCGGGCGTGGTCACCGGTTCCTCGCCGCGCGCCGCCGCGCCCAGCTCCGAGGCGGAAGGACCCGACGATCGCCGCGTCCCAGCGGCGGCGTGCTTGGTCGCGGACGCCTTGTGAGCCGTCGCGACAGGCGCCTTCGAAGGCTCCCGGGCGGCCGATGCCGCGGGAGGAGCCGATGCGGCCGGTGCTGCCGAGCTTTGCAGCGGCTGCGGTGTAGGGGTGGGCGACGGCAGGGAATCGGCGGCCGCGGGTGCCGGCGCAGCTTGCGCCGTGGGCTCCGAGCCCATGGGCTCCGTCGTGGTGCTCTTGCCCGCCTGGACGAGATTCCAGGCGCCGAGCCCCACCGCGATGATGGCGAGGATCGTTGCGATCAATCCGGTCGTGGCCGCGCGCTTCAGTGACTTGAGCTGGCGGCCCGTGATGGTGACCGGCTCGTCCAAGTGATCGTCCTCTTGGTACTCCTCGAATCGACTTCTCATGACGTCCCCCTTGGAACAATTGGGTACGGATACCGTGGGGGGGCGCGCACCGGGCGCGGCGCTCCCCTGGTCCGGGAATGCGAGTCAAACTCGTGTCGAATACGGGAGATAGCGAGATCCGCCCTCCTCCCATCGACACGGGTTGCGACGCGGCCATTTCGGCGAGGATTGCAAAAAGCAAGTTCCGGACCGGGTCCGGCGGTGAGGGTCCTACGGGGACTCGATCCCGAGCTTGCGCATCTTCTTGTAGAGGTGGCTCCGCTCGAGCCCGAGGCGCGCGGCGGCTTTGGTCACGTTGCCGCCTTCGACGCGCAGCGCCTCCTCGATTCGATCCTTCTCGAATCGTCGCATCTGCTCGGCGAGGCGCGAGTCGTCGTTGTCGGCCCCTCGTGGCTCGGCAGCGCTTCCGAGAACGCGATCGACGGCGTCGGCGCCGATCCGCGTGCCCGGCGTCATGATCATCAGCCGCTCCACCACGTTCCGCAGCTCGCGCACGTTGCCCGGGTAGTGGTAGCGCGCAAGATGCTCGATCGCGGAAGGGCTGAACGTCCTTCCTCGACCGCCCGTCTCGCGCTGCACGTCGGCCGCGAGATGCGCGACGAGCACGGGAATGTCCCCGGGCCGCTCGCGGAGCGGTGGAACGGTCAGCGGGACCACGGCGAGGCGGAAGTAGAGGTCCTCGCGGAACGACTCCGCGCGCGTGAGCTCGGCGAGGTCCCGGTTCGTGGCCGCGATCACGCGCACGTCGACCTTGATCGCGCGGTTCCCACCGACGCGGAAGAACTCACCCTCCTGCAGCACGCGAAGGAGCTTCGTCTGCGCGCGCTGGCTCAGGTCTCCCACTTCGTCGAGGAACAGGGTGCCGCCGTGCGCCTCTTCGAATCGGCCCCGCCGCGATTGGGTGGCGCCCGTGAATGCGCCCCGCTCGTGCCCGAAGAGCTCGGACTCGATCAGCTCCTCCGGAATGGCCGCGCAGTTCACCGCGACGAAGGGCTTGTCGCGTCGCGGCCCCGCGGCATGAAGCGCCCGAGCGACGAGCTCCTTTCCGGTCCCGTTCTCTCCCTGGATCAGCACCCGGGCGTGGCTCGCCGCCGCGAGCTTGATGTCGTGGAGCAGGGTGCGAATCGCGGGGGACTCGCCCACGATGGAATCCGCCCACGCCTGCTTGAGCCGGCGATTCTCCGAGCGGAGCGTCAGCGAGTCGGTGGCGTTTCGCAGGAGAACGAGCAGACGTTCCAGGGAGATCGGCTTCTCCAGGAAGTCGAACGCGCCGAGGCGCGTGGCCTGGACCGCCGTGTCGATGGAAGCGTGGCCGGACATCATGACCACGACCGTCTCCGGCGCCGATTCCGCGATCTCGCCCAGGAGCTCGAGTCCGCTCTCGCGAGGGAACCAGACGTCGAGAAGCACGACGTCGTACGCGTCCCGGAGCTTCGTCCGTGCCTCGGCGACGCTCGCGGCCGTGTCGGTGGCGTAGCCCTCGCGCGAGAGCGCGCCTTCGAGGCTCGAGCGGATGTTGGCTTCGTCGTCGACGATCAGGATCGACGGCATGGCTCAGGCCCCCTCGCGCGGCAGACGGATGACGAAGGTGGTGCCGCGCCCTTCGTCCGACTGGACCGCGATCGTCCCGCCGTGCTCGGAAACGATGCGGTCGACGATCGTGAGTCCGAGGCCGCTGCCGTGTGCTTTCGTCGTGAATCCCGGCGTGAAGAGGCTGGCGCGCTGCTCGGCGGTGAGACCCGGGCCTGAGTCAGTCACGGTGAGTTCGGCGCTTCGACCGGCGGGCCGCGCCTCGACCGTGACCGAGCCTGTGCCATTCACTGCCTCCAGTCCATTCTTCACGAGATTGACGAGCGCCTGACGGAGCTGGCCCGCGTCCGCGTTCAAGGTGATCTCAGACTTACTGGCTTGGATCGTGAGCCGACCCTCTTCGATCTCTCGGGCGTAGAGCGCCTTGAGGTCTTCGAGCAACGCCCCGGCCTGGACGGGCGCGAGGGTGGGGGCGGGAAAGCGTGCGAAGTCGGAGAACTCCTGCAGCAGCCGCTTCAGGGAGTCCACCTCCGCGGAGATCGTGCGCACCGCCTGATCGAGCACGGCGGGAAAGTCCGGACGCTTGAGGTCGTAGCTTCGCTTCAGGTCCGAGACGGAGATCGCGATGGGGGTGAGCGGATTCTTCACCTCGTGCGCGACCTTGCGAGCCATCTGGCTCCACGCGGCATGGCGCTCGCTCAAAACGAGCTTGTCCCGGTAGGTCACGAGATCCGCGCGCATCGTGTCGAGCGCTTCGCCCAGAGTCTCGAGCTCACGCACGCTGTGGATCGAGATCGGCTCGTTCCACTCGCCGCGCGCGAGGCGCCGCGAGTGGGCGGCCAAGCGCTCGACAGGACGGGACACCTCGCCCGACCAGAGGGAGCCGAGCAGGATCGCCACAACCAGCCCGCCGACTGCGAGAAGCGCCGCTGTCAGCCGGAGCGCGGTGATCGTCTGGTTGGCAGGTCTTGTGGAGGCGAGGGCGGTGAGAAGGGCGTGGCGACCCTCTCCCAGCTCGAGCGAGGCGCTCACGCCCCAGTAGGCCTCGTGTCCCATCGTCACGGGCGTCAGTCCCGGCGTGACGGGAAGCGGGTGTTCCATCGAACGCGAAAGCGTCGACGCCGCTGCGCGGCCGGACGGATCGAAAAGGACGAGGTCGAGTCCACGTCGCTCTTGGAGCTTGATCAGGAAGTCGCGGTCGATGAGCACGCCCCCCCGGAGCGATCCAACCACGCGGTTGTCATAGGTGATCGGACTCGCGAGGTCGAGCTTCACCGCGATGGTCGAGTCGGCCGGAGCGCCGGTCGCCGTCGCCACCGGCAGGCTGTCGGGCGCGTCGACTTCGAGGTAGTCCAGGTCGAGAAGGATGCGCCGCTCGGCGAGGTAGTCGCTCAGCTCCCGCGCGCCGCCCGCGCGAACCAGGTAGAGCCGGCGGAGCAGCGGATCGCGGCTCAGGATGGAGAGCTTCGCCTCGGTCCGAAGCTGCCGCTCCCTCATCTCGGCCTGGAGCGCTCGGACCCCCGTTTGGAGGCGCCGTCCCGACTCCTCACGGACCATCGATTCCACGCGCTTCGACATGAGCACGAGCGCGAGCCCGAGCGGCACGATCGCGACGAGCGCGATGCCAAGGATGAGGCGCGTGCGAAGGGATCTCATCGCTTCCGTGCCGCCGTTTCACAATCGAAGAGATTCACGATCGCGGAGAGGTCGATGGAGTCGAGATACGGCCGGAGCTCCGGGCGGCTGAGGACGGGGCAGGACATGAGAAAGAGCCTGCCGCGCGACTCCTCGACGAGGTTCGGATCCGTCGGTTCGTCCAGG
>DATJGP010000142.1:0-13546 GCA_035494915.1 Candidatus Eiseniibacteriota bacterium | reverse complement strand
CCGGAGCACATCAAGGAGCGCCTCCTCGGGCACTGGGGCACCGCGCCCGGCGTCAATCTCATCTACACGCACCTCAATCAGCTCGTGCGCGACACGGACGCGAGCGTCCTCCTCGTGACCGGGCCAGGGCACGGCGCGGCTGCGAACATGGCCAACATGTGGGTCGAGGGGACGATCACCGAGTTCTATCCGGAGATCACGCGCGATCGCGAAGGGCTCGGGAAGCTCTGCCGCGGCTTCTCCTGGCCGTACCAGTTTCCGAGCCACCTGAGCCCGATGCTCCCCGGCGTGATCCACGAAGGAGGCGAGCTGGGGTACGCGCTCGCCACCGCCTATGGCGCGGCGCTCGACAATCCCGATCTCCTCGTCGCCTGCATCATCGGCGATGGCGAGGCCGAGACCGGGCCGACGGCCGGCTCGTGGAACGGAAACAAGTTCGTGAATCCGAAGACCGACGGCGCGGTGCTGCCGATCGTGCTCCTGAACGGATGGAAGATCGCGAACCCGACCATCCTCGGCACCATGAGCCAGGAGGAGATCACAGCCCTCTTCCGCGGCTACGGGTACGAGCCTGTGTTCGTGGACTACGGTGAGGACGTCGACGAGGACATGCGCGGCACCATCCGGCGCGCGTACGAGGACATTCGAGAAATCCAGACGGCGGACACGCCACCGGAGCGCCCTGCCTGGCCGGTGGTGATCCTCCGCACACTGAAGGGACGCGGCGGGCCCAAGGAGATCGACGGCAAGAAGGTCGAGGGCACGTTCCGCGCGCACCAGGTTCCGATCGCGGACCCGCGCCAGAATCCGCAGCATCTCGCGGAGCTCGAGCGGTGGCTTCGGTCGTATCGACCGGAGGAGCTGTTCGATGAGCAGGGGCGGCCCGCGCGTGACATCGTCGAAGCGTGTCCCCCGCACGACAAGCGCATCGCGCTCAATCCCGCCGGCTTCGGCGGCGACCGCAGGCGGGAGCTCACCCTGCCTCGCCTCGAAGAATACGCGGCTCGGATCGACGAGCGCGGCCACCCCGCGGTGAGCCACATGACCACGGTCGGCTCCTACTTCGCGGAGGTCATCCGGCGCAATCAGGAGGCGAGGAACTTCCGCATCGTGGCTCCGGACGAGCTGGAGTCGAACCGCCTCGGCGGCGTGCTCGAAGCGACCTCGCGCCAGTACAACTGGCCGATCCCCGCGGAGGCCGAGCACACGACGCGCGACGGGCGCGTGCTCGAGATCCTATCCGAGCACATGTGCCAGGGCTGGCTGGAGGGTTACATCCTCACCGGGCGGCACGGACTCTTCTCGTGCTACGAAGCGTTCGTCCCGATCGTCGACGGGATGATGAACCAGTTCGCCAAGTTCCTGAAGCTGTCGCTCGAGGTCCCCTGGCGAAAGCCGGTCTCCTCGTTCAATTATCTCCTCACGTCCGAGGCGTGGCGCCAGGACCACAACGGCTTCTCGCACCAGGGGCCCGGCTTCATCAACAGCCTGCTCACGAAGAAGGGCGAGACGTACTCGATCTTCCTCCCGCCCGACGCGAACACGCTGCTGGTCACGCTCGAGTCCTGCCTCCGGGAGACGGACCGCATCAATCTGGTCATCGCCGGCAAGCAGCCCATGCCGCAGTGGCTGTCGCTCGACGAGGCGCGCGACCACTTCCGCCTCGGAATGTCCATCTGGCGCTGGGCCAGCACCAACGACGGCGAGGATCCCGAGATCCTGCTCGCGGGCTGTGGCGACAACCTGACCCAGGAAGTCCTCGGCGCGGCCGAGCTCCTGCGCGAGGAAGTGCCCCACTGGCGGGTGCGCGTGGTCAACGTGATGAACCTCCTCGCGCTCGGCATACCGCAGAAGTACCCGCAGGGCATGGAAGAGGCGCGGTTCCAGCGGATCTTCCCGCTCGACTGCCCGGTCATCTTCAACTTCCACGGCTACACGGCCGCCATCAAGCAGCTCTGCTGGGAGCGGCCGCGCAACGATCGGTTCGACGTGAACGGCTATCGCGAGGAGGGTTCGACCACGACCCCCTTCGACATGCACATCCGGAACCGAACGAGTCGCTATCACATCGTGATCCAGGCGGCGCACAAGATCGCGGCACGCAGGCCCGAGGTCGCTTCCCGCGCGGAGGAGATGGTTCGCAAGTACGAGCAGAAGATTCGCGAGCACAAGCCCTACGTGATCGAGCATGGCGTCGACCCACCCGAGATCCGCGACTGGTACTGGGGCCAAGGGATGCCCGACCTCGCCAAGGATCCGAGGCGATGAGCATCCTCGTCCTCAACGCCGGCTCGAGCACGTTGAAGGCGGCCGTGTACGATGATGCGGCGCAGACGAGGTTGGCCGCGGCGACGATGGATCGCGTTCCGGATGTGCATGCGTTCGAGGAGGCGCTCCGCAGACTCGAAGGGGATGCGGCAGGGTCCATCGATGCGGCGCGCGCGGTGGGACATCGCGTCGTCCATGGCGGGACGGAGCTTCGCGAGTCGACCATCGTCACGCACCACGTCCGCCACGCAATCGAGCGCGTGGCCGAGCTGGCGCCGCTCCACAATCGCCCGGCCCTCGCGGCTCTCGAGCTCGCGACCGAGCGGTTCCCTCATATTCCTCATGTAGCCGTCTTCGACACGGCCTTCTTCGCCAACTTACCCGAAAGCGACGTCGTGTATCCGGTTCCATGGGAATGGCGGAGCGCCTGGGGCGTGCGCCGATTCGGCTTCCACGGTCTCAGCCACTCCTACGCATCGGAGAGAGCCGCGGCGATGCTCGGCGAGGCGGAATCCCGGGTCGTGGTCCTCCATCTGGGCAACGGCTGCTCCGGAAGCGCCGTGATGGCCGGCAAGCCCGTGGCGACCACCATGGGGTTCACGCCGATGGAGGGACTGATGATGGGGACTCGCTCGGGCTCGATCGACCCGGGGATCCTCCTCCACCTGCTGCGAAACGACGTGAGCGTGGATGCGATCGACGGGCAGCTCAATCACGACTCGGGGCTCTTGGGAGTGTCCGGGGTCTCGAGCGACTACCGCGAAGTCCTGGACGCCGCCCGGAGCGGCCATCCGCGGGCGCGCCTCGCTCTCGACCTCTTTGCGAACCGCGCCCGCGCCGCGGTGGCAACCCTGGCGACGGCGATGGGCGGCCTCGATGCGCTCGTATTCACCGCGGGCATCGGCGAGAACGCGCCCGCGATGCGCGCTGCCATCACGCATGGGCTCGACTTCATGGGAATCGCGATCGACGAGGCGGCCCATGAGGGGGATGGCGAGGACATCACCGCGACGGGGGCACGGGTGAAGACCTTCGTGATCCCGGCGCGTGAGGACCTCGTCGTTGCGCGCGAGACGCGGAGCGCCGTGCTCGTCGCGTCAGCCTAGAGCGGCCGTCTACGTCCCTGATCTGGCGACGTAGCTGAATCGCCAGGCTTACGACGCTAGATTCATCTTGCGCAGGATCTCCTTGAAACGCGGGTCCGGTCGGACCGGGTCCATCGCGACGCTGGTACGGATCTCGACCTGTTCTTCCGAGTGGGCCTCGAGACCGCGCTGGAGCTCCGCGATGCACCGATCGCGCTGTCCCAGCGCCGCGTACAGAATCGCGAAGTTGTACGGCTGCACGAATGTGGCCCTGGACAGGTCCTCGAGCTGGTTCAGCACCTGCGTGGCGCCCGCCCGGTCCCCCTGGCGCGCCTTCGCCCATCCCACCCAAGCCAGATAGTTGGGCCGCGGGTCGAGCGCGTAGGCCTGATGAAATTCGTCGGCTCCGCGCTTGGGGTCTCCAGCCATGCTGTAGGAGAGGCCCAGAACGAAATGCGGGCTCGCGTTCTTTGGATCGGACGCAGCGAGTCGCGTCGCCGCCTCTCCGGCTTCCTTGAAGCGCTTGCCGAGATACAGCGGCCAGATCGCCATGGCATTCGCATACGACGAGAGCGGGTCGAGGGTCCGGGCGCGCTCCACTTCCCTCGACGCATCGTCATATCGGCCAATCACCATCAAGAGCTGGCCATAGAAGAGGTGGGCCACCGCCTCGTTCGGGTTGAGCTGGATGGCGCGCCGGAAGGTGCGCTCCCCTTGGGCCCAATCGAAGTTGTAGAACGCGTCGACGTACGCACGCGGCACGTACGCCGCCGCGAGGTTGGGATCGAGCGCCAGCGCCTGATCCGCCGCCGCGCGCGCCTTGGGCATGGCCTCGGTCGCGGGGCGGTCCACGCTCGAGAGCGCGCAGTAGGCTGAGGCGAGCCCCGCGTAGGGAGGAGCGTAGCTCGAGTCTTCCCGGATCGACTGCTGGAAGAGGGTGATCCCCTTGTGGAATCCCTCGATCGAGAACTGGTTCACGTAGTAGAGGCCGCGCAGATAATCCTCGTGCGCCTTCGCATTCACCTCGCGTGCGCTGGCGATGCGCTCCTTTTCCTCCGGCGTCAGCTCCGCCGCGACATTCGCGACAATGGCCTTCGCGATCTCGCTCTCGAGGAGGATGACGTTGCTCGCGGTTCGCTCGTAGCTCTGGGCCCAGAGGTTCCGGTCGTCCGATGCGTCGACGAGCTGCGCGCTGATCCGGACCATCGACCCTACCTTGGCCACGGAACCCTCCACGACCATGCCGACTCCTAGCTCCTTGGCGATGGAGCGGAGCGGCTTCCTCGCGTCCTTGTATTGCATCACCGAGGAGCGCGAGATGACGCGCATCGTGGAGACCTGGGCCAGTCTGGTGATCAGCTCGTCGGTCATGCCGTCCGCGAAGAATTCCTGGCCAGGATCGCCGGAAAGGTTTGCGAGCGGAAGAACCGCGAGCGAGTGATGGCCCGCGGCACCCCGACGGCTCATGAGACCCTGGACCACGAAGACCGAAGCGATCCCGAGGATCACAGCCGCAACGGCGCCGCCGATGAGGAGCGGCTTGATGCTCCCAGTCTTCCTGGGTTTCGCCACCTTCGCGGCGACAGGCCTCGCCTCCGCGGATCGGGCCGCTCCATGCTTGAGATCTGCTGCAAGCTCTTCCGCGCTCTCGTAGCGGCGAATCGGCTCCTTCTCGAGGCACTTCAAAATCACACGCTCGAGATCGGTGGGAACATCCGGCCAGATGTCGCGCGGAGGCGGCGGATGTTGCGCGAGCACCGCGCCGATCAACGCGGTGGTGGTCTCCTGAGGAAACGCTCGCTTCCCGCATGCCGCCTCGTAGAGCACGGCACCGGCAGCGTAGATATCCGCGCGCGCGTCGATCGCGTCGCCGCGAAGCTGCTCGGGCGCCATATAGGGGAGCGTTCCCGCGATCCGCTGCCCCACATCGGCGGTGCGCGTGCCGGTCATCGACTCCGTGGTCCGGGCGAGCTTGGCGAGGCCGAAATCGAGGATCTTCAGCCGGCCCTCGGGCGTGATGCGGAGATTGCCAGGCTTGATGTCGCGATGGAGAACGCCCTGTCGATGCGCGGCGGCCAATCCGTCGGCGAGCTGCCGTCCCAGGCGCCGCACGTCGCGCTCCGCGAGCGGTCCGCGCGCGATCGTGTCCGAGAGCGTGTGCCCAGGGACGAGCTCCATCACGAGGAAATCCCGCTCCCCGTCCTGGTCGTAGTCGTAGACCGCGGCGATGTTGGGGTGGTTCAGGCGCGCGAGGGCGAGGGCTTCCGATCGAAACCACTTCCGGCTCTCGGGATTGGCGAGGGTGCCGGCGGGCAGCACTTTGATGGCCACGTCGCGCTCGAGCCGGAGGTCGCGTGCGAGATACACCTCCCCCATCCCTCCGGAGCCGAGCGGCTCGAGGATGCGGTAGTGGGAGAGTGTCGTTCCGACCATACGGCTCCACCGGGGAGTGGTAAGACATTCATTCTGCATGGGATGGAGGCACCGCGCAAATGCGGCCGGAGGCGCCCGCTGGACGAGTCGGCTACCGCCCGGTGCGTCGGGTGAGGTCGCGCAACCTGGTCCCGCGCTCGGACGCGAGCGGGCCGCGCAGGCGAAACCGCCAGTTCCCCTCGGGCACGGAGGGGGTGTTCATTCGCGCATCGCTGCCCAACCCTAAAACGTCCTGAACGGGGACGATCGCACACTCCGCCTGCGTCCCCCATGCGGCAGCGATCAAGTCCCACGCGAGCTCGCGGCCGTCACTTCCGAGATCCGCGAGCACGCGGCGGCGCTCCTCCTCGTCGAGCGACGCGAGCCAGCCGACCGCCGTGTCGTTGTCGTGCGTCCCGGTGTAGACGAACGATCGCTCCGGAACGCGCGACGGGTGATGCTCGCTCTCCGGATGCCCCACCCCGAACTGGAGCACGCGCATCCCAGGAAGTCCGAACGAATCCCGCAGCGCGCGCACGTCGTCCGTGATGTCACCCAGATCTTCGGCCACGATCGGCAATCCACCCAGTCCGTCACGCAACGCACGGAACAACCGCGCACCCGGCCCGGGCTCCCAGTGGCCTGCGCGAGCGTCGCGCGCGCCGGCGGGGATCGACCAGTACGCGTCGAATCCCCGAAAGTGGTCGAGGCGCAGCAGGTCGACGCGCTCGAGATCCGCGCGCAGGCGTCGAATCCACCAGCCGAAGCCCTCCGCTTCGATTCGCCCCCAGTCGTACAGCGGCGAACCCCAGAGCTGCCCGGTCTCGCTGAAGTAATCGGGGGGGACGCCCGAGACCGCGCGCGGCTGTCCCGATTCGTCGAGCTGGAAATACGGGCGACCGGCCCACACGTCCGCGCTGTCGTGCGCCACGTAGATTGGAGCGTCGCCGAAGAGCCGAACACCGCGAGCGTGGGCCTCGCGCCGCAGCCCTTGCCATTGCCGCTCGAAGAGGAATTGGAGGAATTCCTGGTACGCGATCTCGTCCCGGATCTGTGGCGCGGCGCCTGCGAGTGCGAAGGGATCGCGGTCGCGCAGCCCCGGATCCCACGCCGTCCACGCGGCACCGCCGTGGAGGAGCTTGAGCGCCGCGAACTCGCACCACTCTCGAAGCCACGGAACGCTGCCACGGAACGCATCGAGCTCGCCCAGGAACTCCGACCTGGGCTCCGCCTGGAGCCGCTTCCATGCCGCACGGAGGAGTGCGTTCTTCCATCGTCTCACCCCGTCGAAATCCACGGGGCCTTCACCGAAAGCCGGCGCCGCCCCGAGAACCGCGTCGTCGACGAGCCCGTCCTCGCGCAGCGCCTCGGGCGAGATGAGGAGCGGATTGCCCGCGAACACCGATTCCGCGACGTAGGGCGAATCCCCGAGTCCCGTCGGACCGAGCGGCAGCATCTGCCACGTGGTCTGCCCCGCCTCGGCGAGCCAATCCAGGAAGCGGATCGCCTCGGGACCGAGGTCGCCGATCCCGAACCGCCCAGGCAACGAGGTCGGATGGAGCAAGACCCCCGCCCCGCGCTCGCTCACGCCCGGACCCTCCCCGCTCGAAAAATGTGCTTCGATTGAGGCATGGCGGTAGTTTACAAACATCCGATGCATCTCGACGAGCAGCGATGGGGGCTGGGCCGGACCCGGTGACCCCCTTCCCCCCCATGCCTCCGGAGCTCGCGCGCCTGCCCGAGCTCAGCCGGAATCTCTGGTGGTCCTGGCACTTCGAAGCGCGCGACCTCTTCCGCGCGCTCGACGAGACGCTGTGGCGCCGCACGCGGCACAATCCCGTGCGCCTCCTGCAAGACATCGACCCCGAGCGCCTCGCGTTTGCAGCGGCCGACGCCGGGTTCCGCGTCCAGTACACGTCGGTGATGCGCGCGTTCGACGCCGCGCTCAACGACGAGGACACCTGGTGCGGGGAGGTTGAGCCCGGTCTCGCCGACGGCGTCCTCGCCTATTTCTCCGCCGAGTACGGAGTCCACAACTCGCTTCCCCTCTATGCGGGCGGGCTCGGCGTGCTGGCCGGAGACATCACGAAGGAAGCGAGCGATCTCGGGCTTCCGTTCGTGGGCATCGGCTTCATGTACCCGCAGGGCTACTTCCGCCAGCACGTGAACGCGGAAGGAAGGCAGGAAGAGGTCTACGAGCGCATCGAGCGGGAGCACGTCGCCGTGTCCCCCGCGAGGACGCCCGATGGCGAGCTCTTGCGTGTCCGCCTCTCGCTCCCCGACCGCACCCTCCACGTGGCCGCGTGGCAGGTGAGCATCGGGCGGAGCCGGCTCTTCCTCGTCGACACGGATCTCGACGAGAACACGACCGGCGATCGCGAATTGACCGGCCGCCTCTATGGCGGCGATCAGAACGCGCGGGTGGGCCAGGAGATCCTCCTCGGAATCGGCGGCGTGCGCGTGCTGCGAGCGCTCGGAATCAAGCCGACGGTGTGGCACGGCAACGAGGGGCACACGTCCCTCATGATGCTGGAGCGCGTGCGCGAGGAGATCGCGGCGGGCCGCAGTTTCGACGAGGCGGTGGACCTCGTGCGGCGCTCGACGGTCTTCACCACGCACACTCCGGTGGCCGCTGGGCACGACGCCTTCTACTACCCCCTCATGGAGGGGCATCTCGACCCGCTCGAGGGGTACGGCGCCACGGCGCTCGGTGATCTCCGGGCGAAGCTCTACGGGCTCGCGTCCTATCCGGCCGACTGGGGCATCGCGTTCAACATGACCGCGCTCGCTTTGAGGCTGGCCGGCCACGTGAACGCGGTGAGCCAGAAGCACGGCGAGGTCTCACGCGCGATGTGGACATCGCTCTGGCCCGGCAAGCAACCGGACGAGGTGCCGATCGTCTCGATCACGAACGGTGTCCACGTGCCCACCTGGGTCGCGAACGCGACCGACCGATGTCTCCGCGACCACCTCGATCCGGACTGGCTGCGGCGGCACGACGACCCGGCCCTGTGGCAGAAGGCGGAGTCGATCCCCGACGAGGCGCTCTGGGCGCTTCGCTCGCACGTGAAGCTCGGACTCTTCCACTTCCTCCGGGACCGGCTCCGCCAGCGCTGGGCCGCGCACGACGTGGAGGCGAGCCAGGCGGTGGCGCTCGGCGCGCTCCTCGATCCCGAGGCGCTCACGATCGGTTTCGCGCGGCGCTTCGCGTCGTACAAGCGCGCGACCTTGATCCTTCGCGACCTCGATCGACTGAGGCACATCCTCGACGACACCCATCGCCCCGTGCAGATCATCTTCGCCGGAAAAGCGCATCCCGCGGACGAAGGGGGCAAGGACCTTCTCCAAGCCGTCTACCGCGCCGCGCGCGATCCGCTGCTCGCGGGGCGCATCGCGTTCCTCGAGGACTACGACATGCACGCGGCGCACTGGATGGTGCAGGGCGTCGACCTCTGGCTCAACAATCCGCGCGCTCCTTTGGAGGCGAGCGGCACGAGCGGCATGAAGGCGGGGATCAACGGCGTGCCCAGCTTGAGCGTGCTCGACGGCTGGTGGATGGAGGCGTGGGACGGCAAGAACGGCTGGGCGTTCCCGGAGGCGGAAGACGGCGACATCGATGCCGAAGATGTGGAGCGTCTCTACTCGCTGCTCGAGAAGGAGATCGTGCCCCTCTACTACGACCGCGGCATGGACGGCATCCCGCGCGGCTGGCTCCAGGTGGTGCGGCACGCGCTCCGCACCGTCACTCCCGCGTTCTCCGCGCGGCGGATGGTGAAGCAGTACGTGCGTGAGATGTACGCGCCGGCCCTGGCTGGCCGGCCGGTCCTACCGCCACCTCTAGCACCCTCCGCCCCGGCCGACTGATTTTCCTGTAAAGTCGTCCCCTCTATGCCGTTCGGAGTGGAGTGGCACGACTTCCTTACCATCGGGCTCCTCGTCCTGCTCGAGGGGGCCCTGAGCGCGGACAACGCGCTCGTTCTCGCCGTTCTCGTCCTACCGCTCCCCCCCGAGCAGCGAACGCGGGCTCTTCGCTACGGCATCTTCGGCGCCTTCGCGTTCCGGTTCCTTTCCACCCTTTTCGCCACCTACATGATCCACTGGGATTGGGTGAAGCTGATTGGCGCCCTGTACCTGCTCTACCTCCCGGCCAAGCACTTCATCGAGCATCCCGAGGGCAAGGAGGGCGGGGCCAAGACCGCCATCAAGACATTCCTGGGACTCACCGCCTTCTGGAGCACCGTCGTGCGCGTGGAGCTGACCGACATCGTGTTCGCGATCGACTCGATCCTCGTGGCGGTGGCGATGTCCCGGAAGGCATGGGTCATCATCACGGGCGGCATCCTCGGGATCCTGGCGATGCGGCTCCTGATCGGGCAGCTCCTCGGCATCGTGCAGCGATATCCCGCGATCGTGGACGGCGCGTACGTGATCGTGGCGTGGGTCGGAATCAAGCTGATGATCGAGTACTTCCATTCCATCGGGCTGATCGCCTGGGAGGTTCCGCGGTGGCTCTCCATCACGGTGGTGTTCGTGCTGTTCGGGTTCAGCGCGATCTACGCGCGCTGGAAGGAGCAGAAGAAGGTGGCAGGAACGTGAGCCCTCACAGAGGCTGGGCCGCGGCCCTTCTCGCAGCCGCGCTCGTTGCGACCCTCGCCGCCCCTGCCCTCGCGTGGGATGGCCTCCCGTCCTACGTCGACGAATCCAACATCCTCTCCAAGACCCCCGGCACCGACGACGGCGCCATCGGCGCGATCTTCAATCCCGCGCAGTGGGGCGTCCTCGAGAAGGGCGAGCTCGACTTCTACTGGTCGGACGAGAGCGTGCGGCCGCACGCGATGGACAACTGGGGCCTCGCCTTCGGCCAGGGGCTCGGCATGTCGATCCGGCGCCACGACGCCTTGATCGGCGGCGAGCCCGACCATGTCACCGACTGGCAGATCGGCGCCGGGGGCGGAACGCGCGGCTACTACAGCGGTATGAGCTTCGGCTTCTCCGGCCCGGGCAAGGGCGCGTTCAACCACGACAACTATCTCGGCTTCGGCAGCATCAGCCGCCCGAACCGCTATCTCAGCACCGGGCTCGTCACGCGCTTCGGCCTCACGCAGGGGGACATCGACGGCGTGTTCGACGTGGGCATCCGGCCTCTCGGCGATCCGCGCCTGCTCCTCTTCGGCGACTACGCGCTCTCGCGCGGCGATCGCTGGGACGACGGCCCGCTCGCGGGCGGCGTTGCCATCAGACCCATCCCCGGCTTTGAAGTCGCGGGACGCTGGGGCGACCAGGACCGGCTCCAAGTGACCGTGGGCGTGACCCTCCAGCGCGCGGGCTTCCGCGCCACGCCGCAGTACGACCGCGACGGCAACCTCGGCGCGACGCAGTGGGTCGCACGGCTCCAGCCGCCGCAGCGCGGCATCGACATCGACGCGCGGCGCGCGCACCACAGCCGCTACGTCCAGATGGACCTGAAGGGCCAGGCGGTCTACCAGAAGTACGTGTACGGAGACGCGGGCTCGATCGCGTTCTGGCCCCTCCTCGAGACGATTCGCAAGGCCGAGGAAGACCCGACGGTGGCTGGAGTTGTGCTCAACCTCTCCGGGTTCGAGGCCAACGTGGCCATGCTCTGGGAGCTTCGGGAGAAACTCGCGGACCTCCGCGCGCGTGGAAAGAAGGTGGTCGTGTACGTGGACAACGCCAAGGTGGGGAATTTCTATCTGGCGAGCGTGGCCGACCGGATCGTGATGGACCCTATGGGAATCGTCACGTTCCCGGGAATCCAGATCTCGCGCACCTACCTGAAGCGGACCATGGACAAGCTCGGAATCGGCTTCGACGAGTGGCGCTGGTACAAGTACAAGTCGGCGATGGAGACCTTCTCGCGCACCGACATGTCGCCCGCCGACCGGGAGCAGCTCCAGGGCCTGGTCGACGACGCCTACGCCGAGCTCAAGGCGGGCTTCGTGTCCGCGGGACGCGTGAAGCCGGACGCGTTCGACAGCGTGGTGAACGACAGCCCGCTCCTCACGGCGCGCCGGCTCAAGGACATCGGCTGGGTCGATGTCATCGGACGTCCGGACACGCTCAAGACCGTCGCCAGGAGCCTCGGACCGAAGAAGGCCTCCTTTGTCTCCCCCGGAACGCTCGCGGAGGTTCGTTGGCAGCCGGATGAGGAGTGGGGACCGCGGCCGGAGATCGCGCTCGTCTACCAGATCGGCGAGTGTGCGATGGACGAGGGCATCAAGGCGCGCCCCACGTCGAAGCAGCTCGCGAAGTACCGGAAGGACGACGGCATCAAGGCGGTCGTGATCCGCGCCGATTCGCCGGGCGGCGACGCGCTCGCGTCGGACCTCGTCGCGGGCGAGATTCGCGCGATGCACCGGACCACGAAGACGACGAAGGCGAAGCCGGTCATCGTGAGCCAGGGACGCGTGGCCGCGAGCGGCGGGTACTGGATCAGCATGGACGCGGACACCATCTACTCCACGCCGCTCAGCGTGACCGCCTCGATCGGCATCATCGGCGGCTGGGCCTGGAACCAGGGCTTCAGCAACAAGACCGGGTTCACGTCGGACCACGTGCAGCGCGGCCAGAGCGCGGATCTTCTCGGCGGAATCCGGATCCCGCTCCTCGGCGTCACGCTTCCGGAGCGCAATCTCACCGAGAAGGAACGCACCCAGGTGCACGCCCTGTTCGACGACTTCTATACCAACTTCGTGACGAAGGTAGCGACCGCGCGGCGTCTCCCCGAGGCTCGCGTTCGTGAGCTGGGCGAGGGACACGTGGTGCTCGGCCGCCAGGCGCTGGCGACCGGACTCGTGGATCGGATCGGAACTCTCACCGACGCCATGGAGGCCGCGAAGCGCGCGGCCGGCATCAGGCCCGGGCAGAAGGTGCGCGTGGTCGAGTATCCGAAGCCCGGCCTCTTCAAGCTGCCGAGCTTCCTCGGCGGCGCGGTCGTCCGCGGCGCCACGCTCGCGCCCAACATGCCCGCGCTCACGTACGAGGCGCGGGTCATCCAGGAGATCCTGGACAAGCCGGGGCAGCCGCTCCTGATGGCGCCCAGCTCGCTCCTGCCCGACGAGGTCGAACAGGCTCGATGAACCCGACTCCCGTCGCGAATGCCTCGGTCGCGCTCGCCTATGCCATGGTGGGCGTGCTCGTGGTGTTCCTCGGGATCATCATCCTCCGCGAGGCGCCGCGCGAGCGGGCCAACCGCGCGACCGCCATCATGCTCTTCTCGGGCGGGATGGGCTCGGTGCTCGGCGCGATCGGGTTCATCATCGACATCCTGTCGCCGACGGGGCGCCCGGGGTCGAACGATTTCCTTCGCTCGTTCGCCTATCTCTGGGAATTCTTCTTCCCGTCGCTCCTCTACTTCGCGTGCGTCTTCCCCACGGAGAACAAGCTCTTCCGGAAGATTCCGGGCGCGACGCTCTGGATCTTCGCTCCCCACGCGTTCCATCTGATCCTCATGCTCCTCCAGGGCCAGGGCGCGCTCTGGGGGCGTGTCGCCGCGGGTATCGCGAAGAATCCGCTCGGCGCCGCGGTGATCACGTACGGGCGGCTTCCTGTGGAGCTGATCTTCCGGTTCCACCAGATCCTCTTCTCGATGGTGAACCTCTTCTACATCGCCGCGGCGCTCACCCTTCTCTGGGTGAGCTTCCGGAAGAGCCACAACCCGCTCATCCGGCGGCAGGTGGGAACGATTTTCGTCGGGCTCGCGTCGTGCGCCGGAATCTACGCCGTCGCATCGCCCATCCCCACGCTCCTCAATCACTACTGGC
>DATJGP010000141.1:0-3835 GCA_035494915.1 Candidatus Eiseniibacteriota bacterium | reverse complement strand
ACTTCAGCGTCCATCTCCTGGCCACCTATCCCAGCGACATCTGGCTTCCGTACCAGTGGTACGTGGATGACGCGAGCTTCGCGGACATCCGGCTCCCGTTTGCGTGGGATGTCGAGAAGGGCCAGTCCTCGGTCGTCATCGCGATCATCGATACCGGCGTGGATATCGGCCATCCGGATCTCGCGTCGAATGTCTGGCACAACCCGGGAGAGATCGCGGGAAACGGCCTGGACGATGATCACAATGGATACATCGACGATGCCGACGGCTGGGACTTTGGCCGGCACGACAACGACCCGCGGCCCGAATACTCGCGCGACGATTCCACCGGCATCGACCTGGGCTACCACGGCACGTTCTGCGCCGGCATCGCGGCCGCGTCCACGAACAACGACGACGGCATCGCGGGCGCCGGGTGGAACTGCCGGATCATGGCGCTGAAAGCCTCGCACCCGGACAGCACGGGGCTCATCTACGCGAGCGCGGTCGCGCCTGCGATCGCGTACGCCGTGGACGAGGGCGCCTCCATCATCTCGATGAGCTTCGGCGATTTCGCGGCGCCCGGCCTCCCGCAGTTCTACCAGTCGCTCATCGACATGGCCAACCAGGCGGGCGTGCTCTGCGTGGCGGCGGCTGGAAACGAGGGGGACGACGTGCCCATCTATCCGGCCGGTTGCGAGCGCGTGCTCGCCGTCGCCGCGACCGACTTCGACAACAATCGAGCGGAGTTCTCGAACTGGGGGAGCTACGTCGACATCGCAGCGCCGGGCAGCTCGATGTGGTCCACCATCTGCCAGAACTACACGTTCCTGCTCTCGGATCAGATCGTCTACCTCTTCCTCGGATGGGACACGGTGAATCCTTACATGTACGGGGATGGCACCTCGTTCGCGTGTCCCTTGGTGGCCGGAGTCGCCGGGCTGGTTCGGTCGCATTTCCCGGGTCTGAATCCAGCCATGGTGCGGCGGCACCTCATCGCAACGGGGGACGTCCTGCCGTACGACCATCCGATCGGGCCAAAGGTGAACGCGTTCCAGGCGGTGAATACGGTGCCGACCGCGGTGGAGGAGGGCGAAGCGCCTCGGTTGGCCCTGGCTGCCGCTCCCAATCCGGCGGTCGGTGGATCGGAGATTCGATTCACGCTAGAACAGGAAGCGAGCGTGCGACTCTCCTTGTTCGATGCGTCGGGGCGAAGGGTGCGTGAGCTGGTGCGTGGTTCGCTGGCGGCCGGGCCGCATCGCATCGCCTGGGACGGGCGAACCGATGCGGGCTCCAGGGCCGGCGCCGGCGTGTATCTCGTGAAGCTCGAAACAGCGAGCTCGACACGGGCGATGAAGCTCGCGTGGATGGGACCGTGAGCCTTTCGATCGCGACGGAGCGCCAGATCGAGATCGCCGCGCCATCGGAGCGCGTGTGGACGGTCATCGCGGACGTCGAGCGCTGGCACGAGTGGACCGCCTCCATCACGTCGATCCGCCTCCTGGACGGCCCGCTTGCGGTGGGAGCGCGCGCCGAGGTGCGTCAGCCCAAGCTGCCGCCTCTGGTCTGGCGCGTGACCGCGCTCGAGCCGGGGCGATTCTTTGACTGGGAAGTCCGGAGCCCGGGAGCGCTGACCGTGGGGAGCCACCGTGTCGAACCTCGCGGCGCCGGTTCGCTGGCAACGTTGAAGCTCGTTCAGGCGGGACCGATCGGCTGGCTCGTGGGGCGGATGATGCTGAACCTGACACGCGAGTACGTCTCGATGGAGGCCGCGGGCCTCAAGAAGCGCTCGGAAGGCCACTGAGTCGCGCGTGAACCGATCCGCGCTCGACCACATCGTGATCACGGCGCCTTCGCTCGCGTCGGGTGTCGAGTATGTGCGCGGAATCCTGGGCATCGCGCCCGGGCCGGGCGGGGAACACCCGCGCATGGGCACGCACAACGCGCTCCTCAAGCTTGGGGCCACGACGTACCTCGAGGTGATCGCGGTGAATCCGTCCGCGACTCGTCCCGCTCGAGCGCGGTGGTTCGAGCTGGATCGCCTCGGGCCCGATGCCTCTCCGCGCCTCGTTGCGTGGGTCGCGCGGTCCAGCGATCTCAAGACGGTCGCCGTGGCGTCTCCCATTCCTCTCGGAATGGTGGAATCGGCCACGCGCGGAGACCTCGCGTGGAACATCACCCTGCCCGCCGGCGGAGGCCTCGTCGAGGGCGGTGTCGTGCCCATGGTGATCGAGTGGACGAGCGGATCGCATCCCGCGGGCAGGCTGCCGGATCTGGGGCTATCTCTGGAGCTGCTGGAGCTTGCGCATCCCCGTCCCGAAGCGATCGAGAGCGTGCTCCGATGGATCGGATTCGAGGGGCCGGTGTCGGTTCAGCAGGGTGAGGCGCCGGCGCTCAAAGCTCGCGTGCGCACGCCGCGGGGAACGAAGACGTTAGCTTGAGGCAGGGCGCGCGAGGCCGTAGAAGCGCAGGTCCTCGTCGTCGTTCGGTAGCCTCATCATCCGCTCGAATGTGAACCCGAGCGTCTCCAGGAGCCGGATCGACGGAGCATTGCCCGGCGCGACGATCGCCACGAGCCGCGTCAGCCCGAGCGCTCCCCAGGCGTGTTCCATCACCGCCTGGGCCGACTCCAGCGCGTACCCCTGGCCGCGGTATGCGGGCAGGAACGCGAAGCCGATGTCGACGTCCTCGAGAATCTCCCGACGGATCAGCCCGCACATCCCGACCGTCGCCCCCGATTCCTTCAGCACGACCGCGAACAGGCTGAACCCGTGCTTCTCCTGCATCGCAATCGGGCCGCGCTCGAGGTAGCCGCGCGCATCCTCCAGCGTGCGGACGTTGCGATCGCCGATGTTGCGGATCCAGTCGGGGTCGTTGACCAGCTCGTACGCGAACGGCGCGTCCTCCACCGTGAACACGCGGATACAAAGCCGTGGGGTCTCGAGGATCGTCTTGGAGGGCGATGCGGGGTCGATCATCCCTGGGTCCCGCTGATGATGCGCAAGTGCGCCGTCCAGGGACCGACCTCGTCCGTGTACTGCCGTCCCATCACGCGCGCGATCTGGATGACGTGATCGAGATCGTGCGCGACCCAGGTGGCGAGGAGCTGGCGCATGGTGACCGTGCCGAGCTCGGGATGCTTGCCGCGGCGATCGAGGTCGACGGATGTGAGCTTCAGTGTTTGCAACGCCGCGATGTTGGCGGCACGGAGGCGCGCGAACTCGTCGAGGAGCTCGTCCAGCGATGCTCGACGCGAGGCCTCCCGCTGCGCGAACCGGTCGAAGGGCTCGAACGCATGCTGGTCCCCGGACTGGAGGATCATGCGAACCCGCGGCATCCAGTCGGTCTTCTCGCCATGGATGAGGTGCCCCACGACATCGTACGGACTGAACGTGTCGGGACCCTCGTTGCAGAGAAGCCAGGCGTCGGGCAAGCCGCGGAGGATGGCGTCGATGGTGTGCGGGGTGCGCTCGAGGATGGGGATCGCTTCCCCTAAGGAAAACGCGCGCCGGGAGTTATCGAGCATCGGGTCACCTCCGGGGTAGGCGCCCGGTCGGACGCGAGGCGAAGCTTACCACACGCCGAGAGGGTAGATATGCGCCCCGGGATGGGGTCATCATTGATGTAGGACCAGATGCTGGAATGGGGCCGCTGGTCGGTGTCGCCATGCCGGTTCGGCGTTTGACCAGCTACACTCATCGCATCCCCCCAGCAGGGCCGGAGGAGATCACCACCCATGGGCAGGCCTGTCGTGCATTGGGAGCTTTGGACCGAGAATCCGGAGAAGGTGTCCGACTTCTACGCGAAGATCTTCGATTGGAAGATCCAGCACTTTCCGGAGATGAACTACCGCATC
>DATJGP010000140.1:0-3518 GCA_035494915.1 Candidatus Eiseniibacteriota bacterium | reverse complement strand
TTGTACGACGTGCTGCAAATCTCATCGGACTCGAAGAAGAGCATCTGCGCCGCGCCTTCATTGGCGTAGATCTTCGCGGGTAATGTCGTCGTGTTGGAGAACTCGAGCGTGACGTGTCCCTCCCACTCGGGCTCCAAAGGCGTTACGTTGACGATAATGCCACATCTCGCGTACGTCGATTTTCCGAGACAAATCGTCAAAACACTCCTAGGTATCCTGAAATACTCCACCGTCCTCGCCAGTGCGAACGAGTTCGGCGGGATGATGCAAACATCCGCCACCAAGTCGACGAAGCTCTTCTCATCGAACTGCTTGGGATCCACGATGGTCGAGTTGATGTTGGTGAAGATCTTGAACTCGTTCGCGCACCTCACGTCGTAGCCGTAGCTCGACGTGCCGTAGGAGATCAGGCGGCCCTCTCCGGAGCGGCGAACCTGATTCGGCTCGAACGGCTCGATCATCTTCGTTTCGGCCGCCATGCGGCGGATCCAATTGTCGGACTTGATGCTCATGGCTCTCCTTGTGCGGGGTGGGAGGCGGGAGTGTGCCATGCCAGACCGCCCGACGCCAGCCACAGCCACCACACCTCTCAGAGGCCACGGCCAGTCACACCCACCGCCAGCCGCCAGGCCAACCGCCTTGCCCGCGGCGCGTCCTCTGTGTAGGGTCAAGGGGTCCGGGAAGGTAATCCCGGCTCCCCCAACCGAGAGATCTCGTGCCCTATTCGCCCGCGGTCAAACGACTGTCCCTCGTCCCGGTCCTCCTCGCGGCACTCCTGACAGTCCTGGCTCTGGGAACCGCGGCCGGCGATACCCAGGACGCCGTTTCGTACCCGGCCGACTGGAAGCTCCGCGGCCTCGACGGCCGCCTGACCCAGCTTCGCCAGTGGAAGGGTCGGATCGTCTACCTCACGAAATGGTCCACGCGCTGCGGGCCGTGTGTGTCGGACATTCCTCCCATCGAGGCGCTCCAGGACTCCGTCCAGGGCGCGGTCTTCCTCCTCGTTTCCTACGAGCAGGCCAGCCCGTTGCACCACTTCGCCGAGGAGACCAGGCTCCGCGTTCCCATTTACCGTGGCGCGGAGCCCGAGCCGGAGCTTCTCCGCTCCAAATCGACCCCGGCCACCTTCGTGATCGACAAGCTCGGCAACGTCGTGTGGGCAGACGAGGGTCCCAGAGGCTGGGCGGGGAATCGCGACATGATTCTGTATCTCCGCGGGCTCATCTCGGCGGCCTCCGCGCCGACCCAAGCCCAGAAGTGACTCCGGCGGGGCTTGCCCCCGCCCAAGCCGCCTACCGTATACTTTCCCACCATGCCGGACCGCATCTACATCGAGACCTACGGCTGCCAGATGAACGTGGCCGATTCCGAGCTCATGCTCGGGACGCTCCGAGCCGCGGGATACGACCGCGTGGAGCGGCCGGGCGAGGCGGACGTGATCCTGGTCAACACCTGCGCCATTCGCGAGCACGCGGAGCAGCGGGTCTACGGGCGCATCGGCGAGCTCTCGCGCTACAAGGTGCGGCGTCCGGGCGTGGTGCTCGGCGTGGCGGGCTGCATGGCCCAGCACCTCAAAGGCAAGCTCATGGACCGCGCGCCGTATGTGGATCTCGTGATCGGGCCCGACGGCTACCGCGATCTTCCGTCGCTCGTCGCGCAGGCGCGCGAGGAACCGACGCTGGCGGTGAAGCTGAGCCGCGTCGAGACCTATGGCGATCTCGCTCCGGCGCGCGCCGACGGCGTTCGCGCGTGGGTCAGCATCATGCGCGGCTGCGACAAGTTCTGCACGTTCTGCATCGTGCCCTACGTGCGCGGGCGCGAGCGCAGCCTGCCCGCGACTGAAGTGATCCGGCAGGTGGAGCACGCAGCGGCCGAAGGCTTCAAGGAGATCGTCTTCCTCGGGCAGACGGTGAATGCCTACAAACACGAAGAGGTGGACTTCGCGGACCTGCTCCGGCGCGCGAACGCCGTCGACGGCATCGAGCGAATCCGCTTCACGTCGCCTCATCCGGCGGATATGACGCCGCGCGCGATCGAGGCGATCGCGACGTGTGACAAGGTCTGTCCGCAGGTGCATCTGCCGCTGCAGTCGGGCTCCAACGCCGTGCTCGAGAAGATGCGCCGCATCTACACGATCGAGCGCTACGAAGAGCTGGTCCACGAGCTGCGTGCCGCGGTGCCGGGACTGACGCTCACGACGGACCTCATCGTCGGCTTCCCGGGCGAGACCGACGAAGACTTCCAGAAGACGCACGACGTCATGCGGCGGATCCGCTACGACAGCGCATTCCTCTTCAAGTACTCGGCCCGTCCCGGTGCGAAGGCGGCGGAGTGGCCGGAGACCGTCTCCGAAGAAGAGAAGTCGCGGCGCATCACGGTCCTGATCGAGGAGCAGAAGACGATCTCCTACGAGCGCAATCTCGAGATGGTAGGGTGCGAGGTCGAGGTGCTGGTGGAGGGCCCGGCGAAGCGCGATCCAAACCAGTGGTTTGGAAAGACGGAGCACTTCAAGACGGCGGTGTTTCCGCATCGCGACGAATCTGTGGGCGACTTGATCCGGCTGCGCGTCGCGGCGGCGTCACCGTACACGCTGTTCGGTGCGGGGGCATCGGACGTGGTCCGATCCATGGAGGACGTAACCGCCTGAGACGCGCGGCCTCGGCGCTGCTCTTTCTTCTCATCCTAGGTGGGGTGACGAGCCCCGCCAGCGCCGTCACTCCCCCCGGCGTTTCCTACCGGATCGACTGCCGTCTCGATCCCGCGCGTCACCGGCTCACCGGCTGGGCGACGCTCCGGTATCGAAGCGGCGCCGATACCTCGCTTCCCTCGCTTTATTTCCATTCCTACCCGAACGCCTTCCGCGACAACCACACCGTCTATGCGCAGGAGGGCGAGCGCTACGGTGGGGATTATGGCCTCCGGTTCTCGAAGCTAGAGGACCGAGGTTGGATGACGCTCGACTCCTGCACCGTCGACGGCGTTCCGGCGGCGGTCGACGTCCAGGAGACGCTGTCGCGCGTGGATCTGCCGCATCCGCTCGCCCCGGGCGATTCCACGGAAGTGCGCGTGCGCTTCGTGGTGCAGATTCCGACGCACTTCGACCGCCTCGGGCGCTCCGGCAATCGCTACTCGATCTCCCAGTGGTATCCGAAGATCGTCGTCTACGACAAGCGCGGCTGGCGCCTCGACCCGTTCCATTACTTCTCCGAGTTCTACGGCGAGTTCGGGACCTACGATGTCTCGATCACGTTGCCGGATCACTACTGGGTCGGCTCCACGGGCGTGCTCGAGGAAGTGCGCGGCGGGGACAATGAGATTCCCTTGTTCGCGTCGAAGACCTCCAAGGACAGCGTCACGGTCTCCCTGCGCGTCGCCACGGCGGACACGCTCGGCGGCCGGTGGCCCGCCAAGGGACTCGAGGTTAACACGGACCTCGCGCATCCGGCCAAGGATCAGGACCCGCCCAAGCTGATCGTGCCGAAGGATGGGGCGCTCGCGCTGCGCGTGCCGCGCGGGGC
>DATJGP010000139.1:0-14805 GCA_035494915.1 Candidatus Eiseniibacteriota bacterium | reverse complement strand
AAAGCCGCGGGTGATCGCCGCCCTCGGCCTCAACCAGATCTTCTCCAGCCTCACCCACATCATCGGGAAGAGCGCGGTCGCCGCCATCGGCCCGCTCGCGGTCGCCCTCATCCGGTTCGTCATCGCTTCCGCCACGATGCTCGTGTACCTGCGCGTGCGCGGCGGAACGCCCATCGCGCGCGAGGACCGGATCAAGCTCGTGATCCTCGGCTTCTTCGTCGTGGTCATCAATCAGGGGTTCTTCCTGTTCGGGCTGTCCCGGTCCACGGCGAGCCACGCGTCCCTTCTCTACGCGCTCACGCCCTTGTTCGTCCTCCTCCTGGCGGGGCGGATGCTCGGCGAGCGCTCGATCGGATCGAAGCTCTTCGGAACGCTCGTCGCCTTCCTCGGCGTCGCGATCATCCTGTTCGAGCGCGGTCTGAGGAACGAGATGGGCGTTCTGGTGGGAGACGTCCTCATCCTGATCGCGGTGATCGCCTGGTCCGCCTACACCGTGCTCGCGAAGCAGCTCGTCGAGCGCTACGACGCCATGACCGTGACGACGTGGGCTATCGTGAGCGGGACCGTGATGTGTCTTCCGGCCCTTCTGATCCCGGGGGCCATCCCGCCGCTCCATTCCATCGGCCCCGGGGCGTGGGGGGGGATCCTCTATCTCTCCATGGGCACTTCCGTGATTGCCTATCCTCTCTACATGTACGCGCTGCGTCATCTCGAGGCGTCCAAGGTCGCGGTGACCACGAACGTTCAGCCGATCCTCACCGCCATCCTCTCCTGGGCCTTCTTCGGCGAGCGGTTCACGCCGGGGTTCGTGGTGGGCGCGCTCCTCGTGCTGGCGGGGGTGACGTGGGTCGAGACGCGGAAGCCCACCGCGGCGGTGGCGGTGGAGCAGAGCGCGTGACCGCGCTTCGAGGGGACGAGCTTCCCGAGATCCGCACCCCGGTGCCCGGTCCCAAATCGCTGACCGCGGCGAAGCGCCTCCGTCGCGTCGAGGGGGCGGCGATCTGGGGTGTGGATTCGGACCCCATCGTGTGGGCGCGCGCCAAGGGCGCCGTCGTCGAGGATCTCGACGGGAATCGATTTCTCGATCTCACCTCCGGCTTCGGCGCGGCATCCCTGGGGCATGCGGCGCCGGAGATCAAGCGCGCGGTGTCGGCGCAAGCGGGGCGCCTCGTTCAGGGGCTCGGCGATCTCATGCCTCATCGCGAGCGGGAGCGGCTCGTGCGCGCGCTGTCGCGCCTGGGCGGTCGCCTGAATCGCGTGCTCCTCGCGTCGACCGGGTCCGAGGCGGTGGAGCTCGCGCTCAAGACCGCGGCGCTCGCCACCGGACGAAGGCGCGTCGTGGCGTTCACTGGCTCGTACCATGGCGACTCCCTGGGCGCGCTCGAGGTGACGCACCACCCGGCGCCTCCCGGTCCGATCCAGGCGCTGCTCGGCGGATGGGCGGTTCATGTCGCGTACGGCGATCTCGATGCGCTCGAGCGCGCGCTGCGGGAGAGTGAGCCCTGCGCCGCGGTCATCGCCGAGCCGATCCAGGGACGGGGCGGCACGGTGATGCCGTCACAGGGATTTCTGATCGGACTCCGCGCACTCGCGCGAAAGCACGGTGCGGTGGTGATCTACGACGAGATCATGACCGGCGCGGGGCGGACCGGGCCGTTCTGGGCCTGGGAGCGCTTCGGTCCCGACGCCGAGCCCGATCTGCTCTGCGCGGGGAAGGGAATGGGAGGCGGCATGGCGATCGCGGCGGTGCTCGGCCGCCCCAAGCTCATGGACGCCTGGCGCAAGCACGTGCCGGCGTCCGGCGAGGCGCCGCACGCGAGCACGTTCTACGCACATCCGCTCGCCTGCGCCGGCGCGCTGGCCACGTTGAAACGTCTCACGGCTGCCGGATTCCGTGAGGAGGTCGAGCGAAAGGGGCGTTGGCTGGAGGAAGCGCTCACCGCGCTTGCGCGACGCCATCGCTCCGTCGCAGCCATACGCACCTCCGGACTGATGGCGGGGATCGAGCTCGCGTCCGACGCGGTAGGCCTTCGGTCCGTCTGGCGCGCTCTCCTCGCGCGGGGCGTCCTCACGATCCCGAGCGGAACGCGTGGAACCGTGATCCAGCTCCTGCCCTCCTTCACGATCACGGACGAGCAGCTCGCGCATGGCGTCGCCGCGATCGATTCGGTTCTCGCTGGCTGAGCGGGCGTCGGGCGACTAGATGTCGTGCGGCATGTAGCCGACGGGGGACTGGAAGTAGTAGTTCCAGGGGTAGTGGAGGAAGTTCGAGACGCGGCTCGTGTAGACGCAGGCGAAATCCTTGAGCTGGTGACCGAAGCGGCTCGACTCGTTTCCCTCGCGGAAGAGGGAGCCCCAGCGCGGATTGTACGCGCGGTCGATCTTGAGCCGGATCTGCCCGATCTCGTGCTCCAGCTCGGAGCCGCGCTGCTCGAAGCTCGCGATCTGATCGGGAATCTCCTGAATGCGCGCGGCGATTTCGCCGCGCCGCACGGGATCCGTGCCGTCCTGCTCGCTCAGGATCAGCGTCAGCCGCCGGAGCTCGCGACCGATGGCGGCCTTGTCGATCTCGAGCTGGTGGCGCTCGGACGAGAGCCGCGCGAGCCGCTCGAATTCCTTCGTGTGCTCGGCGGTGACGGTGATCTCCCGGTCCAGCTCCGGAACGATCATGGCGGTGCGCCAGTTGGCGACGCGCTTCGACTGCAGGATGTCCCCGTAGGTGTGGTCCCCGAAGTAGAGGACGTGCTCGCCGCCGGAGCCGAGCGTCCGCTGGAGCCACGTGGCGCTTCCGCCGCGTCCGACCGTCGCCGACATCGTTCGTCCCTCGAGCTCGGCCACCGGAGCCGGCGCGTCGTTGGAGAGAAAGAATTGCGGCTTGGCCGCCTCCACGATCACCACGTTGAAGAGATCGGTCCAGTGCTCGGGCGCCCTTTTGCCCTTCATGAGGATGTGGCGCATCAAGGCGTCCGTGTAGGACCACTCGCTGTTCGTGAGGAGGAAGAGCTTCTTCCCGGCTCGCCGGAACTCCTCCAGCACGGTCCGCACTTCCGAATCCAGCCGGATGTACCGGTCCAGGTTGCCCGTGATGACCGACTTCAGGCTCCCGTCCCGGTGCGCCTCGTCGATCATCTCGCGCACGTCCTTGTAGAGCGCCTCGTAGTCGAGCGACTTCTTCCCGTCACGGTTCTCGAAGAAATCGATCAGGGAGACGTAGAGGTAGACCTCGGGAAGATGGAAGAGGGTATCGACCGAGACATAGTTCTCGTGCCCGAGCCGGATGCGATCCGACCGGTACGCGCGGCCGCGCTCGTCCGAACGAAGCGCGGTCAGGCCGTGGTACGCGCGCGAGACGAAGTTGAAGTAGTCCATCTTGAGCACGTTCCCGCGCTTCTTGTCCACCACGAGCCCGCGGATCACCCACTCGGGATCGTACTTGAGATCGAGGACCTCCTTGGGATAGCCCTTCTCCTCGACCAGCTTCCGCTTCGTGAGATCGAAGCCCAGCTCCTCGACCGGAACCGGATCGTAATGCGCGAGCGTGTGGTCCAGGTCGAAGCCGATGGCGCGAATCGCCGTCATCTTGAGATTGCGGTTCACGAAGACGCGATGCCGCCGCGGAATCCGATGCTCGCGATACCGGAGCGCGCGCGCCGAGGGCTCGCGGGCCGGCGCGGGCGGCGGCGCATGGGCCGGCGCCTTCCGATGCGTGGGCGCGGATTCGACCGCGATCGTGGATTCCTGCGACGCCTCTTCTTCCGGAGAACTCTTCGCGCCGGCGGGTGGAGCGGCGGGCGACGGAGCCGGAGACGCGGGGGCTCCCTGGGGCGGCTTCTTGGTCGTGGGATCGTTCCCTGGCGAGTCCGGGGTCACCACGCCATTGTAGGCGCTCCACGTTTCTGGCGCCATGGCTTGACGCGACCGCGGATCGTCCCTACCTTTTCCTGGTGAACCTTTGTCTTTTCGAAGACCCGCTCGTCCAGTCGTTCGGACCCCACACGCTGCTCCGGCCCGCGTTCGCCCTCCGCTGCGGCGCGTTCTCGCTCGTGGAAAAGCTCGTGCGCGCGTTCCCCGAATTGCCGCTCGTGCTCCATGTGCGCCCCGAGCTGGAGGAGGTGACGCGCCTCCTCTATCCGACCGCGCAGGTGGGCCCGCCTCCGGCGGAGGAGACCCTCTTCGTCAACGCGCGGCTCTGCATGACCGACGACGAGATCCTCCACTTCCTCGCCGCGTCGCCGAGCGAAGCGTCGTACATGGCCGACGGCACCCTGTTCGCGGCCAAGGTCCGGGCCGATCGCGTGGCCCACGCGGCGCGGTACCTCCGCGAAGGGGATCCGGAGCGCGCGTTCGAGGACCTCCGCTTTCCCGCCGAGGTGAACGCCTTTCTCGCGCGATCCGCGGCTGATCTCGTTCGCTGGAGCCCGCGCCAGATCGTCCAGGATTTCCGCCACGGCTTTCAGCCGGGCACGGTGCGGGGCGTTATCGAGGCGGGGGTCCACGTGACGCAGCCGGAGGCGGTGCACGTGGCGCGGGGGGCGCGCGTCATGGCGGGCGCCGTGCTCAACGCGGAAGGCGGCCCGATCCTGATCCGTGAGAACGCGAAGGTCGAGCCGCTCGCCTACATCGAGGGGCCCGCCGTCATCGGCGAGGGGTCCGTGATCAAGGCGGGCGCGAAGATCCGCGGCGGCACCTCCATCGGCCCCGTGTGCAAGGTGGGGGGCGAGGTCGAGGCGTCGGTATTCCAGGGGTACGCCAACAAGCAGCACGACGGCTTCCTTGGGCACTCGTTCGTGGGCGAGTGGGTGAACCTCGGTGCGAACACCAACAACAGCGATTTGAAGAACAACTACGGCGAGGTCCGCTTCTATCGGAGCGCGCGCGCCTTCGCCGACGGCACCGCCGAGGGCTCCGGACAGACGCTCCTCGGAGCCGTGATCGGCGACTACACGAAGACCGGCATCAGCACCTCGCTCCCGACCGGGTGCGTCCTCGGCATCGGCAGCAATCTCTACGGCACCGAGCTCTGGCCCGCGTACGTCCCGTCCTTCGTCTGGGGCACCGCATCGTCGCTCGCGGAGCACCGGATCGACGCCATGGTCGAGACCGCCGCGCGCGCGATGGAGCGCCGCAAGGTCGAGCTTCGCGTGGAGCAGGATTCGCGGATTCGCCAGGCGTTTGACGACACGGCGGAAGAGCGCCGACTCTATCTCGGGCCCAAGCTCAAAGCGGCGCCGGAGAAGCGCGCGTGAGCTACCGCGAGCCCCGTCCCATCGTCTTCGGCGGCTCGCTCTCGCCGGGCGTCCGGACGCTCGTCATCGTCACGATCGGCGTCTGGGTCTTCCAGCTCCTGGCCGGGTTCTTGGCGCAAGTGCGCCTGGAGCGCCTCTTCGGCCTCGTGCCCTACGAGGTGGTCCACCACCTCTACCTCTGGCAGATGGCCACGTACCTCTTCCTGCACGGAGGCTTCCTCCACATCCTCTTCAACATGCTCGCGCTCTGGATGTTCGGGAACGAGCTGGAGGACCTCTGGGGAACGCAGCGGTTCGTGCGGTTCTACTTCATCACCGGAATCGGCGCGGCGCTCTGCTCCATCCTTGTCACGCCGAATTCCACCATCCCGATCATCGGCGCCTCGGGCGCGATCTACGGAATCCTCGCCGCGTACGGCATCCTCTTCCCGGACCGGACGCTGCTCCTCTACTTCGTCATCCCGATCAAGGCGAAGTACTTCGTCATCATCCTCGGGGCGCTCGCGTTCTGGGCCACCCTCACCTCCACCGGCGGCGGCGTCGCGAATGTGGCGCACCTGGGCGGGCTCCTCTTCGGCTGGCTCTACATGCGGCGATTCGGGCGGGGCTCGGGACGGGGCGGGTCCTTCCAGTGGCGAAATCCCATCAAGCAATGGCGCGAGCGCGTCCGGCAGAACCGGCTCCGGAAGAAGTTCAAGGTCTACTACCGGAACACGCGCGGCGAGGACGACGGGGGAGACGAGTAGGGAAGTAGGGATGGCGGCGCGCCCGCGCGCCGCGACCGAGCGAGGCTAGGCGCCTCCGCCGGTCATGAGGCCCGCCATGATCGCCTCCAGCACCTCGCGCGGCGGACGCACGCGATCGAGCGGCAGGGACGCGAGCGGCTCGTCCACGAGGCCGAGATCCTCGCCCAGGGACGCGCTCCCCTTCGACTGGTAGAGAAGACCCGTCGCGAATCGGTTCTCGATGCGGCCGCGCTCGATCGTGTCGATGGCCCGCATGCGGTCGGTCGGATCGTAGTCATCCTCGAGCTTCTTCAGCACGATCCTCGATCCGTCGTGGAGCGTGACCTCCCGGCTCTCGCCAGGCGCATAGTCGATCTCGATGTTCTCGAAGTGCGGGATGAAGGACACCTCGTGCAGCGGCGCGTCGTGCTCCTTGGCGTTCGTGTAGCTCTTGGTCGACCCCTCGTGGTTGTTGAACGTCACGCAGGGGCTGATCACGTCCAGCACCGACGTGCCTCGGTGGGAGAAGGCCGCCTTGAGGAGCGGCCGGAGCTGCTTGGGATCGCCGGAGAACGAGCGGGCCACGAAGCCGCATCCGAGCTGGATCGCCATCTCGCAGAGATCGATCGGCATCATCTCGTTCACCTGGCCCGACTTCGCGCGGGTCCCGACGTCGGCGGTGGCGGAGAACTGCCCCTTCGTGAGTCCGTACACGCCGTTGTTCTCGATGATGTAGACGATCGGCACGTTCCGACGCACGAGATGGAGGAACTGGCCGAGTCCGATCGAGGCGCTGTCGCCGTCGCCCGAGACTCCCATCATGATCAGCTCCCGGTTCGCGAGGTAGGCGCCGGTCGCCACCGAAGGCATGCGTCCGTGCACGGCGTTGAACGAGTGGGAGCGGCCGAGGAAGTAGGCGGGCGTCTTGCTGGAGCAGCCGATGCCCGACATCTTGGCCACCTTGTGCTGCTCGAGCCCCAGCTCGAAGGCCGCCTGGATGATGCTGCCCGTGATCGCGTCGTGCCCGCAGCCGGGGCAGAGGGTCGACTTCGAGCCCTTGTAGTCGGCTGAGGTGAGGCCGATCCGATTGACGTTCGCCGGCGTGCTCATCGGGTTGTCACCTCCGACGGCCGTTCGATCGCGCGGACGCCGTTCAGGATGCTCTCCGCGTCGATCGGAAGTCCGTCGTAGTGAAGCACCGAGCGGATGCGCGGCGCGAGCTCCGGATACTCCATACGGAGGAGCGCGGCCATCTGCGCGTCCCGGTTTTGCTCCACGACGTAGATCCGCTGGTGCCCGCGGATGAAGCGCTCGATCTCCTCGGGAAACGGATACGCGCGCAGGAGGAGGTAGGACGTGGGCATGCCCTCGGCGCGCAGCTTGTCGCGCGTCTCGTCCATCGCGTGGTGCGTCGAGCCGAAGGCGATGAGCCCGATCTCGGCGCCCGACACCTTCTCGACGAACGGCGCGGGCACGAGCGTCCTCGCGGTCTCGAATTTCCGGGCGAGCCGGTCCATCACGCGCGGATACGCTTCCGAGCTCTCGGTATACCGTGCCGCCTCGTCGTGCCCCGAGCCTCGCGTGAAGTAGGCAGCCAGTGGATGGTTCGTGCCGGGAAGCGTGCGGTAGGGAATCGCGTCGCCGTCCACATCGCGGTAGCGCTCGAACTTCTTCACGCGCTCGAGATCCTCGGCGTTCAGAACCTTCCCGCGGTCCCACGGATTCTCGGGATAGCGGAAGGGCTGGGACATCCACGTGTTCATCGCGATGTCGAGGTCGGAGAGGACGAACACCGGCGTCTGGAGACGCTCGGCGAGATCGAATGCGCGCATGCCGTACTCGTAGCAGTCCTGCACCGTCGCGGGGAAGAGGATGACGTGCTTCGTGTCCCCGTGCGAGAGGAACGCGACGGAGAGAATGTCCGCTTGCGAGGTCCGGGTCGGGAGCCCCGTGCTGGGGCCGATCCGCTGGATGTCCCAGATCACCGCGGGGATCTCCGCGTAGTAGGCGTATCCCGTGAACTCGGTCATGAGCGAGAGCCCGGGTCCCGAGGTCGTGGTCATGGCGCGAGCGCCGGCCCACGACGCGCCGAGCACCATGCCGATCGCCGAGATCTCATCCTCGGCCTGGATCACGGCGTAGGTTGCCTTGCCGGTCTGGGGATCCCTCCGGTAGCGCGCGAGGAATCCCTCGAGCTGCTCCGCGAGACTCGACGACGGCGTGATGGGGTACCACGAGAGGAACGTCACGCCGCCGAACAGGGCGCCGAGCGCGGCCGCCTGGTTGCCGTCGATCAGGATCTTGCCCGTGGTGCGGTCCGCGCGGCGCGCCTGGAACGGCGTCCGCTTCATGTGCTCCTCGGCGTACTTGATTCCGACCTGCACGGCGGCACGGTTCATCTCGAGCGCCTTGGGCTTCTTCCCGAGCTGCGCGACCAGCGCTCGGTCGACCTCGGCCGGATCGATGTTCAGGAGCCAGCTCACCACGCCCACGTAGATCATGTTCACGACGAGCTTTCGGAGCTTCGCGTCGGCCACCAGCGGCTCGACGAGCTTCGTGAACGGGACCTTGTAGAGCGTGCGATCGGACGGCACGGCGGGCATGGGGAGACCGTCGGCCACGATGAGGACGCTGCCCGGTCCCATCGCGGTCACGTCGGCCACGGACGTTTCCGGATTCAGCGCCACGAGCAGGTCGTAGCGCTTGATGCGCGCGATGTATCCCTGGTCGTTCGCCCGGATCGTGAACCAGGTGGGAAGTCCCGCGATGTTGGAGGGGAAGAGGTTCTTCCCGGAGACCGGAATGCCCATCTGGAAGAGCGCGCGCAGGAGGGTCGTGTTGGCGGTCTGGCTGCCCGACCCGTTGACGGTCGCGACGTGGATCGTGAATCGGTTGTCGATGGCTGACAAAGCTCGTCCCTACGTCGAGGGTTCGATGCGCCGGCCCGCGCCGGAGGGGCCCATGGTCCCATTTCGAAGCGAGACGGTCAAGACCGGTCCACGCCCCGCGCGCCTTTAACTCTGTTTGGACGCGCGAGATGCGCGGGCGATTCGCGTCCAGGCCCCAAGTTCTTCGCTTGACCGGGTCCCATCCCGCATCAAATATGACGGCTATGAGTCCTCGCGTCCTGACCGTCCCCGAGCCCTACCTCGAGCTGGACGACGCCGCCCTGGCGTCGCGCATCCGCGAGGCCAAGGCGCGCCTCGGAAGCTCGCTCGTCGTGCTGGGGCACCACTACCAGAGGGACGACGTCATCCAGCACGCGGACATCACCGGCGACTCGTACAAGCTCGCCCGGCTCGGCGCGGAGCGCACCGATGCGAAATGGATCGTCTTCTGCGGCGTCCACTTCATGGCGGAGAGCGCCGACATCCTGCGCCAGCCCCACCAGACCGTGGTTCTGCCCGATCTCAACGCGGGCTGCTCGATGGCCGACATGGCGCCGACCGACGACGTGATGGAGGCTGGCGCCGCGCTCGAGCGGCTCGGGCTCTCGTCGGTCATGCCCGTGACGTACATGAACTCGACCGCCGAGATCAAAGCGTATTGCGGCGAGCGCGGCGGCGCGGTATGCACCTCGTCCAACTGCCGCGCGATCTTCGAGTGGGCGTTCGCGCAGCGGGAGCAGATCTTCTTCTTCCCGGACGAGCACCTGGGACGGAACACGGCGATCGCGATGGGGATCGAGCCGGAGCGGATCGTCGTGTGGGACCCCAAGCGCCCGCTCGGCGGATCCACCGAGGAGGAGCTGCGCCGCGCCAAGGTCATCGTGTGGAAGGGTTGCTGCTCGGTGCACACCAAGTTCCACCTGAAGCACGTGCTGGACCGGCGCGCGGAGGACCCGGAGGTGAAGATCCTGGTCCATCCCGAGGTGCCCCACGAGGTCGTGGCCGCGGCCGACGCGGTCGGCTCGACCGAGACCATCATCCGCACGCTGCGCGAAGCGCCGGCCGGATCGCACTGGGCGGTCGGCACCGAGTATCACCTGGTGCAGCGGCTCGCGCACTCGATGCCGGACAAGAAGATCGTGATCCTCTCGAAGGAATTCTGTCTCTGCGCTACCATGTACCGCATCTCGCCCCAGAATCTGGCGTGGGCGCTCGACAGCATCGTCGAGGGGCGCCCGGTCAACGTGATCCGCGTACCGGAGACGACGAAGCGGTGGGCGCACGTCGCGCTCGACCGCATGCTCCAGGTCCACTAGCGGCCGGGGCACTCGAATGGAGCCGGGAGGCTCGGAGGAAGCATGGCTTACGAAATCCTGAAGGACATCTGCGAAGGGGAGAGCTCCTGCGTGGACGTCTGTCCCGTCGACTGCATCAAGAAGGGCGACGGCGAGAACACCAAGGGGACGGGCTGGTACCTGATCGTCGCCGAGGACTGCGTGAGCTGCAACGCCTGCCTGGAAGCCTGCCCCGTCGAGGGGGCCATCCTCCCCGATTAGAGCCCCCGGCCTGGCTCCGGGTGGGGCCGCCAATCCCTCAAGGTCCCCCCAGGTTCTACCGATAACTCGGTACGGATTGCTACGCCGTTTCGGGGCCGTTGGGACCTGGCTCGCACCTTGGGGGGATGCACGCTTCGTGGACTGCGCGACCGCCAAATCCAGGCTGGGTGGGCTCGTCTCGGGCCAATTGACGCCTGAGGAAAAGGCCGAAACCGAGTCCCATCTCGCCAGTTGCGAGGGCTGCCGCCTGGAGCACCATCTCCTCCAGGCGATCCACGGCACGTCCGATGGCACGACGTCTCCGTCAGCCTCGCCGGCTCCGCCGCTGGTCGCGCCCATGAGCGCGAATCCTCCACTCGAGCCTGGATCGGCTCCGGCCTTCGGAGCTCCGACACCTCCGAGTTTCGCGGCCCCCGAGCCGGGCCTCGTGCTAGAGCCCATCACGCCGACGCTTTCGACGACGCCCGATCCCGAGGCCTCCTTTGCGGACCTCGCGCTCGAATCCAGGGCCCTTCCGATGGCGCCGACGAACGTGGAGGCCCCCTCGGCAGAGGAGCGGCCTTCGCTCATTCCTCCCATGCCTTCGAAGAAGGCGTGGGATTTCGAGCCGGTCGACCCGCCGCGCTCGTCCAGTCCACCGGAGGAGAGCATCACCTTCGCGGAGCAGGCACTCCACCGCTCGAGCCAGCGCGAGGGCTCGCGCGCGATCTTTCGCGTCGTGCTCTGGAGCGGTGGGGCGCTCGCGGGTGTGGCGCTCCTCGCAGTGTCGGTCTGGATGGCGATGGCGCATCGCGAGACGGCGAACGAGCCGGAGGCGAGACCCCGAGTCGCGGACAGCACCGCGGTGGGGAGCACGGCGATGAAGGATTCCGTCGCGGTGGCGCAGACTCCGGTCGCACCGGTTCCGACGACGCCGCAGCCGAGCGCGACGACGCAAGCGCAACCCGGCGTGGTTCAGTCCGGCGCGACGCAACCAGGCCAGGCGCAGAACGCCGCGCCGACGAACGCCACTCCATTCATCGCCACGCCGTCCGGCATCTCGCGCGGCGGTGCGCCAGGCACGGCCGGGACCAAGACCACTTCGAAGACCGTACCCACGGCGACGGCATCGGGAGCGGCCACGAACCCCGCCGCCAAGTCGCTCGCCTCCGCGACCAAGTCGCAGCCGTCCGGTGACGCAACGGAGACGCCCGCGGCTCCGACGCCTCCCCGCCGCGGCCCGCCGACGGCCGAGGAGGGTTTCGAGCCTGTCGTGGACGGTCCGGCGGCCGACACGAAGTCGGCCTGGCCGCAGAACGACTTCACTCCGCCGCCGGCCTCGAAGAAGCCGGTGGCGAAGAAGCCCACGCTGATCATCGAGGAGGCGCCGGATGAGGCCCGCCCGGCGACGCCTCCGGACGAGGCCGACACGAGCGGTCCGGTCGGACGGCTCCACCTCGCGACCGTGAAGGCGCACGAAGATCGCGACCTGGAAGCGCTCCACAAGATCAAGACGTCCTGGAAGTCCTACATCCGGACCGCGCTCGGCTCCGAGCGCGAGCGGTCGAAGCGCGAGTACGCCGACTGCCTCTGGGCGATCCAGGAGCTTTCGGGGAAAGACGCCGATCGGAAGGAAGCCCTGACCGCGTATCGGGAGTACGTGCTCCACGCACCCGCTGGCGGCGCCGACGCGCGTACCGTTGCCCGGATGCGCCATCTGGAAGACGTTCTGAGCGAATCGCAGTAACCCGCTGCGCCGCCCGGCGTCGGGCGCGGCCGATTGACGCCTCTCCCTCGGACCCCTAGGCTCGTTTTCAACTCCATGGATCGGACCGAACCCAGCGAGCCGCGGCGTCCCGCAAAACCGCGTCCCGCACGACAGACTGCCCCCGCCAAGCTTCCGCCCGGGAAGGCCAAGGCAGGAAGCGGCTCGCGGTGGTGGGAATGGCGCCCTTCGTGGTGGCCGTCATCCTGGCGGCCACCATCGTGGCGCCCGTCCTGGGCTCCGCCGGGAACGCTGCGCTGGCTCATCTTCCTCGCGGCGGTCGCCCTTTGCTTCCTCGGCTACGACTGGTTCCGTCTCTCCTCGATCGGATCATCGCGGTACGTGGGGCAGGGCTGGAAGTTTCCGACGCGCGTGTACGCCGACTGGAAGGACTATCGGGTCGGGGACGCGCTCCAGTCCTCCGCGCTCCAGCGCCTCCTCGATGACGCGCACTACCAGCGCTCCGTGAAGCGCCCCACCGATCCCGGCCGGTATCGCGTGAACGGGCCGATCTTCGAGGTCTACCTGCGCCCCTTCACGTATCCGGACCGCGTGGAGCACGGCACGCCGGTGACCGTGCGCCTCCAGAACGGACGTGTGGAGTCGCTGGGGAATGGCTTCGGCGGAGGCGAGGAGGGGCGCGGGCTCCTCCGCATCGAGCCGGAGCTCTTGGGCGAGTTCGCGGATCCCGCGCGCGAGCGGCGGAGCTACGTGCCGCTCGACCATCTGCCGCGCCATCTCGTGCTCGCGCTCATTGCGAGCGAGGACCGGCGCTTCTACCACCACTGGGGGCTCGATCTCCTCGGCATGGGGCGTGCGACGATGCGAAACGTGCGCGCCCGCACGGTGGTGGAGGGAGGGAGCACCATCACCCAGCAGCTCGTGAAGAACTTCTTCCTGTCGCACGAGCGGAGCTTCTGGAGGAAATTCCATGAGGCGCTCCTCGCGGTGATGGTCGAGCTGCGCTATTCCAAGGAGCAGATCCTCGAGTTCTACCTCAACCAGATCTACCTCGGGCAGCGCGGGTCGTGGAGCGTGTGCGGCGTCGAGGAGGCCTCGCTCTACTACTTCAACAAGCACGCCCAGGAGCTGACGGTGCCCGAGGCCGCGCTCATCGTGGGGATCATCCCCGCGCCAAACCGGTTCTCGCCCTATCGCGACGCCGAGGCGGCGATCGTCCGGCGGAACGAAGTGCTCCAGGACATGGCCGAGGCCGGCTACATCACGAAGCAGGACGAGCGGAAGTACCGGCGCACGCAGATGCGCTTCGCCGCGAATCCGCCGCCGGCCACGCTGGCGCCCTACTTCGTCGATTACGTGCGGGAGACGCTCTCCAAGGACATCCCCGAGAGCGAGCTCTCCGGACGCGGCTTCGTCATCTTCACGACGCTCGACTCGGGGCTCCAGGAAGAGGGGGAGAAGATCGTGCGAGCCGGCGTGAAGGAGGCGGACTGGCGATCGCCGTCGGGCGGCGCCGAGAAGGATCCGGCGCAGGGCGCGCTCCTCGCGATCGAGCCCTCGACGGGGAACATCCGCGCCATGATCGGCGGACGAAGCTACGCCGAGAGCCCGTTCAATCGCGCGGTGGACTCGAAGCGCCAGCCGGGCTCCGCGTTCAAGCCCTTCGTCTACATCGCCGCGCTCGACTCCTACTTCTCGGGACGCCGTCCGCCGCTCACCGCGGCCACGGTGCTCGAGGACGCGCCGGACACGTTCCAGACGGATCTCGGACCCTGGGCGCCGCGCAACTTCGAGAACTCCTACGCCGGCCGCGTCACGGCCGCCCGCGCGATCGCGCGGTCGCTCAACGTGGCAACGGTCCACCTCGCGCAGATGGTGGGCCTGAACCGCGTGGTGGACGTCGCGCGCTCGCTCGGCATCGAGAGCCGGCTTCGGGCCGTCGCGTCGCTCGCCCTCGGCACGAGCGAGCTCTCGGTGCTCGAGCTGACGACCGCGTACGCCACGATCGCGAACGGCGGCGTGCTGGTGGAGCCGACGCCGGTCAAGGCGGTGCTGGACCGCGGCGGATCGGTGCGGTGGACGCCGAAGCGCGAGAGCCGTCGTGTGCTCCATCCGGAGACGGCATACATGGCGACCATCCTGATGGAGGGGCCCGTGATCTACGGCACCGCCGCATCCATCCGGAGCGAGTATGGGTTCGTCCGCCCGGCGGCTGGGAAGACCGGCACCACCGATGACGAGAACGACGCCTGGTTCGTGGGGTTCACGCCCGACCTCGCCACCGGCGTCTGGGTGGGATGCGACAAGAATCGAAGGCTCGGATTGACCGGGACCCAGGCGGCCGTGCCCATCTGGGCGCGTTTCATGGATCTCGCGCACCGCGACCGTCCGCTTCGCGACTTCGAGCCGCCTCCCGACGTGGTGGACGTCTGGATCGACGGCGACACGGGCTACCGCGCGGGGCCGGGCTGTCCGCACGTGATGCAGGCCGCGTTCATCCGGAAAACGGAGCCGCGGCAGGTCTGCCCGGTCTTCCATCCGGTCGTGTGGCCCGACAGCCTGGGTGGATTCACGGCCGACTCGACGAGCACGCCGGATTCGGCGAAGCAGAACCAGGAGCCCGAGGAGCAACCGGACGACCAGACGCCGCCCCCCGACGATCAGGGAGGGCAGGGACTCTAGGCT
>DATJGP010000138.1:0-4975 GCA_035494915.1 Candidatus Eiseniibacteriota bacterium | reverse complement strand
CACAGCCTCGGCACGGTGATCGCGAGCAACTACGTCTACGATCTCGCGAAGAAGCGGAAGTCGTTCGCCTCGTCCGAGGTCCGCTCTGCGGTCGGCCGCGCGCCGATCGAGCGCGGCGAGACGCTGGCGCTCCTCTACACGCTCGGGAGTCCGATCGCGCTCTGGAGCCTTCGCTATCCCAAGTTCGGCCAGCCGATCACGTTCCCGCCGAAGGGCCTCGTCCGGCACCACCCCGATGTCGCCGCGCGCTGGGTGAACGTCTACGACCCGGATGACGTGATCGGATATCCGCTGAAGGAGCTGAACGCGGCCTACCGTCGCACCGTCACCGAGGATCGCCCGGTGAACGCGGGATCGCTCTGGACCGGCTGGACGCCGCTCTCCCACACGGGATACTGGAGCAACGACCGCCTCGCCACGTCCATCGCCACGGATCTCGCGGCCGTCCACCAGGACGCGAGCACTGACGCTCCGCCCAAGGAGCGGCCAGCCGCCCTTCTTCGTCAGGCCTGAGGGGTCCCGGCCCTCTTCTTGCTCCGCCACAGCCCTCGCCAACCTACACTCGGGGCTCGGCGCCAGGCGGGCCGATGGAGGGAACCATGAGTCGAGGACGCTTGCTGATCGCCGCGATCGTGGCGGTGATCTCGCTGATCAGCTATTACTCCCTGCGGCAGGAGAACCCGTTCACCCACGAAGTGCAGCACATCTCCATGGATCCCGAGCAGGAGATCGCGCTCGGACTCCAGATGGCGCCGCAAATGGCGCAGGAGATGGGGGGCGAAGACGATGACGCCACCATTCGCCGCGCCGTAGAGCAGATCGGACAGCGCGTGGTGGCGCAGGGAGGGGCCGCGAGCACTCCGTATCAATTCCAGTTCCATGCCCTTGCCGATCCGCAGACCGTGAACGCGTTCGCGCTTCCGGGAGGGCAGATCTTCATCACGCACGGGCTCCTCGCGCGTCTCGAGAACGAGGCCCAGCTCGCCGGCGTGCTCGCGCACGAGGTCGGGCACGTGGTGGCGCGGCACTCCGCGGAGCAGATCTCGAAGAGCGAGCTCGCGCAAGGACTCGTGGGCGCGGCGGGGATCGCGGGCTCGAGCGACTACGATTCCGGACAGCACACGGCGCAGGTCGCGGCGCTGGTCGCGCAGATGATGCAGCTCCGCTACGGCAGGCAGGACGAGATCCAGGCCGACACTCTGGGAGTGCGCATGATGGCGGGGGCGGGCTACGATCCGCGCGCGATGATTTCCTTGATGGGAATTCTGGAGCAGGCCTCCGGCGGCGGCGGCCAGCCGGAATTCATGAGCACGCATCCCGACCCGGGGAATCGACGCCAGGTGATCGAGACCGCCATCCAACGGTACTTCCCGGACGGCGTGCCGTCCCATCTCACGCTTGGAGCCCGCTTCGCGTCGCGGTCGTCCGAGCCCGAGCCGCAGGCCTCCACGGAGCCCTGACCGGATGGCCATTCGCCACCGTCACGAGATCCACTCCGAGCGCTACGACCGCGGCATGAAGTCGAGCGTGGTGGGCCTCGTGCTCAACTTCCTGCTAGGGGTGGGGAAGCTCGCCGCGGGACTCCTCGGCCACAGCCAGGCGCTGATCGCGGACGCCATCGAGTCCCTGGGGGACTCGGTCGGCTCGATCATCGTATGGCGCGGGCTCCAGGTCGCGTCCCAGCCTCCGGACCAGGAGCACCCGTACGGCCATGGCAAGGCCGAGCCCATCGCCGCGTTCCTGGTGGCGGTGCTCCTCATCGTCGCCGCGATCGGAATCGCGGTGGAATCGGTGCACCAGATCGTGATCCCACACAGGACCCCGTCCCCCTTCACGCTCGCTGTGGTCATCGGAGTGGTGGTGGTGAAGGAGCTCCTCTTCCGCTTCACCTCGCGGGTCGGCCAGGAGACCGGGAGCAACACGGTGCGCACCGACGCCTGGCACCACCGAAGCGATGCCATCACCTCGGGGGCCGCGGCCATCGGGATCGCGGTGGCCCTGATCGGGGGGCGGGGCTTCGAGGCGGCGGACGACTGGGCCGCCCTCTTCGCGAGCTTCATCATCGTCCTGACCGGCTGGAGCCTCCTCCGCCCGGCCGTGAACGAGCTGATGGACCAGGCCCCTCCGTACGACCTGGTGGCCGAGACCAAGCGCGTGGCCGAGTCCTGCCGGGGGGTCTACCAAGTCGAGAAACTCTTGATGCGGAAGATGGGTATTTACTACGTGGCCGACATGCACCTGGAGGTGGATCCGGACATGTCGGTTCGCGAGAGCCATGCGCTGGCGCACGGAGTGAAGGAGGACATCCAGCGCCAGCTTCCCCAGGTGGTCGAGGTCACGATCCATGTGGAGCCGGCCTGGGCGCTGTCCGGAGGCAAGCCGCCGGATTCGGGGGAAACCGGCCGGCCTCCGTCGGGCGCTCCCAGTTGACCGGCGGCTCAACCGCGGCTATAGTGCCACGGCTGAACCGACTAGGACGTTCCGGGGGAGAGGTGGCCGAGTGGCTGAAGGCGGCGGTTTGCTAAACCGTTGTAGGGTTAACACCTTACCGGAGGTTCGAATCCTCTCCTCTCCGCCATTTCGACCGGAATTTCCCAGGCGCGCGCGCCCATAGCTCAACTGGATAGAGTGTCTGACTACGGATCAGAAGGTTGGGGGTTCAAATCCTCCTGGGCGCGCCATTTATAGAATCGACGCCTCCGATCCCCACGCCGGTACCTTCCCCGCATGAGGTAGCACCATGAGGACCCATCGTTTCATCCGCTCCATGGCGGCCGCGTCGGCGCTCGCCCTCTTCCTCGCAGCCTCGCTGGGGGCCAAGAAGGAAGACCCGCCGCCTGCCAAGTCGATCCGGGTCGCCATCATGCCGGTCGTCAACGGCTCGGCGGAGGTTGGCGCACCCAAGATCATGGAGGATATCCTCCACGACCGGCTCAAGGAGATCCCGGCAGCCCAGGCGACGTTTCTCCAGCCGACCGACACGGAGCGCCTCCTCGAGGTGCACAACGCCTCGGACAAGATCTTCGCGCTCAACGAGAAGTGGTCGAACTACGGGACGCTCGACTCCACGGCGGTGGACGGTATCGATTCGCTCCTCACGGTCGACGCCATCCTCTTCGTCAAGATCGCCGAGTGGGAGAACGTGCGCGTCAACGTGATCGGACACGGCGAATCCAATACGACGGTCGGGTTCCAGTTCGCCCTCTTCGACCTCGCGACGAAGAAGCGGACGTGGTTCAAGGGTCCGCGCGAACAGCGCTTTGCCAACGAAGTCGACGTTTCGAGCGGCGCCGTCAACTACGACGAGACGGGCTACATCCAGTCGCGAAAGGTGACGGATCCGCCCCGGTACGAGGACGTCGCGAGCGACCTCGTGCGGAACGCATTCAAGAAATTCCCGCGTTCGTGATCGGGCAGTCCCCCTCGGACGAGCGCTTCATGCAGGCGGCGCTCGCCGAGGCCGAAGCGGCTGAGTCCGAGGGGGAAGTCCCGGTCGGAGCGGTGGTCGTCCTCGAAGGACGCATCATCGGGCGCGGCCACAACCGGGTCGAGGCGGCGCAGGATCCCACCGCGCACGCCGAGATCATCGCGATCGGCGCGGCCGCGCAGACCCTCAATACCTGGCGTCTCGACGACGCGACCCTCTACGTCACCCTCGAGCCCTGCCACATGTGCGCGGGGGCCATCGTCCTCGCCCGCATCGCGCGGCTCGTCTATGGCGCGCGCGATCCCAAGGCGGGGGCATGCGGCTCGCTCGCCATGGTGCCCCAGGATCTCCGCCTGAACCACCGCGCCGAGGTCGTTCCCGGCGTGCTCGCCGCCGACGCGAGTGCGTTGCTGGAGCAGTTCTTCCGGGCGCGGCGGCGTGGCATGAACCGCCTGGAAACCTGAACCCGATTCGCGTATTCTCGCGGCGGAGAGATGCGAGAGTGGCTGAATCGGGCGGTCTCGAAAACCGCTATACGCGCAAGCGTATCGAGGGTTCGAATCCCTCTCTCTCCGCCATTTTGCAATGATGGCGCGCGAGGGAGCGCGCGTGCGCCTGGCTCCCCGGAGAGGTGTCCGAGTGGCTGAAGGAGCACGGTTGGAAACCGTGTAAGCATGAAAGTGCTTCGAGGGTTCGAATCCCTCTCTCTCCGCCAGTTCTGAAGTCCATCGACACGTGGGGATGTAGCTCAGTTGGGAGAGCGCCTCGTTCGCAACGAGGAGGTCACCGGTTCGATCCCGGTCATCTCCACCACGCATCGCGACGTATCTGAGCCGAAGGCCTTTCGACGCGGCACTGGCCTCCCTGTGGCTTGGCGTTGACGGTCAGTTTCCGCGCAATCGAGAGTCACGAACCCCGTCAGGACCGGAAGGTAGCAGCGGTCAGTGATCGACTCGATGTGCCGCGGACACGGCTGACCCGAGCCGGTCGCGGGGGGGCTTTGCTTCAGCCCGGTTCCGTCGCCATCCCGAGGTAGCCCGTGCCGCATCTCGCGCTCGCGCGCAAGTACCGCCCCCAGCGATTCAGCGATCTCATCGGCCAGGAGCCGATCCGGCTCACGCTCGAGCGCGCGGTCGCCACCGACCGCGTCGCCCACGCGTATCTCTTCGCCGGGCCGCGCGGCAGCGGCAAGACCACCACCGCGCGCCTCATCGCGAAGGCGTTGAACTGCGAGCGCCGGAAGCCGGGCGAGTCCGAGCCCTGCAACGAGTGCGGCTCCTGCCGCGAGATCACGTCCGGCACGTCGCTCGACGTGCTCGAGATCGACGGCGCGTCCAATCGCGGGATCGAGGAGATCCGGAACCTCCGCGAGAACGTGAAGTACGCGGCGTCGGGCGGGAAATCCAAGGTCTACATCATCGACGAGGCGCACCAGCTCACCGACTTCGCCTGGAACGCGCTCTTGAAGACGCTGGAAGAGCCGCCCGCCCACGTGCGGTTCGTCTTCGCCACCACCGAGCCCCTCGAAGTGCCCGACACCATCGCCTC
>DATJGP010000137.1:0-12247 GCA_035494915.1 Candidatus Eiseniibacteriota bacterium | reverse complement strand
AGGCGCGATGAGGGTGGTTCAACTCGCCCCGGGGCCAGGTCAACGCCGCCGCCAACTCGCCCCGGGGCCAGTTCGCGCCGCTACAACTCGCCCCGGGGCCAGGTCGCGCCGCTCCAACTCGCCCCGGGGCCAGTTCCCGCCGCCCCAACTCGCCCCGGGGCCAGTTCAACGCTTGTCGGTCGTCGCCCAACCGCTACATCCGGCGACTCAACTCATCGGTATCAAATGCATCCAGTCCCGCAGCAGGAACTGGACGCGCGCGATCAGGAGGGAGACGCGGGCCATCACGGTGTAGCCGAAGGACGCTCCGAACGCGACCATCAGGAACCAGATCCCGACCCGCGCGCCCACGCCCACCACGCCCTTGTGCGGCACCGAGAAGAAGAAATAGGCGATCACCGTCAATAATCCGATCAAACCGAGCGCCGCGTTCACGGCCCCCCATCCTGGTGGGAACGGTTTGACCGCGTCGGCTACCTGCGCGAGCACCTGCGCTTGCATGTAGCCGGTCACCGCGATGCCCGAGTAGGTCCCCACGTAGAACGCGATGGCCCACCGCGCCGGGCCGGTGAATCGGGGTGAGATTCGAGCCACCATCAGAAGACCGAGCAGGAGGGGAATCGCGGTCAGCCCGATCGTCACGGGCTTTCCCGTGGTCAGCGGGAGCCACACGTTCGGGATGATGACGTTCTGGTACTGCACCGCGAGGAGGTACCCGGCCGCCGAGCCCACGAAAAGGTGCTCCGCGAAGCGGTAGAACGGGTTGTCCTTGTAGAGGAACGAGAAGACGCAGAGCGTGAGGAAGGCCGCGATCCAGACGGTGATCGTGGGAGCCATCTGCGCCCAGGGGATCATCGGGTCCCCGCTCCGCGGCGGCTCGCAAACAAAGCCACATTGCCCAGGATCACGAGCAGCGTGACGATGACGTGCACCAGGCTCTGTGCGTCCATGCCGCGGCGCGCGTCACCGAAAAGATCCATCCGCTTCTCGTACTCGGCCGCCCCCTTCATCCCTCCGATCAATCCCAGAAGCTGCTTCGACGAGAGATAGGGGTAGTAATCGGTAGCCATGACCGCCGTCGCGCCGAGGACCATCGGCTTCCGGTAGCGTCCGACGGCGAACTGGATCCAGTAGTCGGCGGCGCTCGAGGCGGTGAGGTTCACGAGGAGCGCGATCTCGCCGTAGTTCCGGATCCCGCGCATGACGGGGATGGAATCGAGCGGCGTGCCGTAGAAGTCGACCGGGAACTGGGAGCGGATGCTCTCGCCCATTCCGATCATCACCGTCTGGAAGCCCGACTTGTAACCGAGGAACGCGTAGTCCTTGTTTCGGACCTTGTGCTCGGCCTCCGCCGCGATGCGGATCGCCGGCTCCACGAGCCCCGGGCCGGCGGGATACAGCGTGAGCGCGACCACCTTGAAGTTCTTCCGGAAGCAATGCCGCATGATCGCGACGGTCATCGGCTGGAGCTCCGCCGAGACGTCCGGCTCGTAATCGAGCGAGAACAGGACCGTCGATCCGGCCGGGAGCTGGTCGATGGTGTCGTACGCAGCCTCCACGCGCGGTGTGACCGTGATCGGTAGGTTGACCGGAACGAGGAGCGGGAGCGCCGTACCGAGGGCGACCAGGATGAAGATGATCCGCCGGTCCAGGCGGAGGATCCGATCCGCCAGGCTCATCGCTGTCTCCCCAGGTAGCTTCGCTCGATCCCCAGGATGATCTTGAGAGCCGTCGAGATGGCGCCGAGTCCGACGCCGATCGCGATCGCGCGCTTGGCGGCGAGATTGGGTACGTCGAGGAGCCACTCCGTCAGGGCCGGGAAACCGGGCCAGATGAACTCACCAATCGAGACGCGGCCGATCATCATCACCACCGCGGTCACGAGGAGGAGCGTCGCCTCCACATTGCGCGCGCGAAACGCGCGGAACGCCGCGGACGCGATGAAGAACGCCAGGAGCGCGAACATGGTCGAGGCGAGCGGCGAGTTGACGGCGTTGTAGAAGCGATCGAGCGGCGATTTCTCGGCCACGCCCCAGACCACGCCCATGAGGGTGGTGGCGACGAGCGCGACGATGGCCACCCAGCTGAAGAACGAGCCCTCCGCCCTCAGGCGGATCTTCCGCCAGTGCGTGCCCATGAGCGACACGGAGCCGAGGATGAGCGCGAAGGCGTAAACGATCGTGGCCCAGAGCAGGAGCTGCGCGTTCACTTCCTGGGCCGCGTGGTTCGGAATGAAATAGAGAGCGATGAGGACCGTTCCCACAACGAACGTGAGAACGAGCGGTCCGAGATACACGCTAGAGAGCGCTCCTGCGAGTGCGGCCTGGGGAGCACCCGCCAAAGCGCCCGGCGGTGGGTTGTCTCACGAAACCTTGAGCCACTGCCCCAGCTCGGGATGGCCGAGTGCTGTCAGGAGGAGGCCGAGCACGATCAGAGCCATGGCCAGGGCTTTCGCCCAGTCCTGCGCGGCGATCGTGGCGAGCTGCACCGGCTCGCGTCCGATGTACGCGCCCGCCGCGAAGAGCTCCTCGCCCAGCAAGGTGTAGTCGCAGGCGCAGACGAAGAAGGGAAGCTGGGTCGGCTTGTCGCACCCCGCGATCTGGATCGCTCCGGTCAGGTTGCCGGTCTCGGCCAGGAACAAGGACTCGGCGTAGAAGCTTCCCATGTAGATGTTCGCGGCGGGACGATCGCGGAGCATGATGCCGGTGACGGCGGCGACGTAGGCGAATTGCTGCGCGCTCACGTAGTGGACGCTCCCAGCCTTGTAATCGTGCTCGCGTCCCACCTCGCGGTACGCCTGGCGCGCGACGCCGTCGATGATCGCCATGACCATCGGGTCGTAGCAGGGAACCTCCATGTCGCACCCCAGCTCGGCCACCTTGCGCGACACGCGTCCCATGATCGTGATCGACGCCAGCGTGCCGACCTCGCTCATGTCGCCGAGGCCCGGCATGTAGAGGATCGGCCGCCCCATTTCCGTGGCGCGGCCGATGGCCTCATCGAGGGCCTGCAGTCCGGCGAGGGGCCGGATGAAGAACGATCCGCCGGCGCGGGCGCGGAGGATGTTGATGACGAGAAAGGCGAGGAAAAGAAGGATGCCGACGAGGAGATTGATGCGCGTGGGGTCGAACCAGCGGGTGTCGAGCTCCGGAGGCATGAGGACGCTAAGCTAGCACGCGCGGCGAGGCACGTCACGAAGCTGTTACGGGAGCCCCGTGCTGCCCGGCAGGCCCCGGCGGGGTGCGCGAACCTACCGCGTGATGGGACGCTGCGGGTGGAGCACCGGGAGCCGCGAGCCCTGGTACTGCCGGATGACCGCGTCCAGTTCCTGCACCGCGTTCGGGCTCAGGTTCTTGACGGCCGCCCGCTCGCGCGCCGCGGCCTGCATGTCCCCGAGCCGCATGTACACGAGCGCCAGGTTCATGTGCGCCTCGACGGAGTTGGGGGCCTGCACGACCAGCCGCCTGTAGAGCTCGCGCGCCTCCACCAGCTTCCCGCTCTGGCCGAGGAGCGCTCCCAGATTGTTGAGCGCGAGGATGTGTCCGGGCTCGAGTGCGATCGTCTTCTGGTACGCGCCGATGGCTTCGTTCAGGTGACCCGCCGCCGCGAGCGCGACGCCATAGTTGTACCAGGCGTTCACGAGCGTCGAGTCGAGCGCGATCGCGCGCGCCGCCGCGTCCGCGCCCTCGGCCGGCTTGTCCGTATGGACGAGGGCGTCGCTCAGGTTGGTGAGCGTCATGGGATCGTTCGGCACCATCGCGAGCGCCTTGTGCGCGGCCTGGGCCGAGAGATCGAACTTGCCGCGTCGATTCAGGATCGCGACCTGCCGCACGAGCGCGTTGTGATTGTTCGGATCGAGCGTCACCGCGCGATCGATGGATGCCTCCGCCGCGGGCCAGTTCTGCTCGTTCATGAAGAAGTCGGCGAGCATGAGGTGGGGCAGGGGATCCTTGGGATCCGCCTTCGCCGCAGCGTAGAGGAGCGACGTGTTGTCCTTCCAGACCGGGAGCCGCTCGTGGGTGCCCGCCCCCGCGGCCACCGCGACCAGAATCGCGACCACCGTGAGCAGGAGGCCCGCGCGGGGTAGCGCGGTGCGCACCGCCGCATAGAGGGATCCCACCAGAAGGCACGCGCCAACCGAGGCGAAGTAGAGCGCCCGCTCCTCGGTGAAGGAACCCACGAACGGCGCGATGGGAAGCGACGGGATGAGCGGCAGCAGGAGCAGGAGCGCCCCCGCCCGCGCGAGTGGATCGCGGCGGCGCCACGCCACGAAAAGGGCCACGCCGAAAAGCGCGAGGAACGGAGCGATCTTGCTCGCGGTGGTCGTTACCTCGGCGGCCGTCAACGTCCTGAGTGCATTGAGCGGATGCGGCACGAAGAGGACGCGCAGCGATTCGTAGATCGCCATGGGCACCGCCCACGCCTTCGCGCCCGGCTCGATTCCCATCGCGGCGGCGCCGGCGTTGGACAGGAAGCCGTGCCCCGACATGAAGCGCATGAGGAGGTAGACGAGCGTGATCGCGAGGAACCCCGAGTAGTGCGTGCGACGCTGCTTGAAGGGAACCGGCGTCGGTCCCAAGCGATCGAGCCCGATGAGCACGAAGGGCATCGCGAGCGCGACCTCGTCGCTCAGGAGCGCGGCCGCGTATGCGATGTACGCGGGCCAGATCTTGAGCGAGCGACATCCCTCCGGCGCGCAGAGCTCCGCCTTGCGCGCGATCACGAGCGCCAGGAGCGCGAGCGTGGTCGCGAGGAGATCGGGCCTGCCGGAGATGTACGCCACCGCCTCCACGTGCACCGGATGGGCCGCGAAGAGGAGCGACGTGACGAGGGCGAGCATCGGTCCCGCCGCGAGCGAGAGGGCGAGCCGGAAGAAGAGGAACGTCGCGGCGCCGTGGAGCATGACGCTCGTGAGGTGCGCGATCAGCGGCGTCCCGTAGCCGAGATTCCACTCGAGCCGGAAGAGGAGCGAGGCGAGCGGGCGGTAGCCTTCGAGGAGCGCGTGCCCCTGGGAGTCGACCATGACCCGGTCGTCCCAGACCCATCCGTACTGGATCGCGGGGATGTAGAGGACGATCGCGGCCAGCGCCGCGATCAGCCCAAGCGCGTTCGGGTCGAGGTTCTTGGTTTGTTTATGCTCGGGCACGGCGGTAGAGTGCCGGGCATCGGCGAATGGTTCAAGGGTTTTGGTGGGTGGTGCGTGTGTGGGTCCGTGGTGCGGGTGCGGCGGTGGCGCGCGTGTGGGTCCGTGGTGAATGTGGCGCCGGTCCGAAGGGAGGCCTGGGATGGCCGATGTGATGGATGAACGGGTCCAATCGATCCAGACGTACGCGGGCGTGGGCTTCACGCTCGGCGCGGTGGTCCTCTCGCTCTCGCTCGCGGTGTTCCCCTCCTTGCCGCCGGCGAACGAAGCCAACCACGTCATCGAGGCCATCGCCAAGGAGGGCCTCTCCGGGTGGATGGGACTTCACGCCGCGATGGTGGTTGGATTCCTCGCGGCCGCGGTCGGCTTTGCCGCGTTCGCGTTTCTGCTGCACCTCCGAGGCGCGTCCGGACCGGCTTCGATCGTGACCGTGTGCGCGCTGGTCGGCGCATCCATCTACGTCTCGTTCCTCTCGATGGAGTTCTTCCTTCCCGCGTTCATTCGCAATCTCTATCCCCTCGATCCCGGCCTCGCGACGATGCTTTTCAGCGCCGTCTGGTACTGGAAAATGGGTGCGCTCGCGGTGGGATCGGTGCTGCTGTTCGCCGCGGTCGTGGCGGCCGGCCTGGGCGGCTCGTCGCGTGACGTGATCCCGAGCTGGCTCGGCTGGGCCGGCGCCGTGGTCGGTGTGATCGGGATTCTCGTGTACCTGTTCGATTTCTGGAGCTCCACGGTCACCGGCGCCGCGATCAATCCGATGCGCCTGACGGCGGTGCGCTACGGCGTCGGACTGCCGCTCCAGGTCTGGATGCTGGCCGTGGGTGCGACGCTCTTGCGAGAGCGGAGCCAAGCACGGGCGGTGCCGCCCCAGGCAAGGACGCCGGTGCCGCGCCGGGATCCCGCGAGGCCCCCAAGGACCGTCACGCCGTTTTCGGAGCGCGGGAGCGAGGGGATGGGGCTGGTGTCCGGGGGGCAGCAGGGCGGTGGGTACGGTGGTGGTGGTCACGCTGGCGGTGGGCATGGTGGCGGTGCGCAGGGTGGTGGTGCGCAGGGTGGTGGTGGGCACGCTAGCGATGAGAGGGACCTCGGCCATTCAGCCGCTTCGGGCCGCGGAGGCCTCCCCGACGGACCGTTGACGCCGCGCGAGCGCGCCGCGGCGGCAGGCGGCGCGAACCTGGAGCCTCAGCTCCCGCCCGGCACCCCGGAGCCGCCCCCGCTCCCTCCGCCGATTCCTTAGTGCGAGGCGCGGGCGGATCTCTGCGTGCGGTTTGCGCGGCCATTGGCGCCTTCGTGCTCAGCGGGTGCGCCGGCTCGAAGCACGACCTCGGCTCGCCCGCGGCCGCCTGGGCGCCAGCGCCCGGCGCCACCTACGCCGACTCCTCCGAGCAGGTCCGCGTCGTCCTGGCGATCCGCGCCATGGACAATCTCCGAAAGGACCGATGCACGGAGCGACGCGTCTCGGACACGGTGGTTCTGGACTCGATGGGTTTTCGGGCGGATAGCGACGGCGCCGCGGGTGCCGCGGGTGGTAACGGGGGCGCCGCGGGTGCCGGGGATGGTAACGGCGTCGCGGGCGCCGCGGATGGTGCCGGCCCCGCGGGTGCGGACCCAGATACCGCGTTGTCCCGCCTCCCGCGGCACGAGCGATGGACCATCGATCGCTGCGGGAAACAAGTATCCTACCTCGTCGAATTCGCTCCCGCGGACAGCGGGAGAGTAGCCATCACCGTTCGATTCCAGTAGCGGGTGCCGTTCGCGCCTGCGTGCGCGACGCGCGCGACGGGGCCAGCACCGCACCTGCGTGCACCGCGCCCGGCGGTCGCCGGAGCGTGTACCCGAATAACCCTTGGGAGGCTCCATGAAGGCTTGGCTTCGGACCGTGTGTCTCGCCTCGATACTCACATCTTGCACCGTGCAGAAGCCCGCCGAGGTGAACACGCTGAACGAGGCCAAGGCGGTCCAGACGCTGAGCCAGGAGTGGCTCAAGGCCGAGATCGCCAAGGACATCCCCAAGATCATGACGTACTACGCAGAGGACGCGATGGAGATGGCGTCGAACACGCCCGTGATCATCGGCAAGGAGCCGATCCAGAAGTGGTACGAGACCTGGCTCAGGCCCGATGGCGTGAGCATGACGTTCGCGACCGAGGAGGTGAAGGTGTCGGCGTCCCTCGACATGGCGGTGGAGCGCGGCACCTATCACTACATCCAGAACAACGCCGGTGGCCAGGTCGACGACACTGGAAAGTACGTCACGGTCTGGAAGAAGGCGAAAGGGGAGTGGAAGGTCGCGATCGACACCGCGACGAGCGACTTGCCGTGCCAGGGCGGGAGCGGCAACGCGGGCAGCGGCGCAAAGCCTGACAGCGCGGCGGAAGCGGACTAGCGGCGCGCCTTCCACGCCTGCAGTTTGCCTGTCATGGCGCTCTCTTAGTCATTCTCCCTTAGCGGTGCTCATGATATAAATCACCCACCCGCCCCCAAGACCTGATCCCCCATCAGGCACTTCATCACATCCCCGCTCACAGGTGCTTCCATGCAGAGAACCACGTCGAAGAACTACTCGTTGGACCACCTCACGGACGAAGCGCTCCTCCGAGACCTGTCGGACCTGGTGGCCCGGGACCGTGTCGGGACCGCAGCGCTTCTGGCCCACATCGGAGAAGTCGACGCGCGGGGCCTGTACGTCGCCGCTGGCTATCCATCGATGCATGCCTACTGTGTCGAGGATCTGCGGCTGTCCGAGGACTCGGCCTACAAGCGGATCCGCGCAGCCCGCGCGGCGCGCCAGTTTCCGGCCATGTTCCACGCTGTGGCGGATGGCCGCTTGCATCTCGCGGCCGTTTGCCTTCTGGCGCCGCATCTGACGGCGGTGAATTCCGATGAGCTCATCGAAGCGGCAACGCATCGCCGGCGATTCGAAATCGAGCAGATATTGGCCCGGCGTTTCGGAGCTCCCGAGTCGCCTCCGACGATTCGACCACTTCCCCCCGGGATCGCCAGACCTCAATCGCTTCGTCAACTCGCCCCGGGGCCAGTTGCCGTGGCTCGAGGACCCCTGCCGCAGCTGGCGCTTGAGGAGGCTGGCGTCGGAGAGTTGAAGGGTTCGTCCGATCGCGACGGGTCCGATCGTGACGGGTCCGATTGCGATGGGTCCGATTGCGATGGGTCCGATCGTGATGGGTCCGACCGGGCGGGTGCACCCAGACCGGACTCGACGCCGGCTCTCCCTGCGGACCATCGCGCGCAACTCGCCCCGGGGCGAGTTGCCGGGGCTACGAACGGAGCCGATTCAGGCGACCCGAGCATGGATGAACTCGCCCCGGGGCGAGTTGGATCGCCGGATTTGACCAGCACCGCGGCCCTCCTGGAGCGGTACAGCTTGAGGGTGACCATCGACCACAGGACGCACCAGAAACTGCGCTATGCGCAGGCTCTGCTTAGTCATGCGGTCGCGGGCGGGGACATCGCCCAGGTGCTCGACCGTGCGCTCGAGGCCCTGATTCTCCAGCTCGAGCGTCAGAAGTTCGGAGCGACAACTCGCCCGCGGCGTGCACGCCCGAGCGCTCGCAGACGATACGTCCCCGCACACGTTCGCCGTGCGGTTTGGGAGCGAGACAAGGGGCAGTGCACCTTTACCGGCCCGAGCGGGAAGCGTTGTCAGGCGCGCCGTTATCTCGAATTCGATCACGTCCATCCCGTGGCGCAGGGGGGAAGAGGAACCGTCGACAACATGAGATTGCGATGCCGGGCCCACAACCAATACGAGGCGGACCGGCTGACCCAAGCTTCAGACGAACGGTCGGAAACCAAGGCTGGAAACGAGGCGGAGCGTTCACCGTCTGAGGGCGCATTTCCCGGCGCATTGTCACCGGACAGCGGAAGGCAGCTTGCGCCACCGGGCAGCGAAAAGCCCCGGCAGCTTGCGCCACCGGGGCCTTGAATCGCTACTGGCTGGTTACCAGCTCAAATCAAAAACCAATCAAGCGCAGCCGCTCGTCGCGCCGCAGTTGAGACAGGAGTAGCACGCGCCGCGACGCACCATGATCGCGCCGCACTCGGTGCAGGGAGGTGCGTCCGACTGGCTCACGAACGCGCGGTCCTCGTGGAGGTCCGCCGTGTGGCCATTGGTGTAACCGCTCCCGGCGTGGCCGCCGTTGGTGCCGCCGTTGCCGCCGATCAGCTTGAGCTGCGTGTCCGCGACCGCCTGCACGCCGCCTGCCTCGAGCGGATCCTCGCGGGCCGCCTCGTGCTGCGCGGACGCCGGCGACTCGCCGAGGAACTTGATGCCGAGCCAGCGGAAAAGGTAATCGATGATCGACTTCGCGATCGGAATGTCCGGGTTCTTCGTGAAGCCGTGCGGCTCGAACCGGACATGGCTGAACTTGTTCACGAACAAACGAAGCGGGACGCCATGCTGGAGCCCGAGCGACAAAGCCGTCGCGAACGAATCCATGACGCCGCTCAGCGTGCTCCCGGCCTTCGCCATCACGATAAAGATCTCGCCCGGCGTGCCGTCCTCGTACATGCCGACGGTGAGATAGCCGTCGTGGCCCGCCACCGAGAACTTGTGCGTCACCGACTGCCGCTCATCCGGCAGGCGGCGCCGCTTGGCCACCGGAGCCTTGCCGGCCGCGGCACCCACTGCCTCCGCGACCGCTGCGCCAGCCTCGCTGCCACCAGCACCGCGATCCTTCTTCGACGTGGACAAAGGCTGACTGCGCTTGGAGCCGTCTCGGTAGATCGCGATCGCCTTGAGCCCGGCCTTCCAGGCCGCCATGTAGGCATCGGCGATCTCCTGCGGCGTCGCGTTCTCGGGCATGTTCACGGTCTTGGAGATGGCGCCGGAGATGAAGGGCTGCGCGGCTTCCATCATCCGGATGTGGCCCATGTGGTGGATCGAGCGGGTGCCGTTCTTCGCCTTGAACGCGCAATCAAACACGGGGAGGTGCTCATCCTTGAGCCCGGGCGCTCCCTCGATCGTCTCGTGCTCATCAATGAATTGCACGATCCGATTGACCCTTTCCTCCTCGTAGCCGAGGCGACGCAATGCCTCGGGCACCGTGTTGTTGACGATCTTCAGCATACCGCCGCCGGCGAGCTTCTTGTACTTCACCAGCGCAATGTCCGGCTCGATGCCGGTGGTGTCGCAATCCATCATGAAGGCGATCGTGCCGGTCGGCGCGATCACCGTGACCTGCGAGTTGCGATAGCCGTGCTCCACGCCCAGCTTGTAGCACTCGTCCCACACCCCGCGCGCCGCGTCCATCAACCCCGCGGGCGCGTACCGCGCATCGATCCGATCCACCGCGGCGTGGTGCTTGCGGATCACCCTCAGCATGGGCTCGCGGTTCTTCTCGTAGCCTGCGAACGGCCCCGTGACCTCGGCGATCCGCGCGCTCTGCGCATACGCGTGACCGTGCATCACGGCGGTCAAGACCGCGGCCACCGAGCGTCCGGCATCCGAGTCGTAGGGCAGGCCCCACGACATCAACAAGGCGCCGAGGTTGGCATACCCCAGCCCCAGCGGCCGGAAGTCGTGGCTGTTCTTCTCGATCGACGGCGTCGGGTAGGACGCGTTGTCGACGATGATCTCCTGCGCCGTGATCAGGACCGAGACGGCGTGCTTGTAGCGATCCACGTCGAACGTGGTGTCCTCGTGGAGGAACTTCATCAAATTCAGCGAGGCGAGATTGCACGCCGAGTTGTCGAGGAACATGTACTCGCTGCACGGATTCGACGCGTTGATCCGCGCCGTGTTCGGGCAGGTGTGCCAGTCGTTGACGATGGTGTCGAACTGGAGACCCGGATCGCCGCACTGGTGCGCCGCGTCGCAGATCATCCCCATGAGATCGCGCGCGCGAAGCGTCTCGACCGGCTCGCCGGTCACGACGGCCTTCGTGGTCCACGGCCCGTCTTCCTCCACGGCCTTCATGAACTCGTCCGGGACGCGCACCGAGTTGTTCGAGTTCTGGAAGAAGATCGAGGCATAGGCGGGGCCGTTCAGCGACGGGTCGTAGCCCGCGTCGATCAGCGCCCAGGCCTTCTTCTCCTCCTCGGCCTTGCACTTGATGAACTCGACGATGTCCGGATGCTCGGCGTTCAGGATCACCATCTTCGCCGCGCGGCGCGTGCGGCCGCCCGACTTGATGACGCCGGCGAACGCGTCGAAGCCCTTCATGAAGGAGACCGGGCCGCTCGCGGTGCCGCCGCCCTGGATGTGCTCCTTCGAGCTCCGCAGCGACGAGAAGTTCGTCCCCGTGCCCGAGCCCCACTTGAACAAGAGGCCCTCGGTCTTCGCGAGGGTGAGGATGCCGTCCATCGTGTCCGTGACGGAGTTGATGAAGCAGGCGGAGCACTGCGGCTTCTCTTCGACGCCGCAATTGAACCAGACCGGGCTGTTGAACGAGGCCTTCTGGTGCAGAAGGATGTAGGTGAGCTCGTCCTCGAACGCCTGGGCGTCCATGTCGCTCGCGAAATAGCCCTGCGTGCGTCCCCACTTCGCGATCGTCGTGACGACGCGACCGATCAGCTGCTTCACCGAACGCTCGCGCTGCGGCGTGCCGATCTGCCCGCGGAAATACTTCGACGCGACGACGTTGGTCGCCATCTGCGACCAGAACTTCGGGAACTCGACATCGCGCTGCTCGAACACTGCCTGTCCGTGCTCGCTCGAAATGATCGCGGTCCGGAGATCCCATTCGACTTCGTCGAACGGATTCACGCCGGCCCGGGTATAGACGCGGGGGAAGCGGAGACCCATGCGAGTCTCGGCCGAACTATGTCGGTTCCCTTGCGTCCCCATGATCACTCCTTCGAGTACGGCCATTCCTTCGTGGACCGATGCTCCTTCGCTGCCAAACTCTCGCGCCATCGTGGTGACCCCTCTCCATGGTCCATCCACCACCCCATGGCGCCGCTTCGTGCGGCGCCGTCACCCGGGCCCTCGGGGGGGACCGGGGATCCTTCTGAAACCGGGGTCGCACATTACGCGAGCGTTACGTGGCCCGCCAACAGAAAAACACAAGATGTTGGGGCCACCCCTGATTGTACCCCAACAGGTTGCGCTGGGAAAAGGCTTGCCGGCGCTCTTTTCGGGCACCG
>DATJGP010000136.1:0-18224 GCA_035494915.1 Candidatus Eiseniibacteriota bacterium | reverse complement strand
TGGCGTGGGTCCGGGGCCACCCGCCTCCCCATGGCGCGGCCCGGCGCCATCAAGCCTAGAGAAGGCCTCACCCCCGCGCCAACTTCCTTTTCGACCGTCTTGCCGGGTTCAGGACCCCGTGGCATCATCGAACGCCATTTCCCACTTCGCCCTTCGAGGAGGCACTGATCGCGCCATGACGCTCCCCCGACTCACGAATCGCACGCTCCGGCTTGTCGCGCCGCTCGCGCTCCTCCTGTCGCTCGCGGCGGCTCTCCCCACCTCGTCCCAAGCCAAGTCGCCGAAGCCCACGTCGTCCACCCAGGCGTTCTTCAGCGGCCACCCGAACGCGGCCGCGTTCAAAGTCCAGGAAGACGCCGAGCTCAAGGCCGCGCAGGCCGCGCTCGACAAGATGCTCGCGGTGAAGGGCAAGCGGACGATCGAGAACACGCTCGTCCCGTACAACGAGATCCAGATGCACGGCGACAACGCGGCCTACGCATCGAGCCTCCTCGAGTCGGTGCATCCCGATTCCGCGTTCCGCGCCGATGCCGAGACGCAGACGCAGCGGGCCACGAAGTTCCTCGACGATCTCAGCCTGAACCGCGCGGTGTACGACGCTCTGGCCCAGGTGGACGTCAGCAAGGCCGATCCGGCCACCCGCTACTTCCACGAGAAGACGCTGCGCGACTTCCGCCTCTCCGGCGTGGACAAGGACGAGGCGACGCGCGCGCAGATCTCGACGATCCTCGACGAGCTGACCAAGACCGGGCAGGACTTCGATCGGAACATCCGCACGGATTCGCGCACGATCCAGGTGGACGGTCCGGCGGCCCTCGCCGGCCTCCCCGACGACTTCATCAAGTCGCATCCGGCGTCCGAAGCCAACGGCAAGGTCACGCTGAGCATCGAGTATCCCGACCTCGGCCCGGTGATGCGCTACGCCAAGAGCGAGGACACGAGGAAGCGGCTCATGCACGAGGCGCAGAACCGCGCCTATCCCGCCAACATGGCGGTCCTCGATTCCTTGATCGCGAAGCGCGACCGGCTGGCGCACATCCTTGGCTACCCCACCTGGGCCGAGTACGTCACCCAGGACAAGATGATCGAGAACGCGGCCAACGCGCAGAGCTTCATCGACCGTCTGAAGGAGACCACGTACAAGCGGGCGCAGGAGGACTACGCCGTCTACCTCAAGCGGAAGCAGGAGGACGATCCCAAGGCGACGCAGCTCAACCGCTGGGAGGCCTCGTACTACGGCCGGCTGATCCGGATGCGCGACTACGACTACGATCCGGCGCAGGCGCGGCAGTACTTCCCGTTCGACCGGGTGAAGCAGGGCGTCCTCGACGTCACGTCGACCATGTTCGGGCTCACGTACAAGCGGGATGTCGACGCCGCGGTGTGGGATCCCAGCGTCGAGGCCTACGACGTCTATGAAGGCTCGAAGAAGCTCGGGCGGTTCTATTTCGACCTGCATCCGCGGCCCGGCAAGTACAACCACGCGGCCAAATTCACGATCCGCCAGGGCGTCCGCGGCTATCAGCTGCCGGAGCACGCGCTGGTCTGCAACTTCCCTGGCGGCAAGGCTGGCGATCCGGGGCTCATGGAGCACGCCGATGTCGAGACCTTCTTCCACGAGTTCGGCCATCTGATCCACGCGATCCTGGGCGGCCAGGGACAGTGGGAGCCGGTCTCCGGCACGACGACGCAGCGCGACTTCGTCGAGGCCCCGTCACAGATGCTGGAGGAGTGGTGCTGGGACGCCAAGGTGCTTCAGACCTTCGCCAAGAACGAGAAGGGTGAGACGATTCCGACGGAGCTGGTGCAGAAGATGCGGAAGGCCGACGCCTTCGGCCGCGCGCTCGGCGTCTCGACCCAGGCGTTCTACTCCGCCGTGTCGCTCAGCATCTACAACCGGCCCCCCTCACAGGTGAACACGGACGCGATCGTGACGTCGCTGGAGCCGCAGTTCTCGCCGATCCCGACGATGCCCGACACGCACATGCAGACCGCCTTCGGCCATCTCGACGGCTACTCGGCCTACTACTACACGTACATGTGGTCGCTCGTGATCGCGAAGGACATGTTCAGCCGGTTCAACCACGACAACCTGCTGGATCCCACGGTGGCCAAGCGGTACCGGGACATGGTGCTCGCGCCCGGCGGGTCGAAGCCCGCGAAGGCGCTGGTGCACGAGTTCCTCGAACGCGATTACGACTTCAAGGCGTTCGACGAGTGGCTCGCCGGAAAGGGATGATCGCGTTGCCGCAGTGAGCTCGCCCGAGCGGCCGGTCGTCGTCTTCGACGGCGACTGCGGATTCTGCCGCCAGTGGATCGCCCGCTGGCGGCAGACGCTCGGGGATCGCGCGGAGTTCGTTCCCTACCAGGAAGCGGCGCCCCGCTTCCCCGAAGTCCCCGAAGAAGCCTTCCGCCAAGCGGTCCATCTCATCGAGCCGGACGGCCGCGTGTCCCGCGGCGCGGAAGCCGTCGTCCGCGTGCTGGCCTACGCGCCGCACCGGCGCTGGCCGCTGCGACTGTATCGCCGCCTTCCCGGATTCGCCCCGCTCCTCGAGGCGTGCTACCGGCTCGTCGCAGGCCATCGTGGATTCTTCACGAGGCTGACCGGCTGGATCTGGGGACGCCACGTCGTACCGCCCGGTGAGACCCTGACGACGTGGATCTACCTTCGCCTCCTCGCGCTCGTGTATCTCGTCGCGTTCCTGTCGCTCTGGACCCAGATCATCGGCCTCGCCGGCACGAACGGGATCCAGCCGGCGCAGCACTACCTCGACGCCGCCGCGGCGCGCTACGGGGTGCTCGGGCCGTGGATCGCGCCGACGCTCGCGTGGTTCAGCACCAGCAACGCCATGCTCCACACGCTCTGCGCCCTGGGGACCGTGCTCGCGCTCCTCCTCGCCATCGGGATGGCGCCGATCCTCTGCCTCGTCGGGCTCTTCGTCCTCTATCTCTCGGCCACGGTGCCCTGTCAGGACTTCCTGTGGTTCCAGTGGGACAGCCTGCTCCTCGAAGCCGGGTTCCTCGCGATCTTCCTCGCCCCCTGGCGCTGGTGGTCCCATCCGAGCGTGGATCCACCACCGTCACGCGCCGCGCTCTGGCTGAGCCGCTGGCTCTTGATCCGGCTCTCGGTGTCGTCCGCACTGGTGAAGCTTCAGAGCGGCGACCGCGCCTGGCGTGACCTGAGCGCTCTTCGCTATCACTTCGAGACGCAGCCCCTGCCGCCCTGGACCGCCTGGTACATGCATCACCTGCCCGACGGCGTCCTCCGCGCGATGACCTTGGGCGTGTTCGTGATGGAAGGCGCCGCCCCGCTCCTCGCGTTCGCGCCGCGGCGCATCCGGTTCACCGCGGCCGCGTCGATCGCATCGCTCCAGCTGCTGATCCTTCTCACCGGCAACTACGGGTTCTTCAACTGGCTCACGCTCGCGCTCTGCGTGCTGCTCCTCGATGACGGCGTGTGGCCCAGGCGGTGGCGCGCCGCGACGGAGCGCGAAGGAGCGCGGAGGGGCCGGTGGCTGTCGTGGATCCTCACGCCCGCCGCGGTGGTCCTCTTCGCGCTGAGCTGGGTGCCAACGCTTCGCGGCGCGGGACAGTCGACGGCGTGGATGGGGCCGGTCGACCTCCTCTACGAGGGGGTGTGGCCGTTCCGGATGGTGAACCACTACGGCCTCTTCGCCGTCATGACCACGCACCGTCCGGAGATCATCCTCGAGGGGAGCGACGACGGAATGAGCTGGCGCGCGTACGAGTTTCGCTACAAGCCGGGCGACCTGACGCGGCGCCCCGAGTTCGTGGCGCCGCACCAGCCGCGGCTCGACTGGCAGATGTGGTTCGCCGCGCTCGACACGCCTGACTCCCAGGGGTGGTTCTATCCGTTCTGCAAGCGGGTGCTCGAGGGCGCACCCTCCGTCGTGGGGATGTTCGCGCGCGATCCGTTCCGCGGCGCGCCGCCCCGCTTCCTGCGCGCGGTGGTGTACGAGTACCACTTCACCACGCCGGCCGAGCGCAAGGCGACCGGGGCCTGGTGGAAGCGGACGCGGCTCGGCCTCTACGGTCCGGTCATGATGTTGAGCAACGGGAGCTTGATGCTGATCTGAGCGCGCCCGGACGCGGGCGCGAGGGTCAGCCCTCGAGCTTCGCGTCCATCGTGATCCGCGCGTTCAGGAGCTTCGAGATGGGGCAGCCCGTCTTGGCTTCCTGCGCGGCCTTCTCGAATGTCGCGTGGTCGGCGCCGGGAATGCGCGCGGTCACGTCCAGATGGACGGCGGTCACGGCAAAGCCGCCTTCCACCTTGTCGAGCGTGACGGAGGCGGTGGTGCGGATGGACTCGGCGGTCATGCCTTCCGCGGCGAGCTTGCCCGAAAGGGCCATGGAGAAACAGCCCGCGTGGGCGGCGGCGATCAGCTCCTCGGGATTGGTTCCGCGCTCTTCCCCGAAGCGAGTGTGGAACGAGTGGGGCGCGTTCGAGAGCCCGCCGCTCTCGGTGGAGACGGTGCCCTTGCCTTCCTTGAGACTACCCTTCCATTCGGCGTGACCCTTGCGGACCATTGGCGACCCCCCGTGTCGGATGCGGACTCGATCGTGCTCCCGCACCCATACTGACGGATCGCGAAGGCTACTGCAAACGAACGAGCCGTCCCCCCGCCTGGTAATCGCCGGAACGCACGCGCCAGTAGTACACGCCTCCCGCCACGCGATGGCCCACCGCATCCGTGCCGTCCCAGGTCGCCTGCTGGATGCCCGCGCTCCGGTACTTCACGGGGAAGGACTTCACGAGCGTGCCGTGCACGTCGAACACTTCGATCGACGCCTTGCCGGCGGTCTTCAACGCGAAGTTCATGGTGGTGGCCGACGCGAATGGATTGGGTGCGGCGAAGGCGCGCGGCGCAGAAGCGGGACTCTCGGCCACGGCGGTCGCGGTGGCGTACCAGCCCATGTCCACGAATGCGTACTGCGTGAGATCGGTCGACGAGGTGAGGTCCGAGTTGATGAACGGCTCCATGAGCACGTTCGGCTGGAGCGAGGTGTCGAAGTGCGACACGGAGGAGCCGTTCTCGAGCGGGTTCGGCGTGTAAAGGAGCGGACGGTTCTGCGTGTCGGCGCCCGCCAGATGGGACGGATCGGTTCCAATCGTCACGGTGACGCCCACGCCCAGCTGCCCCTTGATCGCCGTCGCGTCCGTCTGCGAGATGCTGACGGTGGGGATCGTGACCGACGGGTCGACGCCGGACATGCCGGGAGGCGCGCCGGCGACGTTGTTGCCGATGATCACCGCGACCGCGCCGACGTCCTGGGCCGCCTTGGCCTTCGCGACGAAGGTGCAGGTGCCACGGTCGATCAGGGCGATCTTGCCCGCGATCGAAGCGCCGTTCAGGATCGGCTCGCAGGCGTCGCTGGTCGTTCCGGTGCCGTCGTTGACGAGGACGACGGGAGCCGTGATGGGGGGAACGCCCGGCTGAGGACCGAAGTCCGCGAGACCGAACGCCTTGTTCCCCGCGATCGCCGCGGGCGAATCCACGTGCACGACCGTGACCGGGCCGAGGAAGAGACTTGCGTGCGACTTCGCCGAGTTGCCGTTCCAGACCAGGTTTCCGGTGTTGATCGCGGAGCTCTTCCGCTGGTTGCTGGTCATCGCGTCCCAGGTCTTGCTCTGGGTGATGTCGAACAGGTTCCGCGCGTAGACATCGGGCCGATTGCTCAGGAACTGTCCCGTCGAGAGCGTGGTCAAGGTCTGGAAGCCCAGCCCGTGCCCCAGCTCGTGCAGCACGACCGCGAGGAGGTCCTCGTCCTGTCCCTCGTTGTGGTCGAAGCCGTAATACCAACTGACATTGCCCAGGCAGGTCGAGTTGTCCACGCTGGAGTTGAAGCGGGCCGTGATGTCGTTCTGCCCCGCGACCAGGTCGGTGCCCGCGAGCTTGTTCGCTAGCGCGATCGAGTACCACGTGTTCGCGATCGGGGCGTTCGTGAAGTCGGACGCGGCGTTGGCCGCTCCCGCGCTCCCCAGCACGCCGCTGGTCGAGTCGCACGGCGTGAGCGGATCGAAATTCGCACCGACGATGATGTCGACGTCGCTCTGGAGGTACGTGCCCCAGATCGCGCCGGCGGTCTCGAACACGTTGAGCCGCTGCTGGCCGAGGGTGGTGCCGTCGTTGCCGCCGACCGGCGCGACCGGCGTGGGATCGTTGAAGCCCTCACCCGGTCCATCGAGATTGATCAGGATGAAGTGCGCGGCCAGAGCCGGGCCGGACCACAGCGCGACGAGCAGGATCAGGGCGAGTGCGGCGAGAGAGCGGGTCATGACTAGCGCTCCTCCTTCGTCGCCGTCGGGAGCGGCGTCGAGAGAATCCGGAGCGCGGTCTGCGCGTCCGGAGCGCAGTCGTTCACGAACCGCCCCGACGCGTCGCGGCGCGCGATCGAGAAGGACTGAAACGCGCCGTTCAAGTGCGCGACCTCGCCGCCGTGCGGGAGCGCCTCCACGCGCACGGGAGCGGAAGGCGCGAGGAGCTCGCTAAGATCCATCGCGCGCCCGAAGGCGGCGCGCTGCTCGGCCGTTGGCGCCACGGGACGGTGCGTCACCGGATCGATCGCGACGTAGAGCCCGGGATTCGAAGGCATGGCCCACGTATCGAGCGCGACGTCGGCAACGGGATCACCGGGAATCCAGCCTGGGCGCCAATCGAACGGCCACGCGTCGGCGCGTGCGGCGGCGGGAGCGAGCGAAACGAGAGCGAGTGCGGCGAGAAGGTACGCGGGGATGGACCGGTGGCGTCGAAACCGGGGGACGTGCATGTGGAAACTCCTCCGAAACGGCGAGATCGGTGCGGAGCGGACGCCCCCTCGCCCGATCCGGCATTTGACATTCAGGAACGCCCGTAAGTATAGCACGCAGAGAGCCTTGAGTCCACGCCATTTGGACCCGACCGGCGCTCTGGTATGGTGCGCCGAAGCTTCAGGACCCGCTCCACTTAGGGAGACTCCATGACCGAAATCCAGTCCCTGGAACAAAGGCTCGGCTCGCTCGAGCCCGAATCTCGCCGGCTCGACGCGACGCCGGATGAGATCCAGCGCTGGCTCGAAGCTCTGTCCCGATTCTCCGCGGACTATCTCGAGGCGAACGCGAACGCGCCCGCGTTTCTGCCGCTTGGAGCACCGCCTGCCACCGTTCCGATGCCGCTCGTGCCGTCGCCGTTCAACGACGTGCTCGACGAATTCAAGGGAGCGCTCACGCGCGGCATCGTCGCGACGTCCGGGCGCTTCTTCGGCTACGTGCCCGGGGGCGGAATTCCGACCGGCGCCATCGGCGACTACCTGGCCGCGCTCACGAATCGCTACTCCGGCAACTACGGCGCGGCGCCGGGAGCAGCGGCGATCGAGAACGACACGGTGCGCTGGCTGATCGAGATGGTCGGCTATCCCGACACGGCGTGGGGCACGCTGCAGAGCGGCGGCTCGCTCGCGACGCTCACGGCGGTCGTGGCGGCGCGCGAGTCGCGCCAGGCCTGGGACTGGATGCGGAGCGTCATCTACATGACCGACGAGTGCCACCTCGCGATTCGCAAGTCGCTCCACATCGCGGGACTCGCGCACGTGCCCTGCCGGACCGTGCCGGTGGACGACAAGCTCCACATGTCGGTGCCCGATCTCGAGCGTCTGATCGCGGAGGATCGCTCGAAGAATCTGCAGCCCTGGATGGTCTTCGCCAGCGCCGGCACCGTGAACACGGGTGCGATCGATCCGCTCGCGGAGATCGCCCGGGTCGCGAAGGACGAGGGGCTCTGGATGCACGTGGATGGCGCGTACGGCGCGTTCTTCGTTCTCACCGACTCCGCGCGCGCATCGCTCGAAGCGATGGCGCTCGCCGACTCGGTCGTGCTCGATCCCCACAAGGGGCTCTTCCTCCCCTACGGCTGCGGCGCGGTGCTCGTGAAGGACGGTAAGGTGCTGCGCCAGGCGTTCGCGGCGACGCACAGCTATCTGACCGATGTCGAGCACGAGGAGCCGTCCCCCTCGTCCTACTCCCCGGAGCTGACGCGCCATTTCCGCGCGCTTCGCCTCTGGGTGAGCCTCAAGGTGCACGGACTCGAACGGTACCGCGCCGCGCTGGAGGAGAAGGTTCTCCTCGCGCGGCTCGCCTGGGAGCGGCTGCGAGCCATGCCGCGAATCGACGCCGGGCCAGAGCCGGAGCTGTCCTGTGTCGCGTTCCGCGTGCGGGACGACGGAGACGAGCCGACGCGCCGCATGCTCGACCGGATCCTGGCCAGGGGAAGGGTCCACATGAGCTCCACCGTCCTGGGTGGAAAGCTGACCATCCGGCTGTGCGTGCTCTGTTTCCGGTCCCACCGGGCGGATCTGGACGAGGCCCTCTCGGAAATCGCGCGGGAAATAAGTTAAGGCCTTCCAACTCCGGAACCCGCGGCGGAAGACCGGGTATCGCTCGGTATGCAAGGCACCGCATGGAGAGCGGCAGCACCCGTGATTCTGGCCGCATTACTCCTCTCGGGCAGCGCCCTCGCCAAGACATCTCCCGGTCCGCAGCACGCGCCGCCCTTCACCCTCCCCACCACCAGCGGCTCGGTCTGCCTCGACTCGCTGCGCGGGCAGGCGGTTCTCGTCGATTTCTGGGCCTCCTGGTGCGCGCCTTGCAAGCAGTCGTTCCCCTGGATGAATGCGATGCACCAGAAGTACGCGACGAAGGGCCTGACGATCGTGGCCATCAATCTCGACAAGGACCGGAAGCTGGCCGACGCGTTCCTCGACCAGCACCTGGCTCCCTTCACCGTGGCGTTCGATCCGGCCGGCAAGACAGCGAAGGCCTTCAAGGTATGGGGCATGCCGAGCAGCTACCTGATCGGAGCGGACGGCACGATCCTCTTCTCCAAAATCGGCTTCGATCCCAAGAAGACGGATGATTTCGAGCGCCTGATCCAACAGGCTTGTACGCGATGAAGACCGCGCGACTCCACACGCCGGCTAACGCTCTCGCTCGAGCGGCCTGGCTCGCGGCGCTGGGTGCGCTCCTGACGGGATGCGCCGCCACCAAGGTCAAGCCCTGGGATCGGGATCTCCTCGCGCAGAAGAAGATGCAGCTCGTCACCCATCCCATGGTGAACGCCATCGACGAGCACATCTATTTCAGCAAGGAGGGCTCGACCGGCGGCGGCGATGTCGGCGGCGGCGGCTGCGGATGCAACTAGGCCCGACGGGCCCCGCCACGATCCGGGGAAAGCTCGGCGCCGCGGCCTGCATGCTGCTCGCGTCGGTTGCCCCGGCCGTCGGGCGCGCGGATTCCTCGGGCGCCGTGACACAGGTCGACGGGACCCTGCTCCTCTACGGCGAGCAGAGCCGCACCAAGGTTGCCGAGCCCACCGTGCGCGTCACGCGCCTCCAGCCGAGCGGCCGCTCGCTCTCCGGTCAGGTGGTGCTCGACGTCATGACCGGAGCCACCCCGACGGGAGCGATGCCCCCGGGCGTCGTCGACTCGACCGCCGCGCTGCCTCCAGACGAAGCGCCGCGCGTCCAGACGATGACTGCTGCGTCCGGCGGAGGCGGGGGCGGCGGCAGCGAACACGTGCCGGGTCCCGGCGACATTCCCCTCGCTCAGTTCCACGACACGCGCGTGGCGCTCGACGCCGAGTGGCACGAGCCGATCACCAACATCTTCGGGTCGACGCTGGGCGGCTACTACTCCCGTGAGAAGGACTACGAATCGGTCGGGGCGAGCGGCAAGCTCTCGCTCGACTTCCTGCACAAGCTGACCACGCTGACCCTCGGTGGCGGCGTGAACCGGGACCATGTGTTCCCGTCGGGGGGCACGCCGCTCCCCCTGAGTGACGGCACGGTGCTCCACGACGAGCGGAACGCCAAGGACGTGACGAGCGCGCTCGTCGGCCTCTCGCGCGTGATCACGCGGCGCTGGCTCATCTCGGTGAACGGATCGAGGACGTACGAGGACGGCTATCTCACGGAGCCCTACAAGGTGGTCAGCCTCATCGACCCCGCGACCGGATACACGACGGGACAGATCACCGAGGGCCGGCCGTCGACGCGGCAGCGGACCGACGTGATGACCACGATGGTCTATCACTTCACGAGCGACGTGCTCCACCTGTCGCACCGCTATTACTGGGACGACTGGGGCGTGCGGTCGAACACGATCGATCTGAAGCTCCGGCACGACACCGGCGACAGCTCGTTCCTGCAGCCGCATCTACGGTATTACAACCAGAGCCAGGCGGACTTCTTCACGTTCGGCCTCGTGCAGGGAGAGCCGCTCCCGACATACGCGACGAGCGACTACCGGCTGGGCCCGCTCAGCACGGCGACCGTGGGATTGACGTACGGCTTCCATGTTCCGGAGCAGCCGGGCGAGTTCACGATCCGAGCGGAGTACATCCTCCAGTTCGGGAAGGGACACCCGGACACCGCGATGGGCGTGCAGCAGGATTTCGATCTCATGCCCCCGGTGAACATCGGCTCCCTGGTCGCCGGCTACTCCGTGGCCTTCTGATTCACATGGCGGCACCCACTCCATCCCCTCGCCCCGCCGACGGATCCTTCGTCGAGCGGGGCGACGGCTGTCTGGTGGGACGCTTCAAGGCCATGGCGAGCCCGTGCGAGGTGCTCGTCGACACGGACGATCCACTCGAGGCGGCGCTCGCGCTCCGGACGGCCGAGACCGAAGCCCAGCGCATCGAGGCGAAGTTCAGCCGCTATCGACCGGACAACATCGTCCACAAGATCAATCATGCCGGCGGCGAGCCCGTGGCCGTGGACGCGGAGACGGCGCAGCTCCTCGATTTCGCGGCCTCGTGCTACGAGATGTCGGGCGGACTCTTCGACATCACGTCCGGCGCGCTGCGCCGGGCTTGGACGTTCGACGGCGGCACGCGCGTCCCCGAGCCGAGGACTCTACGCAACCTTCTCGAGCACATTGGTTGGGACAAAGTGCGCTGGGACGGCGCGGCCATCGCCATGCCCGAAGGGATGGAGATCGACCTCGGCGGGTTCGGCAAGGAATACGCCGTGGACCGCGCAGCCGCGCTCGTGCGCGCGGAAGTGCCGCGCGCCATCCTGGTCAACTTCGGCGGCGATCTCGTGGCGAGCGGCCCGAAGCGGGACGGACGCCTCTGGAGTGTCGGCATCGAGGATCCCGACCATCCCGGAACGTCCGCGCTCTACCGAATCGAGATCGAGACAGGCGGCATCGCGACGAGCGGCGACGCGCGGCGGTTCGTCCTCTGGGGCGGGAAGCGGCTCGGGCACATCCTGGATCCGCGGACCGGATGGCCCGTGGAGGGCGGGCCGCGATCCGTGACCGTGCTCGCCTCCACATGTCTCGAGGCTGGAACGCTCGCGACGCTCGCGCAGCTCGCCGGACGCGGGGCCCGGGCCTTTCTCGAAGCCCAGGGCGCGCGGTACTGGACGGTGTGACGGCTTAGACCGCGACCGCCCGCACCAGGTCCTCGATCAGATCGTCCGGGTGCTCGAGACCGATCGAGACGCGGATGAGATCGTCCGGCGTCGGCGAATCGGGACTCTCCACCGAGCGGCGATGCTCGAGCAAGCTCTCGACCCCGCCCAGGCTCGTCGCGTTCCGGAAGAGTTTCACGCGCGACGCGGCGCGCACCGCTCCCTCGCGCCCTCCCGCGATCCGGAGCGACATCATCGCTCCGAACGCGCTCATCTGCCCCATCGCCACCGCGTGACCGGGATCCGATTCGAGGCCGGGGTAATGGACCGATCGGAGGCCCGGGTTCCCCTCGAGCGCGCGCGCCACGGCGAGCGCGGTCGCCGACTGGCGCTCCATGCGGCACGCGAGGGTCCGGATCCCTCGCAGGACCATCCATGACGCGAAGGGGGACGCAACCGCGCCCAGGATGTGACGGTTGTGCTGCGCGCGGTGCATGAGCTCCCCGCGCGACCGGAAGACGAGCGCGCCACCGTGCACGTCGCTGTGCCCGCCCAGCGACTTCGTCGTCGAATGGAGCACGACATCCGCGCCGAGCTCGAGCGGCCTCTGAAGAGCGGGCGTGGCGAAGGTGCCGTCAACGAGGAGGAGCGCTCCGGCCCCCTTCGATAGCGCGGCGATCGCGCGGAGATCGAGGATCTGCATCGTCGGGTTCGTGGGGCTCTCGGTCCAGACGAGCTGCGTGTTCGGGCGCAGCGCATGCTCCGTCGCGTCGAGGTCGGTCATGTCGACGAAGGACGCCTCCATGCCCCACCGTGGCAGGTACTCCACCGCCATCGTGCGGAAGGCGTAATAGAGATCGCGGTGGAAGAGGACGTGCGCGCCCGGCTCGAGCGCCTGGAGACACGCGGCTCCCGCCCCAACCCCCGAGCCGAACGAGAGCGCCGCCTCCCCGCCTTCGATCGCGGCGAGCGCTTCTTCCAGACGGGACTGCGTGGGATTCGACTCGCGGATGTAGATGTGCCCCGCCGCATGCGGCTCTCCGGCGGGGCCATGTTCGAACGTCGTGGAGAGATGGATGGGAGGCGCGATGGCTCCCGTCGCGGGGTCGGGCTCGCCTCCGGCGTGAACCGCGCGCGTCTCGAATCGCATCGGCGAATGCTGCACCCGCCCCTCCGGCGGGATCAAGGAGTTCCTGTCCCGCCTGGGACCCGGGCCGCGGCGCGCGCGCGAATGGCGCGCCCTCCGAGCGCGAGCCCCACGCCCCCCAGGATGAGCGCGCTCGAGACGACGAGGCGGGAGGTCACGTGCTCGCCGAGGAGGAGCGCACCGCCGATCGCCGCGATCACCGGGACCGTGAGCTGGAGAGCCGCGGCCTGGAGCGCCTTGAGCCTGGGAAGCGCCGCGAACCAGGCCGCGTAACCGGCTCCCGACGCGACGACGCCCGACGCGCACGCGAGGAGAAGGCCCGTCCGGGTCGCGTGGGCGGTGTGGAGCGGCGCGGCCGCCGCCAGGGCGAGGATCGCGAGCGGTGCGGCGCGAATGAAGTTGGCTGCCGTGTCCCGGATCGGAGCGGTGGAGCGGCGCCCGCGGAGGGAGTAGACGCCCCACGCGACTCCGGCGACGGCCATGACCGCCGCCCCTGCGGGCGACGGCGCCGAGAGTCCGGGGGCCATGAGATGCAAGAGTCCCCCGAGCGCGACCAGGATCCCGACCCCTTCGAGCCAGTGGATCGGCTCTCCCGCGAGGACCGCCCCCACGAGCATCGTCGCCTGGACCGAGAGGAAGAGGATCAGGGCTCCGGTCGCGACACCGAGCGACACGTACGCGAGCGAGAACGGGAGCGCGTAGAAGAAGAGGAACATCGCCGATGTCCAGGAGCCGGCGCGGGATCGCTCTTCAGAGGCGCTCGGAGCGGCCGCCTTGCGCGACCCCGCCCCGACGACCAGTGCCAGGACCACCGCCCCCGAGACGAGCCGGACCGCCGTGAAGGAGACGGCGTCGATCGCTCCGGGCTGGAGGGCGAGCCGGCAGAGGATCGAGTTCGCCGCGAAACCGATGAGGGCGAACAGGGTGAGCGCCGTCGTCACGAACGAGCCATCCTCATGGGGCGGCAGCATAGCATCGTCCGGGCGACCCCTCGCCTGCCCGGTCTTGACCTCCCGAGGCAGCGAGTACTAGCCTCGATGGAGTGAGGGCAGGCGCCATGCACGGTTTCCGGCACCGGCAAGAGCGAGAGCAGTCCGCCGGGACGGGAGCGTGATGCATCCGCCGGAAACCGCAGGGGTTCAGCCCGGACACGACGTCGTCGTCATCGGCGCGTCGGCCGGAGGGGTCGAGGCTCTCCGGGAAGTCGCGCGGAACCTGCCCGAGGGATTGCCGGCGGCGGTCTTCGTGGCGGTCCACCTGCCCCCTGGCAGCCGCAGTCACCTGCCCGAGATCCTCGCCCGCTCCGGACCGCTTCCTGCCGAGCACCCCAAGGACCGGGATCGCGTTCGGCCTGGACGAATCTACGTCGCCCCACCCGATCACCACATGCTCCTCGAGGACGGCACCGTGCGCCTGGCCCGCGGCCCTCACCACAATCACCACCGACCCGCGATCGACCCGCTCTTCGAGTCGGCCGCGAAGGCTCACGACTCGCGTGTCGTCGGGGTGATCCTGTCCGGAACCCTGGACGATGGATCGGCGGGGCTCGCGAGGATCAAGGCGCGCGGCGGCGTCGCGATCGTCCAGGATCCGGCGACGGCCGCGCACAGCGGGATGCCCGAAAGCGCGCTCGCGCACATCGACGCCGAGGTGGTTCCCCTCTCCAAGATCGGGGCCGCGATCGCCGCGGCCGTGACACGCCCCCCGACACCCGCCTCGTCAGCCCTCGACAGTGAGAAGCACGCGGCCATGCTCCGGCACGTCCTCCCGTCCGAAAACGGTCCGAGCGCGACCACTCGGGAGGAGTCATGAAGGACGAGCAGGCGCTCGAGCCGGGCCACCTGGTGGTCGTGGGGTCCTCGGCCGGCGGGATCGAGGCGCTCGGCGTCCTCGTCTCGATGCTGGGCGACGATTTTCCCGCCCCGATCGTGCTCGCGCAGCACCTCGACCCGAGCCGGCCCAGTCTTCTCACGGGGATCCTGGAACGTCGATCGAGCCTGCCCGTCGTGACCGTCGACACGGAGACCAAGCTGCAGGCGGGGCATGTGTACGTCATCCCCTCCAACCGCCACGTCGTGATCCGCGACGGAACGGTGGGAATCGAGGCGGACCACGGCGACCGTCCACGGCCGTCCATCGATCTCCTCCTGTCGACCGCCGCGCGCTCGTACGGGGAGCGCCTGATCGCCGTGATCCTCACAGGCTCCGGCTCGGACGGCGCGGAGGGGGCGGTCGAGGTGAAGGAGCTCGGCGGATGCGTCGTCATCCAGAACCCCAGGACGGCGGCGCACCCGTCGATGCCCGCGGCGCTTCCGCCGACCGCGGTGGACTACGTCGTCGACCTGGAACGGATCGGCCCCCTGCTGCGGGACCTCCTTCGCGGCAGCACGCTCGAGAAGCGCATCGCGAGCGTGGATCGCGGCGCGCTCGACGAGGTCCTCGGGATCGTGACGCGTCAGGGGAACATCGACTTCCGGCAGTACAAGTCGACCACGATCCTGAGACGCTTGAGCCGCCGCATGGCGGTCAACAATCTCCATTCGCTCGAGGAGTATCGCGACTACCTGAACGGTCATCCGCAGGAAGTCAACGATCTGGTCCGTTCGCTCCTCATCAAGGTGACGGAGTTCTTCCGGGACACCGAGGCCTTTTCGTTTCTCGAGTCGGACGTCATGCCCCGGCTGATCGAGGCGGGGCGAGAGAGGGGCCGCGTGCTCCGGCTCTGGTCGGCGGGATGCGCCACGGGCGAAGAGGCCTATTCGCTCGTCCTCCTCCTGGCGCACATGCTGGGACGCGAGCTGCCCGAGTGGAGCGTCAAGGTCTTCGCCACCGATGTGGACGAGGATGCGATCAACTATGCCCGGCGGGGCTTCTACACGCCGGGCGTGCTCCGCAACCTGCCGGCCTCCTACAAGGCAACCTTCTTCGAGCCGATGGATCACGGGCTCCGGATCATGAAGCCCCTTCGCCAGATGATCATCTTCGGGCAGCAGGACCTGGCCCGCGGCGCCCCCTTCCCGCGGATCGATCTGGTCAGCTGCCGGAACCTGCTCATCTACTTCAAGCCCGAGCTGCAGCAGGGCGTGCTCGATCTCTTCGCCTACTCGCTCCAGCACACGCAGGGCTATCTCTTCCTGGGCAAGGCGGAGACCGCGCGGCCTTCCAAGTCGACGTACGAGCTGATGAACAAGAAGTGGAAGATCTACCGCTGCGTGAGCGGTCCCCTCCCCTTGCCCGCGCGTTCGGCGGCTGACGCCACGCGGGATGAGCGCGGGACGCCCACCGCTCCCGCTCCATCCACTCCCGATGGTGCGCCAGGGTCCGAATTGCGATTCGCGGACGAGGGGGACCTTCGGCGCGTCCTCGAGATGGTCCTCCGTTCCATGCCGATCGGAGCCTGCATCATCGATCGCACGTACAGGATCGTCAGCATCAACGCCACGGCGCGGCGGCTCCTGGGGATTCGGGACCCGGCCCTCGACCACGACTTCCTCCATACCGTCCGCGGTCTTCCCTACGGCGACGTGCGCCGCGCGATCGACCGTGTGTTCCGCGAGCGAACCGTCTCGGTCCTGTCGCAGGTCGAGCTGTCGGAGGGGCTGGGGGAGGCGCGCTTCGTCTCGCTCCAGATCCTGCCGTTCGAGGGGCCGGGCTCCGAAACGGCGCTCGTCTGCGTGGAGAACGTCACGGAGCTGGTGCAGACCCAGCGGCGTCTCGGCGCGGTGCAGTCGGAGCAGAACCAGCTGACCGAAGAGCTGAGCGCCGCGAACCGCCGCCTGATGGAGATGAACAAGGACCTCCAGGATGCGAACGAGGAGCTCCAGGCCGCGAACGAGGAGATGATGCTCGCGCAGGAAGAGCTCCAGGCCACGAACGAGGAGTTCGAGGCCACCAACGAGGAGCTTCAAGCGACGAACGAGGAGCTGGAGACGAACAACGAGGAGCTCCAGGCCACGAACGAGGAGCTGGAGACGACCAACGAGGAGCTCCAGGCCCGGACCTCGGAGCTCCAGGAGCTGACCGGCATCCTGACGGGCGAGCGGAGCCGGCTGACCGAGATCGTCGAGCAGGCGCCATTCCATGTGCTGGTGCTTCGCGGACCCACCCTGACCATCGAGACCATGAATCCCCCGCTGGGTGAGCTCTTCCAGGAAGCGTCGGGCGGGCGCCGGGCCTTCGAAGAAGTGACCACCGACCCGGTGCTCGAGCCTGTCCGGATCGGGGTCCGGCGGGCCTACGTCGACCGGCGTCCGTGGTACAGCGATCCGATCCGGATCGGATTCGGGGATCGGGAGCGCTACTACCAGTTCTCGGCGGTACCCACGCACGAGCCGAGCGGAGCGGTGGACGGAGTAGTCCTCTACGCCGAGGACATGACGGAGCGTCACCATCAGGACGAGGCGGAGAAGCTGGGCAAGATCAGGATCATGCTGGAGCACGCGAACCAGCTCGCCATGGGCCTCTTCGACCGGAGGGGAACGCTGGTCCACGGGAGCCAGCAGTACCTCGCGATCCTGCAGCGTCTCCGCGGCATCGAGCCGAGCCAGGCGGTCGGCCGGTCGTGGTCCGATCTCTGGTTCGGCGAGCCCGAAGCGGTGGACCGCTTTGCCGAAGTCGTCCGGAACGCAACGCCCGAGCGGCTCCACGAGGTCCGGAACCACGGCGCGAGCGAGCAGTCGATCTGGGACTGCAGCCTCATCCCCATCGCCCCCGAAGGCGGCGGCCCCGTGGACTACGTGGTCGTCACGGCGGTCGAGATCACGCGACCGGTCCTGGCGCGGGATGCGCTCGAGCAGGTGGATCGTCTCAAGGACAGCTTCCTGTCACTCGCCAGTCACGAGCTCCGAACCCCGCTCACGCCACTCGCCGCCTACGTCGAGGTGCTCGCTCACCTCATCGAAGAGAAGCGCCGCGGCCCGGAATGGGAGCGGCAGATCGAGGACGTGGTCGCGAAGTTCCGCCGTCAGATCGGATACATGTCCCGGCTGACCGAGGATCTGGTCGATGTCTCGCGCATCCGGTCGGGCAAGCTGACACTGGACATGAAGCCGGTCGACCTGAGGAAGGTGGTCGAGGAGGGGCGCGAGCAGACCATCGCCCTCGGAGGCGGCGCGGACATCGAAGTGGATACGGGCGACAAGACGCTTCCCGTCGAGGGCGACGAGATGCGGCTGACGCAGGTCGTGTACAACCTCCTCTCCAATGCTCTCAAGCATGCGGGCTCGAGCGAGGGGGTCAAGGTGCGCGTTGGATCCCGTCCCGAGAATGGCATGGTATGGGGGCGCGTGGAGGTCGAGGACCGTGGGCTGGGAATTCCGGAGCCCTACCGGAACGATCTCTTCTATCGATTCTTGAGCTCGACGGTGCGTGAGCGGCGCGGCGCGCGATCGGGGCTCGGTCTCGGACTCTTCATCTCGGCGCGCATCATCGAGCAGCACGGCGGACGCATCGGAGTGGACCACCTGTCGCCGGGAACGCGGGTCTGGTTCGAGGTGCCGCTTCGGTCGGACGGCGGCGGGTAGGACGTTCTCCGGGCCGCGGGCCGCGACCTTCCATCTATCCGGGCTGGCCGTTCGCCGCCGGCCTGCAGATCTCCAAGATCTCCCTCAGCCTCGCCCAGTCGGTCGGCTTCTGGAGGATGGCCATCGGATGAAGCTCGCCCGCGGAG
>DATJGP010000135.1:0-57226 GCA_035494915.1 Candidatus Eiseniibacteriota bacterium | reverse complement strand
TGGTCCGGATCGGCGTCTCCAACTACGACTACGCCCAGGTTCTCTCGGGTCTACAAGAAGGAGAGCAGGTCGCCCTCTTGAGCGCGGCCACGCTCCAGATGCAGCGCGAGCAGAGCATGCAGAACATCCGCCAGCGAATGGGCGGCGGCCTCGGCGTTCCGGGCACCGGAGGCACCGGAGGCGGCGGAGGCCGCGGCGGTGCTGGTGGTGGCGGAGGCAGCGGTGGCGGTGGGCGCGGGGGTGGCGGAGGAGGGCGGTAGCATGATCGTCCACGAGATCCTCGCGGTCGCGCTCGCGGCGCTCCGCGCGAACAAGCTTCGTTCGTTCCTCACCATGCTCGGCGTCGTGATCGGCGTGGCCGCGGTCATCGCCATGGTGGCCCTCGGACGCGGGGCGCAGGCCTCGGTGAAGGCGCGGATCGCGTCCCTCGGCACGACGCTCCTCACCGTCATGCCCACGTCGGCGCGCGGCCCCGGCGGCATCGCCTCCGGCACGGATCGCTCCATCCTCACGATGGACGACGCCGACGCGCTCGAGCGCCGCTCGACGGTTCTCGGGGGCATCCAGCCCGAGATGACCCGGCAGTTCCAGGTCCAGTACCTGAACCAGAACACGAACACCTCGATCTCCGGTGTGACCGCCAACTACCCCGAGGTCCGGAACTTCACGATCGGCGCGGGCGCCATGTTCACGGACGCGGACAACGACGCGCGGCGGCGCGTGGCGGTGCTCGGATCCCAGGTGGCGAGCGATCTCGGCATCACGGCGCCCGAGGCGCTGATCGGCGAGCCGGTCCGGATCGGCAGCATCCAGTTCACAGTCGTCGGCGTGCTCGCGTCGAAGGGGACCGGGGGCGGGTTCAACAACCCCGACGATCAGGTGCTGATCCCCATCGAGACGGCGCGCTTCCGGCTCTTCGGCACCGACCGCCTGCGCTCCATCAACGTGCTCGCTCCATCGGAGGACGAGATCCCGAACGCGATGGCCGACGTGCAGCGCATCCTCCGCCGCGAGCACCGGCTCCGCTCGGGGGCCCCGGACGACTTCGTGATCCGGAGCCAGGCCGACTTCCTCACGACCCTCGGCGAGACCACGCAGGTGTTCACGCTCCTCCTCGCCGGCATCGCCGCGGTGAGCCTCCTCGTGGGGGGGATCGGCATCATGAACATCATGCTCGTCTCGGTGACGGAGCGGACGCGGGAGATCGGGATCCGGAAGGCGCTCGGCGCGACCCGCGCCAACATCCTCCTCCAGTTCCTGATCGAGGCGGTCGTGCTCTGTCTCCTCGGAGGCATTGCCGGCATCCTGCTCGGCGCCGGCATGGCGACGATGCTCCGCGTCGCCTTCGGCTGGACCACGTCGGTCGATCCCTTCTCGATCGTGGTCTCGTTCATCTTCGCCGCGGCGGTCGGCATCCTGTTCGGGGTCTGGCCCGCGCGGCGCGCGGCGAGCCTCGATCCCATCATCGCGCTCCGTTACGAGTAGAGGACGCCCCGCCTCGCGGCGTGACGCCCTCGTTGTCGCGCGCGGGCCCTCCGGCCCGTGCGGGCTTCAGCGCGGCCGGCTCATCCTGCCCAGACCGACGCCTTCTTGGTCCACTCGCTCTCCGGATACCGATTCATGAGGAACTCGGCGGTCTCCTTGAGCGGCGATGGTTCGTGCTTCTCCTTGTACTCGCTGACACCCCGCCAGTAGCAAGCCTCCGGCGCCGAGGTGGCCTCCGGGTGCTCGCGACACACGTTGAGGAACCGCTGCTCCGCTTCGCGGAAGCGCTCGCTCTCGAACGCGAGCCGGCCGAGCGCCATCTTGAGCTGGGCCAGAAAATCCTCGGCGGGCAGGAACCCTTCGATCCGATAGCGCTCCTTGCCCGACTCGTCCAGCACGAGCTGCGTCGGGGTCCAGGGCGCGCCAAACCGGCGGAAGGTATCGGGCTGATCCTTCACGTGGGCCTTGGCGGGGATGAAATTCTCGGTGATGAACCGCGCGATGCGCTCATCGGGGTAGACCTCGGCTTCCAGCCGGGCACACCCGCTTCACATCGGTGCGGCGCTGAAATCCAGGAGAACGGGCTTCCCTTCCGACACCGCCTTGGCGAGTGCGGCGTCGACGTCCCGGATCCATGGAATCGTGGCCATGACGACCTCCCATCCCAGGCTGGCGCTCCTTTCAGCGTACGCCCTTCGGAGGCGAGCGCAAGAACGCCTTTCCGTGTATCCTCCTCCGTTCCATGTGCCCCCCACTCCAGGACGGCAAACCCGCTCCGCTCCGCCTCATGGCGGTGCTCGCGCATCCCGATGACGAGTCGCTCGGCGTGGGAGGCGTGCTCGCGAAGTACGCAGCCGAGGGCGTGGAGGTCTCCCTCGTCACGGCCACGCGCGGCGAGGGGGGGCGGTACCACGAGCATCGGGAGGGCCCCGGCCACCCCGGACGGGAGCGGCTGGGCGAGATCCGGGAGGCCGAGGTGCGGTGTGCCGCCCAGGTGCTCGGGATCCGTGGATTGTGGCTCCTCGGGTACCACGACGGGGCGCTGGACCAGGCGGACCCGCGCGAGATCGTGGGCCGGATCGCGGGACGCATCCGCGCCGTGCGGCCGCACGTCGTGCTCACGTTCCCGCCCGACGGCGCCTATGGCCACCCGGACCACATCGCGATCTGCCAGTTCACCACGGCGGCGGTCCTCGCCGCGGCTGACTCCGCGCACGCGACGGATCCCGCGGGCGCGCCGCACTCGGTGTCGAAGCTCTACTACATGGTGAACTCGCCGGCGCGCTGGGAGGTTTACCAGCACGCCTTCAAGCGTCTCGCGTCCACCGTCGACGGCGTGGAGCGCGTGGCGCACGCATGGCCAGAATGGGAAATCACGACGCTCGTCGACACGACGAAGCACTGGGAGGTCGCGTGGAAGGCGGTCTCCTGCCACGATTCGCAGATCGCGGTCTACGACCAGCTGAAGGACCTCGACCCCGAGCGCCACCGGGCGCTCTGGGGCGCGCAGGAGTTCTATCGGGCGCTCAGCACCGTGAACGGAGGCCGCGCCAAGGAGCGCGATCTCTTCGAGGGACTTCGATGACCGTGAAGCGCGACGATCCAGGGCCGCGCCGCGACGCGCCGCTCGCGATCGACTCCGCCACGTTCCGGAGCTGGGGACACGCGCTCGTCGACCAGATCGCATCGCTCCTCGATTCGGTTCCGTCCCGTCCGGTGACGCCGGGCGAGACGCCATCCGAGGTGCGGGACGCACTCGATCTGAACGGACCGCTCCCCGAGGCGGGAATGGACGGCGGCGCGCTCCTCGAGGAGACGGCCCGGAAGCTCTTCGACCATTCGCTCTTCAACGGCCACCCGCGCTTCTTCGGCTACATCACGGCCTCGCCCGCTCCCATCGGAATGCTCGGCGATCTCCTCGCCGCCTCCGCCAATCCGAACGTCGGGGGCTGGGTTCTTTCTCCCGCGGCCACGGAGATCGAGGCGCAAACCCTTCGCTGGATCGCGGAGCTGATCGGATTCCCGGCGGCCGAAGGAATCCTCGTGAGCGGCGGCAACATGGCCAACATCGTCGCGTTCTACGCCGCGCGCGCCGCGCAGGCGGACTGGCCGGTGCGCGCCAAGGGCGTGGCGGCGGGGCCGATGCTCCGCGTCTACGGATCCGCCGAGACACACACCTGGATCCAGAAGGCGGCCGATCTTTCCGGCATCGGCGAGCAGGCCGTTCGATGGATCCCGGTGAAGCGGGACCAGACCATGGACCTGGACGCGCTGCGCGCGCAGGTGGACGCGGACCGGGCCGCGGGGGACAAGCCGTTCCTCGTCGTCGGCACGGCCGGATCGGTGAGCACCGGCGCGATCGATCCGCTCCCGGAGATCGCCGCGTTCTGCCGCGAGCGGGGGCTCTGGTTCCACGTCGACGGCGCCTATGGCGGATTGGCCGCGGCGCTTCCCGATGCGCCCGTCGCGCTGCGCGGGCTCTTCGCCGCGGATTCCATCGCGGTGGATCCGCACAAGTGGCTGTACGCTCCGCTGGAAGCGGGATGCACGCTGATCCGCGAGGCAGGGCGGCTCCGGAGCGCGTTTTCGTATCGTCCGCCCTACTATCATCTCGACGAGGAAGCGATCAACTTCCTCGATCTCGGCCCGCAGAACTCCCGCGGGTTCCGTGCGCTCAAGGTGTGGCTGATGCTGCGCCAGGCGGGCGCCGCGGGCTACCGCCGCATGATCGGGGACGACATCCGCCTCTCGCAGCGGATGGCGGAGGCGATCGCCCGGCGCCCCGATCTCGAGCTCACGACGCAGGTCTTGAGCATCGCCACCTACCGCTACCTGCCCGAAGATCTCAAGGCGCGCGCGCAGGAAGAGGATGTCGCGCGGTACCTGGACGAGCTGAACCAGGCGATCCTGGAGCGGCTGCAGGAAGAGGGGGAGATCTTCGTCTCGAATGCGATCGTCGAGGGACGCTACGTGCTGCGGGCCTGCATCGTGAACTTCCGCACGCAGACCGCCGACGTGGACGCCGTGCCCGAGATCTCGGCGCGCGTGGGAGCGGAGGTCGATCGCGCGATGCGCGCGAAGCTCAGGCCACCAGCACCTGCCGCCTAGCCTGCGCGGGAACGCGCGGCTCCGGAGTCAGGATTCCGTCCAGGTTGAGCGGGTCGGCCGCGGAAACCACGAGTCCTTTGCCCCGGTCCGCGCGCTCGCGCCTGAGCCGGCGCATGAGGTCCACGGCCTCCGGCAGCGCATACTGCTCACCCGCGAACCGCTGCACGAACCGTCCGCCGCGCACGTCGCCGCGCAATTCCCGGAGCCGATAGACCCGCACGAGATCCCGCCAGGGGACCGGAATCCGCTCGCGATCGAGCACGCGCCGGAAGACCACGCCGTAGCGCGCGAGGAGCTGCGTCGCCGTGAACTCGACGAGCGCGGGATCCACCGCTCTCGCGGATCCGGCCATCGATCCTCGGAGGCGTGACCAGCGGCCCGAGGGCGTGAACGCGGCGTGCTTCATCACGCCGCGACGCCGGCTCGGCGGCGTGACGAGGCGCCGGATGCCGCCAAAGGAGTCGCACGTGATGGCCCCCGCCGCGATCAGCTCCGCGAGCCCCATCGCGACGTGGGATGGGAGCATGCCGGAGCGGCGCTCGAGATCGCGCGTGAACATGGCGCCGCTCCGGTCGAGCAGCTCGAGCAGCACTTCCGCGTAGGACGACCGCTCCGATCCATCGGGCTCGCCCTTTTCTTCGAACGACGGCTCGGGCGCCGCGATCCCGGATGCGAGCGCGAGCCAGGGATCGAGGTCCTCGCGCGGCACGAGACAGAGGGGCGTGGTCCGGATCGGAGAGCGCCCTCCACCCCAGAGCCGTCCCCACGCGATCTCGCCCGAGAGCGTGACCTGGTCGAGCCATTCCTGCCGGTATCCCTGTACGCGGGCCGGAAGGACGCTCGCCTCCCACTCGGCCGCGGCGATCTCGAATCCCGCGAGCTGCCGCACGACCTCGGCGACCCCGCGCGGTCCCTCGAGACGATATCCGTCGGCCGCGTGCTGCCAGCACGTGAGGAAGCGCCAGAACTCGGCGGCGGTGACGGGCTCGATCTCGCGGCGCAGCTTCTCCAGTGTGTCGCGATGGATGCGCGCGAGGAGCCGGCGATCGCAGAACGCGCGCCTCGCTTCGATGCGGCACCGGAGCACCGATCCCTCGACCTCGAGCTGGAGGAGCGCCGTCTCGGCCTCGCGCGGGAGGAATGGAACCGCTCGCGCGCCATCCTCGGCTCGGCGGAGGGGCGCTTCGCCTTCCGCCAGGATCACCACCGGGCCGAGCGCTTCCATGCGTCCCCGGATGAGTGCCACCGGATCGACCGCCGTTTCCACCGCGCGCCAGGCCGGCCCCTCGAGGCTCTGGAAGGGCACGACGCGCCCTCCCTCGCGGAGCGACTCGATCCACTCCGTCCAGCCCGAGTCCTCGGCTTCCGCTTCGGTGACGTAGCCCATCCAGAGGAGTGCTTCGTGCGTCTCCTCGTCGCTCTCCGGCTCGGGCCAGGCCTGCTCGCGCACCCGCGCCACCGCGTCCGGATCGAGCGCGCCGAGCGTGTCCGCGATCTGGGGATCGAGACCGCGCCGCGCGCTCACGGCCTGAGTGCGCCGCTCCTCGAGCGGCGAGTCGTCGAGGAACCCGTAGGGCATCACGTTCAGGATGCCGCGCGCGAACGGCGAGGGCTCGCGCGTGTCGACCGCGTGGCGGCGAATGCGTCCGTCACGCAGGCCGCGCAGGACCTCGAGGAATCCGTCCACGTCCATCGCCTCGTGGAGGCAGTCCTCGATGGTCTGCCGCACGAGCGGATGCTCCCACGGCACGGGGAGGTCGCCCGGAGGCATCGTCTCGGGGCAGGCGAGCGCGCTCGGGAAGGCGCGGACGAGCTCGTCCTCCGCGCGCATCCGGATGAGCGGGGTGGGGACGCGCTTGCCGCCTCCCTGCGTGCGCGAGACGAGGAGCGAGCGGGTGAGGTTCCAGCGCCAGCGCGTGCCGAACATGGGCGCGTCGAGAAGCGCCTGCACGAGGAGATCGCGCGCCACGTCCACGTGCAGGAACTGGAACACGTCCTCGAGCGGGAAGCTGTGCTGGGGTCCGAGCGAGATGACGATCGCCTCTTCATTGGCCGCGGCCTGGAGCTCGAACCCGAAGCCGCGGCAGAAGCGCTTCCGGAGGGCGAGCCCCCATGCGCGATTGATGCGGCTCCCGAAGGGAGCGTGCACCACGAGCTGCATGCCCCCCGACTCGTCGAAGAAGCGCTCGAGCACCACGCACTCGGGGGTTGGGATCGCGCCGAGCGCGCGCGCCCCCTCCTCGAGGTACTCCGCGAGCTGGGTCGCGGCAGCGGGAGCGACGCCCGCCTCCTCGGAGAGCCACCTGAGATCGCGCCCCTCCTCGCGCACGCGGCCCACGGCCGCGGCGAGCTCGTCGGTGCGCGCGGGGCCCTCGCCGAGCCAGAAGGGAATGGTCGGCGGTGCGCCGCGCGCGTCGGAGACGCGCACCACGCCCGGCTCCACGCGAAGGATCTGCCACGAAGCGTTTCCGAGCTGGAAGATGTCGCCCCCGTTCGCCTCGACCGCGAAGTCCTCGTCGAGCGATCCGACGAGCGTTCCTTCCGGCTCGAGCACCACCCGGTACTGGCCGGTGTCCGGGATCGCGCCCCCCGAGGTGAGCGCTGTGATCGAAGCGCGCTTGGTGGCGCGCAGCCGGTCGTTCACACCGTCCCGGTGGAGGAGCGCGGCGCGCCCCTGCGTGTGGAGGCGGACCACCTCGTCGAACTCGGAGCGCTCGAGCCGGCGATACGGCCACGCGCGCCGGAAGGTCTCGTGGAGCGCCGCCTCCTCCCAGGTCTCGGCCACGCACGCGGCCACGACCTGCTGGGCGAGGATGTCGAGAGGGCGATCGGGCACGTGGAGGCGGTCGAGCTCGCCGCGCCGCACGGAGTCGAGGAGGGCTGCCGCCACGACGAGCTGGTCCTGCGTGAGCGGGAAGATGCGCCCCTTGGGCGTCCTTCCGAGCGCGTGCCCGCTCCGTCCGACCCGCTGGAGGAGCACCGAGATCGACGATGTCTCGCCGATCTGGACGACCAGGTCCACGTCCCCGATGTCGATCCCGAGCTCGAGCGATGCTGTCGCCACGAGGGCGCGGAGCTCGCCCGCCTTGAGCCGACGCTCCGCCTCGAGCCGCCGCTCACGCGCGAGGCTCCCATGGTGGCTCGTCACCTTGTCCTCGCCGAGAACGGCGGTGAGCTTGGCCGCGATCCGCTCGGCGAGCTTCCGCGTGTTGACGAAGACGAGCGTGGTCCGGTGCGCCTGGATGAGCACCGCCGCGCGCGCCACGATCTCGTCCCACTGCTCGTGCGAGCAGACGGTGGCGAGCGGCGACTCCGGAACCTCGATCGCGAGATCGAGATCGCGCCGATGGCCGATGTCCACGATCGAGCACTCGCGGCCGACTCCGGCGAGCACGCGCGCGACTTCATCGACCGGCTTCTGGGTCGCGGAGAGGCCGATGCGCTGCAGCGGTCCCTCCACCAGGGCCTCGAGGCGCTCGAGCGATAGCGCGAGGTGGGCCCCCCTCTTGTTGCCCGCCATCGCGTGGATCTCGTCGACGATGACCGTGCGGACCGTGCGAAGCATCGCGCGGCCCCCCTGGCTCGTGAGGAGGATGTAGAGCGACTCCGGCGTGGTGACGAGGATGTGGGGCGGCTTTCGCGTCATGGACGCGCGCTCGCTCGCCGGCGTGTCGCCCGTGCGGACGAGCACGCGGACCGCCGCGAACGAAGGATCGCGCTTCTCGAGCTCCCGCAGCGGCGCGTCGAGATTCTTCCGCACGTCGTTCCCGAGCGCCTTGAGCGGCGAGACGTAGAGGACGAGGGTCTGGTCCGGCAGCGCGGCCCCCTGCCGGAGGAGACCGTCGAGCGCCCAGAGGAACGCCGCCAGCGTCTTTCCGGTCCCGGTGGGGGCGGCTACGAGGGTGTGCTTCCCGCCGGCGATGAGCGGCCATCCCTCCGTCTGCGGCGGGGAGGGCGTGCCCACTCGCTCCAGAAACCATTGACGTACAGCGGGATGGAAGAAGTCGAGCGGCATCGGGTGAGCTCTCCGAATCGGGTCCTGGGACACGCCCATTATACCCCTGCCGGCCGAGCCGGCTCCGGGGCACTCCCGGTTGGATGCGTCGATCGGTCGAAAGCCTTAAGTCCATGTGCCCGAAGGCCGATGCATGATCGACGGAGCCCAGGAGGGCTCCCCGAACTCCATTCGTCGGGGATTCACGCCAGTCCATGCGCCATCACGTCATCGTGACATTCGTGTTGCTCCTTCTCGCGACTTCCTCCGAAGCGGCGACGATCCGGGGGGTCGTCCGCGTGCCCGGATCGGGCTCGGGCTCGTCGTCGCCCGGACCTTCGAATCCGTACCCGGGGCGCGCATCGTCGATGCGCGCGTCCGCGGTGAAGCGCGGCGCGGTCACCGACGCGGTCGTCTCGATCGCGGGCCCCGCGCCCGGCCCCTGGCAGGGTCTCGCGAACGACCCGAGCGCGAGCGCGCTCCGCGGCGGGCGCCTCGCGCAGAAGAACCAGGGCTTCGTGCCGCGCGTGCTCCCGGTCACGGTGGGCGCGAGGGTCGACTTCCCGAATCAGGATCCGATCTATCACAACGTGTTCAGCGTCTCGCCGCCCAAGCGCTTCGACCTCGGCAAGTTCGGACAAGGCAAGTCCAAGTCGCTCGTGTTCGACAAGGCCGGGCTCGTGAACGTCTACTGCGACATTCACTCCAACATGGAAGCATTCATCGTCGTGCTGCCGAACGCCTGGTTCGCGCAGCCGGACGCGGAGGGGAAGTTCACGCTTCCGCCACTCCCAGCCGGCACGTACACGGTGCGGGTGTGGCATCCGGATCTCGGCGACCAGACCGCTTCGGTCACGGTCGGCGAGAACGAGACTCGCGACGTCGAGCTCTCCCTCGCGCCATGAAGGGCGTCCGGCTCCACTGGAAGATCCTCTTCGCCACCGTTCTGCCTCTGCTCGCGCTGACGTCCGCCGTTCTCTGGACGGTGAACCAGAGCATCACCGAGCAGGCGGAGCGCAACGTGCGCGAGGATCTGATCCGCGCCGCGTCGATCTTCGAGGACATGCTCGGCGCGCGGTCGGAGGAGCTCGCGATCGCGGGGCAGGTGATCGTGCAGGATCCGAAATTCTTCTCCATCCTCACGCTCCCCGGCTCGGCCACCGATCCCCAGGTCAGGGCCACGGCGGAAGGCGTGGCCGCCGACTTCAACGCCATCACCCGGGCCGATCTCTTCGTCGTCTTCGACGCGAAGGGGCGCGTGGTCGCCGATGCGAGCCGGGACCGGCTCGGCGCGTCGGCGAGCCAGGGACTCCACGGCGTTCCGGATGACGCACACCCGCGCTCGGGCATCCTCGCGGACGGAGGCCGGCACTTCCAGATCGCCGAGATCCCCGTGCTCGCGGGGCCGCGCCGGGTGGGCCTGCTTCTCCTGGGCGCGGGCATCGGACAGGACCTGGCGGAGCGCCTTCGCACCTTGACGCGGAGCGAAGTCACGTTCGTCTCGAACGGGACCCTCACGGGATCCACCCTCGAGGCGAGCTCCGACCGTCACGCGCTCGCCTCGACGCTCTCCTCGGGACGCTCGCCGGTGCGCGATTCGAAGCGCGGCCCGAGCGACGCGGAGGTCTTCACCTTCGCGGGCGCGACGTCGCAGTACGTCACCGTCGCCGGCCCCATCCGCGGATCGGCTCCGGGCGAGGGACAGCTCTTCGCGATCCAGCGCTCGCTCGCCACCGAGACCGCCTTCCTCTCGCGCATGCGCACGGCGCTCCTCGAGCTGGGGCTCCTCGGCGCGGTGCTCTCGATCGCACTCGGGTACGTGATCTCGCGCAGCATCACGGCGCCCGTGCGCACGCTCGTGCGTGGCGCCGAGGAGATGGAGCGCGGCAACTACGACTACCCGCTTCAGGTCAAGAGCCTGGACGAGATCGGCTACCTCGCCATCCGCTTCCGCGACATGCGCCAGCGGCAGCGCGTGTACGTGAAGAGCCTCGAGGAGGTGGCGCGCCTCAAGGGGGACTTCATCGACGTGGCGTCGCTCGAGCTCCGCACGCCGCTGAGCGTGCTCAAGGGCTTCCTCGAGCTCCTGTCGCTCGAGCGCCTGGGCCCGCTCACGCCGCATCAGAAGGAAGCGGTCTCCGCGATGGAGGGAGGCGTCTCCGCCCTCACGCGGATCGCGGAAGACGCGTGGCGCGTCTCGCAGATCCAGAGCCGGCGGCTCGTGCTCGAGACCGGGGCCCACGACGTGGGCACGATCCTCGAGGAAGGGGTCGGCCGCGCGCGCGTCGCGGGGCGCGGCCGGCGCGTCGAGATTCGCATGGAGCATCCCTCCGGGATCCCGCCCCTCCTGATCGACGGCACCCGCCTCACGGAGGCCGTGGCGCACCTCGTTTCGAACGGCGTCCGCTTCACTCCGGACGGTGGCAGCGTGACCGCCTCCGCCGCGCTCGAGGGGAGCGATCTGCTGATCCATGTCGCCGACACCGGCCAGGGTATTGCCGAGGATCGCCTGGAGAAGCTGCTCGATCGGAGCTTCACGTTCCGCGACACGCTGAATCACCACTCGTCGTCCACGCTGGAGTTCGGCTCGGAAGGGCTGGGCCTCGGGATCCCGATCGCGCGCGGCGTCGCCGAGGCGCACGGTGGATCGCTCACGGCTCGAAGCCGCCCCGGCGCGGGTTCCGTGTTCACGCTCCGGATCCCGGCCAAGCCGGCGTTCGAGAGGGAGGAGGCCGCAGCGTGACCACGCGCATCCGCCAGGTCCTCTGGGCATGGCCCGTCCTGGTCCTGGCAGGGCTCCTCTCGACCCCGCCGCTTCAGGCGTCCGAGCTTCGGCTTCACGGGCTTCTCGATGTGGTCGCGGCGCAGCGTGGCGACACGTACGTCCTCAACCAGCTCACGCGCGGCGATTCGCCGTACGATCCCTACGGGCTGCGCCTCTTCATCGAAGGCAACGTGAACGAGCGCGTCGACGTCTTCGGACAGGTCGTCCTGCGCGATGGGACGACTCCCTACGTGGACGGGGCCTATGTCCTCGTCACGCCCTTCGCCGGACATGACACGCACCTTCTGGCGGGCAAGATTCCGTGGCCCATCGGCACCTACGGGCCACGCACGTACTCCAACAAGAATCCTCTCATCGCGACGCCGCTCCTGTACCAGTACCACACGACCCTTCTCTGGTACGCGCTGCCGCCGAGCGCCGACGTGCTGATCGCAAGCTCAGGGACCGGGCAGCTCGGCGTCGACTACTTCGGCTTTCCCATGAGCAAGGGCATGGCGGTGGTGGACGACTCGTGGTGGGACGCCGGGGTGACCGCGGTGGGCAGTCAGGGGCGCCTCGAATACTCGATGGGGATCACGGCCGGCACGCCGGGCTGGGGGAACACGGTGGAGGACGAGAACACCGGCAAGACGGTCCTGGGACGGATCGGCCTCGCTCCGACGCCGGGACTGCGCTTCGGCGTCTCGGGAGCGTACGGGCCGTATCTCGTCGATGGCTTGAACGAGGAGCTCGCTCCCGGCCAGAGCGTGAACGACTTCCACCAGGTGCTCGGCATGGTGGACATGGAGTTCGCGACAGGCCATCTCGAGGTGCGCGGCGAGGGGGCATGGAATACCTGGCAGACCCCGACCGTGGGCGACCTGGACGTCACGACGGGCTATGTCGAGATGAAGTACTCCCTTCCGTTCGGCGCGTTCGCCGCGGGACGCATCGACGGCATGCGCTTCTCGGACATCGAGGATTCGAGTGGTGTGAGCCACACCTGGGATTCGAACATCGCGCGCTGGGAGATCGGCGCCGGTTACCGCATCGATCGCACGATTTTCGCGAAGCTGGTCTACCAGCACACGCACCTGGAAGGTCACGACCTCGAGCCGTCGCTCCTCGCGGCGCAGCTCAGCGTGGGGTTCTAACTCCGCACCTGCGTCCTTGTGGTTCCGCAGAGCGCAACGTAGAGTCCACGCCATGGCCGATCTCCATGCCATGGACCGCTGGCTCGAAACGAATCTCGACCAGAGTCTGGACGAGCTCAAGCGGCTCGTGGCCCAGCCCAGCGTTGTCGCCCAGAAGCTCGGCATCGAGCCATGCGCCGACCTCGTCGCCTCCATGCTCCGCGCGCGCGGCTTCGCCACCGAAGTCCTGCCGACGGGAGGATCGCCCGTGGTCGTCGCCGAGCGCGGCGGCCGGAGCGACAAGACGCTCGTCATCTACAACCACTACGACGTGCAGCCCCCCGAGCCCCTCGAGCTCTGGACGAGCCCTCCCTTCGAGGCCACGCTTCGAGACGGCAAGCTCTACGGTCGCGGCGTGAGCGACGACAAAGGACACCTCGTCGCGCGACTCCACGCGATGGACGCCATTCTCGCCTCGGCCGGCGAGCTTCCGTGTCGGATCAAGTTCGTGATCGAGGGGGAAGAGGAGGTCGGGAGCGTCCACATGCCCGCCTTCCTCGCGCGCGAGAAGGACCGCCTGCGCGGCGACGCCTGCCTGTGGGAGTTCGGCTACGTGGATCCCGACGAGCGGCCGCTCCTCCACGCCGGGCTCCGGGGCATCTGCTACGTCGAGCTGCGCGTGCGCACCGCAGCGCACGACGCGCATTCGGGCATCGGCGGCTCCATCTTCCCGAACGCCGCCTGGCGGCTCACATGGGCGCTCGCGACCCTCAAGGGCCCGGACGAGCGGATCCGGATTCCCGGGCACTACGACAAGGTGCGCGCTCCCTCGGCGCGCGACCGCGAGCTCATGGCGGAGACGAAGGATCGAACTGGAGAATTTCGAGAGCTCTACGGCGTGCAGAGCTTCATTCGCGGTCTCGAGGGAGAGGATCTCAAGATCGCCGAGGTGTTCGAGCCCACGTGCACGATCTGCGGGATCACGGCCGGATACCAGGGGCCCGGATCGAAGACGGTGCTCCCCGCGTACGCGTCGGCGAAGGTGGATTTTAGGCTCGTGCCCGACATGATGCCCGAGGACGTGTTCCGCTCCCTCCGCGCGCATCTCGACGCGCAAGGGTTCCACGACGTGGAGGCGGTGCTCCTGGGCGGGACCGGTCCCGGCCGCACCGATCCCGATCATCCTTTCCTCGCCCTCGTCTCGCGTACCGCGGAGCCGGTGTACGGTGTGACGTCGCAGATCGTCCCGATGATCGGCGGCTCGGGGCCGACCCACTCCTTCATCCACATCCTCGGCCTGCCGATCGCGACCGCCGGGATGGGTTACGCGGACACGCGCGCGCACGCTCCCGATGAGAACCTCCGCGTCGACCACTACCTGAAGCACGCGAAGCACGTCGTCCGGATCCTCGAGGCGTTCGCCCAGAGCTAGTCCGCCGCCCCAGCCAGGCTCGCGCCGTCCCGCGCGACGCAGTTTCTCTCCAGCCTCGCATACAGGTTGCTTCGTGGAGCCTCACCCTCCTTCTGGGGATTGCCGTCGTGCCGCGCAGCCGTTAGGGTGTCGCCGGGGACGGGGAGCGGGGGACGCCGGAACGCGCGTCACTCCTGGGAGTCAACAAGGAGGGGATGATGGGATCGAAGCTACGGTTGGGACGGGTCGTGGCGGTCTGCGCCGCGACCGTTTTGTTGACGGCGTGCAACGCGAAGGAGTACCAGGTCGCCACGATCGCGCCGACGCAAGGGAACAACGCGAAGGGTCAAGTCCGCTTCTACAAGGTGGACGGAGGCGTGCGCGTGATCGCGTCCATCGAGGGGCTCACGCCGGGGAAGCACGGATTCCACGTGCATGAAAAAGGGGACTGCTCCGCTCCCGACGCGACGTCGGCGGGGGGGCATTTCAATCCCACGGGCTCGCCCCACGGCGCGCCGACCGCTCCGCCGACGGCGAGGCACGCGGGGGATCTCGGGAATCTCGAAGCCGATGCCAACGGCAAGGCGAACTACGATCGTGTGGACTCGATGCTCGTCTACGAGAGCCTGTCCGGTCTCTCGATCCTGGTCCACGCGGGCGAGGACGACTTCGTGACGCAGCCCTCCGGCAACTCGGGAGCGCGCGTCGGCTGCGGGGTGATCGAGCCGGCCAAGTAAGGCTAGGCGCCGCTCAGTGCGCCATCGGTCCCGTCTCGGAGCGGTCGCGGAGTCCGCCGACCCCGGTCTGACGGGCGCAGCTCACGCAGCAGTAGAGCGCGCCGCCCGATTCCACGCCGTGCCCGATGATGCGGCAGTCGCAGTGCTCGCACGTCGGGGCGAGAAGATGGATCGCGCACTCGAAGCTGTCGAACGTGTGGCTCTTTCCCTCCATGACCACGTCGAAGGACTTGTCATACTCGTTGCCGCAACATTCGCAGCGCCCCATGACCTCTCCTCTCCCCGCGCTTGGCGGAGGTCAAAACTGCACGTCGTTGTAAGGCCCACGGCCGCGGCGTGTGACACCCGGCCGGGACGCGCTGTCGCATCACTTCACCCTTCGCCCGCAACCCCAATCGGAGCCGTCGGTTTCGGCCGCGGTCGCTCTCAATGGCTCGGAGCTCGTGGGGGCGGCGCATGAAGCCAGCGGGGTGCGTGCATAGGTCGGGCCCGGGAGACTCACCGGGCGCATGAACCTCCTCGCGACGAGGCGAGGACGGCTCGCCGCGTTCTTCCTCCTCTACGTCACCGAGGGCATTCCGTCGGGTTTCACCGGTGTCGCCGTCGCGACGCGCATGCGGCGCCTCGGGCTCGATCCCGCGGCCATCGGCATGTTCACCGCGGCGCTGCTGCTCCCTTGGGCGGTGAAGTGGGCGTTCGGTCCCTTCGTGGACGTGATCTCGAGCGATCGATGGGGGCGCAGGCGCGGATGGATTCTCGGCACGCAGAGCCTCATGTCGCTGACGATCCTGCTCGCGATGGGGGTCGACATGCGCGCGAGTCTCACTCTGTTCACCGCGGTTCTCGTCGTGCACAACCTCTGCAGCGCGATCCAGGACGTCGCGATCGACGCGCTCGCGGTGCAAGTGCTGCGCGGCGACGAGCGGGGACTGGCCAACGGGCTCATGTTTGGAGGGCAGTACCTGGGAACGGCGATCGGAGGGACCGGCACTCTGTTCCTGGCGTCGGCCGCCGGCTTTCCGATCACGTTCGTCGCGGTTTCGGCCACGATCGCGGTCATCACCGCGGTCGTCGCCTGGCCCATGCGCGAGCCGCCCGGCCCGCCGCGGCCGCCGCTTGGGCTCGCGTCCGTCGGGCGGGGCATCGCGACTTTCGTCCGGAACACGGCGCGCTCCTTCACCGGGAGCCGGGCCGCGCTCGCCGCGATCGCTCTTGCGCTCCTTCCCATGGGCGGTTACGCGCTGTCGCTCTCGCTCCAGTCGAACCTGGCGGTCGAGCTGGGGCTGAGCGATCGCCAGGTGGGGACGCTGTCGCTCCTCTCGACGCTTCTCTCGGCCGGCTTCTGCGTGCTCGGAGGCTGGATCTCGGACCGGTGGGGGCGTCGCCGTTCGCTCGCCGTGTTCATCATCGGGACCACGCTCCCGACCTTCGCCCTGGCCGCCGCGATGCAGCACTTCCACTGGATCCTGCCCGTGAGCCCGCTCCTTCCGAACCGGCCCGTCCCGGCGCCCGACCTGGTGTCGCTCTTCTGGTCGCTCACCCTCGCGTACGCCGTCTTCCAGGGGCTCATGTACGGCGTCGGGACCGCCATCTTCATGGACGTGACGAATCCGCTCGTCGCCGCCACGCAGTTCACCGGCTACATGGCGCTCTGTAACCTCGTCTTCTCCTATACCTCGGCCTGGCAGGGACACGCGGCCGTGGCGTGGGGCTATCCGGCCACCCTGGTCCTCGACGGGGCGTTCGGCCTCTTGAGCGTGCTCGTGCTGCCTCTCATGGGACCGCTCGGAATCAAAGCCCCCGCACCCAGAGCGGAGCGCGGCGCATCGTAAGTGGAAGCGTGAGGCATGGTGCCCACGCGTCATGAACCCGCCGGGAGCGAACGCCCCGGCGCGAGGAGGTACAAGATGCACCATTCGTTCCGTCGTGCCCTGGTCCACGCCCGCTGCTCTCACCCAGGCCAGGCCCGCCACTCCATTCCACTCCACGCATCGCCCTGGGGTCATGCCGACACGCGTGACGCCGCGGCCGATGCCGGCGGTGGTGGTTTCGGAGTGCGCCGTCCTCTTCGATTCCTCGCCTTCAAGCTCGGCCTCGCGGAGCCTCAGGTCGTCCAGCTCGCCCGAATCCTGGACGAGCTCAAGACCGAGCGCGCGCAGCACGCGGTGGACGAGCGGCGCCGCCTCTCGGCGCTCGCCGAGGCGGTGGGGTCGGAGTCGTTCGCCGAGGCCAAGGCCGAGGAAGCCGCGTCCTTGAAATCGGCGAGCACGCAGCGTCTCGAGGCGGCCGTCGTGAAGGCGGTTCGCCAGCTCCACGAGCTGCTCGATCCCGCGCAGCGCGAGCGGCTCGCCTACCTCATCCGCACGGGGACGCTCGTTCTCTAACAAGACGTTTCCATGCAGGCCCAAACCCGGGGCGGCACGGCGCGAGCCGGCCGCCCCGTCCGCCTCTCGGGACGTGGGACCTTTGAAAGTAGACCTTGCTTTTCAGTGATGCCGGCGTATCGTTCCCGCCATGGCCGCCTCCCGACGGGCGATCTCGGATCGCCACCAGCTCCGTGCTCTGGCCAGCCCTGTGCGCCAGGAGCTGGTGGACCTCCTCGCCCGCACCGGCCCCACGACGGCCGCGGAGCTGGGCGCCCTCATCCGGCGTCCCGCCGACGGTCTCTACTATCACCTCCGCGAGCTCCAGCGAGTCGGCCTCGTCGCCCCGGCGGGAACGCGGGTGCGAGGACGACATCGGGAGGCGATCTTTCGAACGGCGTATCGAGAGCCGTCGCTCCGTCACGATCCGTCGCCGGGAGGCAACTCACCGGCCGTGACCGCGATCGTCGGGTCGATGCTCCGCCTGGGGATCCGGGACTTCAAGGAAGCCGCCGGCTCGGCGCGAGTTCGCACCCACGGGCCACGGCGGGAGCTGTGGGGTCTTCGGGTCACCGGATGGCTCACGCCGGACCAGCTCGTCGATGTGAACCGGCACATCGTCTCGCTCGAGGAGGCCGTCGGCCGCCCTCGCTCGCGAGGAGATCTGTACGCCATCACCGTCTTGCTCACTCCGCTCGGGCATCGCGCGCGCAAGAAGCAGCGGCAGCCGAGGATCCGGAGGAAGTCATGATCTCGCTCCGACCCGTCGGAGGCCGCTCTTTCGAAACATGGAAGCTCGAGGTGGCGTATGGGACGATGTCAGGCGCCGCGGGACATCGCGGGGCGCACGGACGTCGCTCCCTCCGTGCGTCCGGATGGCGCCGGCCTCGAGTCCCAACCCCACGAGGAGGATCTCATGCTTAGCACGCGCGGCCTGGTGAAGGTCTATCCCGGCCCGGTCACCGCCTTGAACGGCGTCGATCTCGATGTGGCCCCCGGAATGTTCGGACTCCTGGGTCCGAACGGCGCCGGGAAGTCGACCTTCATGAAGATCCTGGCCGGCCTGCTCGAGCCGACCTCCGGCTCGGTGACCCTGGATGGCGCCGACACCCTGAGCCGGCCCGAGACGCTCTGGCCGCGGCTCGGATACCTGCCTCAGGAGTTCGGCTTCTATCCGCATCTGAGCGGGCAGGCGATGCTCACGCATCTCCTCGAGCTGAAGGGCGTGACCGCGCCGCAGGGACTGAAGAAGCTCGTCGCCGAGCTCCTCGAGCGCGTCAACCTGAGCCACGCCGCGAAGCGCGCGGTGAAGGGCTACTCCGGCGGCATGCGCCAGCGCCTCGGCATCGCTCAGGCGATCGCCGGCCATCCGCGCCTCATCATCGTCGACGAGCCGACGGCGGGCCTCGACCCCGAGGAACGCCTCCGCTTCTACCATCTCCTCTCCGAGCTCGCGCAGGACCGGATCGTGATCCTCTCGACCCACATCGTCGAGGACGTCGCGGTGCTCTGTCCTCGCTTTGCCGTGATCCGGTCGGGACGCTTGCTCGCGGTCACCACGCCGGGCGAGGCGCGGTCCGCGATCGCGGGGTGCATGTACGAGGGAACGGTCGAGGTGGCGGACCTGCCGCGGCTCCGCGCGGAGCGCGTGGTGACGCAGGCGCTCCTCGTGGAAGGGAAGAACAAGGCGCGCCTCTACGAGCCGTCGGGCACGCCGCCGGAGGGATTCGCTCCGGTTCCGGTGACGCTCGAGGACGCATACCTCGTCCTCATGCGCCTGGGCGCCCTCCCGTCGCGCGATCGCGGCGCGAGCCCGCCCATCCAACGGGGCGACGGAGTGCCGGGTGCGATCGCGCCCCAGGCAGGAGCGGAACGATGAGTCTCCGCCGCTTTGGCGCGACCTACTGGGTCGAGCTCAGCCACACCTTCCGCCGCCCCCTCTTCATCATCCTGGGGCTCATGCTCCTTCTGAACGGATGGGGGCTCTCCACGGGTCACGTCCAGATCTCCTCGGGGGACAGCGCCGTCGGCGGCACGAAAGCGTGGATCACTTCCGAATTCGCGCAGACGCAGATGATGACGTACATCGTGCTCCTCTATTACGCGTTCTTCATCGCGATCGGGGCCGGGCTCACCCTCATTCGCGACCGAGAGACCAAGGTGGACACGCTCCTCTACTCGACACCGCTCACCGCCGGCGAGTACGTGTGGGGACGCTACCTCGCGATCACGACCGGCTTCGTGGTGCTCCTCGCGTGGCAGGTAGCGGTGAACGCGTTCTTCAACCACGTGGTGCCGAATGCGAACGCCAACGAGATCCGGGGCCCCTTCTCGCTCGTGAGCTACGGCCTGCCGGTGCTCACCATCGGGCTCCCGTTCCTCGTCTTCTACGCCGGCCTCGCCATGTTCGTGGGGCAGCGGACGCAGAACGGAATCCTGGTCTTCTTCATGTCGGTCGCCCTGCTCCTCGTCTGCGGCTTCTTCCTCTGGACGTGGTCTCCGTCCTGGCTCGACTGGCGGGTCAACCGCCTTTTACAGGTACTGGATCCGTCCGGATATCGCTGGCTGAACGAGGCGCTCCTCAAAGTGGATCGAGGCGTCGCGTACTACAACAAGGCGCATGTCGCCTATGACGGCCTCTTCTGGATCAACCGGCTCGCCATGATCGCGATTGGCCTCGGGTCGGTGCTCTTGACGCAGAGGTCGGTGGCGCACGCCAAGCGGGGTGCGATTGCGTCCCGCGTGAAGAAGGTCAAGGTGGAGGCCGACGCCGGCGCCCCCGCGCTCAACCCCTGGCCGGAAGGCGCTCAGGGCGTGGCGGCGCTCGGAATGACCGCGAAACGGCCGTCCTTCCTCGCCAGCATCCGGGCGGTGGCGGGCGCCGAGATGCGCGAGCTCTCCCGCCAGAAGGGACTCTACGTCTTCATTCCGCTGATCCTGCTCCAGTCGCTCGGCAGCGAGCTCGTGGCGGTGGGGGCGTTCGACACGCCGATCCTGCTCACGCCCGGTATCACCGCCGTCCAGCTCGCGGGACAGCTGACCGGCTGGTTGTGCCTGCTCCTCATGTTCTACACCGTCGAATCGCTGGAGCGCGAGCGCGCGGCCGATCTCGCGCCGATCGTCTACGCCACGCCGATCCGGACCGGCGCGCTCCTGGCGGGCAAAGCGCTCGCGAACGCGCTCATCGGGGCGGCTGTCCTCGTGGCCTGTCTCATCGCGTCCTTCATCGCGGTGCTGGTGCAGCACACGGTGCCCTTCTCCATCGTGCCGTTCACGCTCGTATGGGGGATCCTTCTCATCCCGACGTTCCTGGCCTGGACCGCGTTCGTCACGGCCGCCTATGCCTGGGTGGGGAACCGCTACGCGGCGTACGGCATCGCGCTCGCCGCGCTCGCCCTCACGCTCTTCAAGGCCCTCTTCAAGCAGATCAGCTGGGCGTTCAACTGGCCGCTGTGGGGCGCGCTCCGCTGGAGCGATCTCGGCTTCTTCGAGACCGATCGGACGGCGCTCGTGTGGAACCGGATCGGCGTGCTCGGGCTCGCCGTCTTCTTCACGGTGCTGGCGGTCCGTCTCTTCGCGCGACGGGGCTCGGATGCGGTGCAGACGATCCACAGGCTCTCACCCAAGAGCCTCATGGGGTCGTTGGTCCGGCTCTCGCCCTACGCGGCCGTGCCTGCGATCGCGATCTGCACCCTTCTGTTCCAGATCCACGATGGCGTCGGCGGCGGGGTGGCGAAGAAGGCGGGCAAGGATTACTGGGCGAAAAATCTGAAGACGTGGATCAACGCGCCGCTTCCCGACATCGGCCGCGCGGACATCGCGCTCAAGCTCGATCCCGCGACACACGGAATCGTGAGCAAGGGCACGCTCACGCTCGTGAACGGCAGCGACTCCACGCTCGCACGGTTCCCGCTGACGGGAGCGCAGCACTGGGAGCATGTGGCCTGGACGATGAACGGGAAGGAGTACAAGCCCGAGACCACGGAGCATCTCTACGTGATCGAGCCGCCACACCCGCTGGCTCCCGGGGACAGCGTGGTCCTGGGGTGGAGCTTCGACGGACGGTTCCCTCGCGGCGTCACCAAGAACGGCGAGAACACGGACGAGTTCATCCTTCCGTCGGGCGTCGTCCTGACCGGCTTCACGCCCAGCTTCATGCCGGTCGTGGGCTACATGGACGCGGTGGGGGAGACGAAGGAGAACAAGCTCGAGCCGCGCCGCTACCCGCGCGACTACTGGAAGGGGGTCACCCGCGCCGGGTTCGGTGCCACGGCATGGTTCCCGGCCCGCATCTCGGTGACCGGCCCGGAGGCGTACACCCTGAACTCGGTCGGCGTGTGCACCAGCAACACGGTGAAGAACGGCCAGAGGACGCAGGTCTGGGAGACCACCGACCATCCGGTCAAGATCCTGAACGTGGTCTGCGGGCGATGGAAGGAGAAGGAGGGGCACGGCACGACGATCTATTACAGCGCCGTGCATCCGTACAACATCGGCGAGATGTCGACCACGCTCGACGCCGCGCGGAAATATTACTCCGAGTGGTTCCTGCCCTACCCGTGGAAGGAGCTCAAGCTATCGGAGTTCCCGGCGCTCGCCGGCTACGCGCAGGGCTTTGGCACCAACATCACCTTCAGCGAGAACATCGGCTTCCTGACGCGGAACGACGACAAGACGGACGCGACCTTCCTCGTCACCGCCCACGAGGCCGCGCACCAGTGGTGGGGCAACATCCTCACCCCGGCCGACGGCCCGAACGGCGACTTCCTGAGCGAGGGGGCGGCGCATTTCTCGACCATGCTCCTCTTCAACCAGGTGAAGGGGCCGGCCGCGCGGATGGAGTTCGCGAAGGGGATCGAGTCGCGCTACAACGACCGGCGGCGCGTGGACGATGAGCGCGCCATGTACGACGTGGACGGAAAGCGCGACGCGGACAACACCGTTCTCTACGACCGGGGAGGGTGGGTCTTCTGGATGCTGTACGACTACCTGGGACACGATCGCGCGCTCGCGGGTTACCGGAACTTCATCCAGACCTGGAGCGTGAGCCGCGACCATCCGGCGCTCCAGGATTTCGTCGCGGCCATGCGCCCCTACGCGCAGGACCCGGTTGCCTACGACGCGTTCGTGAAGCAGTGGATGGAGGACAGGGTCGTGCCCGAGTACCGCGTCTCCGGCGCGAAGCGGATCACGGCCGGGCCGGGCTACACCGTGACCGCGACGGTGAAGAACATCGGCACCGGCATCATGCCGGTCGAGATCGCGGCCGCCGAGGGGGAGCGCTGGACGAAGGCGAAGGACGCGACGGGCCCGGCCTCCACGCCGAACCCCGCCTACCATGACGCGCGCACGACCGTCACCCTCGGCGCGGGGGAATCGCGCACGGTCACGCTCCACTGCGATTTCAAGCCGGAGCGGATCGTGGTCGATCCCGACGTCCGCGTGCTCCAGCTACGGCGAAAGCTCGCCGTGGCCACCCTCTGACGTGATGCGCTCGAAGTAGAGGCGCTCTTTCAGGTCGCCCGACGGATACTCGAGGAGGAGATCCGTCGCGGCGAACCCGAAGCGGTCCGCCTTCGCGAGGAGCGACAGGAAGCGCGATTCCAGGCGCATGACGGAGTCGGCGCAGGCCATGCGCGTCGCCACGGGAGGGGTGACGCCGATCTCTCCGGGGGCGTGCTTCACGCGAACCGCGGCCGAGTAGGTGTTGCAGCCCGCCTTCCCCGAGAAGCGGCCGCCCGAATACGACAGAGTCACCTCGGGCGAGTCTGGCGTCGACGTGCTGTCGTTGAGGGCGCGGAGCCGCCAGCGCGTGCCCTCGATCGTGTTCAGGGACAGCCGATCGGGCGGATTGGGGTTCGTCCGCACCTGCCAGGTCCCCGAGTTCCATTCCCAGATGAGGGTCGAGAGCTGGCCGGGAAAATCGAGCTCGTCGTCCGGGCCGGCCTGGACCACGTCGAGTAGGATGCGATCGTGCTCGAATCGAGCCGCCCGGATCTGGACGCGATCGCCGATCCGGCGAATGGCGGTGTTCACGATCTCGTCGTCTCGGTGCTGTATCAGAGCCCAGTACATGTTGGTGCTGCTCCCGCCTTCGCGCCCTTCCAGGAAGACGAGCCCGTCCTCGGAGTTGTCCCCGTCCACGTCCCCGATGAGGACGAAGTGGCGCACGAGGGTGACGGTCGCGCGCGCGTCGCTTCCCGGGACCGCCGTGTCGCTCTGCCACCGTCCGTGATCGAGCGTGACGGCGACGCCTTCCTCGAGACCCAGGTAGGTCATGTTCTCGACCACCGGAAGCGTGATCATCGGCTCCTTCTCCGGCGTTTCGGTCTGGGGCGGTTCGGGTTCGCGCTTGCCGCAGGCGGGAAGGATGAGCGCGAGCGCGAGGCAGAGAGAAACGAGCCGACGGTCGAACACCGGGTTGGGCCTCCTCGATTGGGATGAAAGGGCTCCCGGCGGATGGCCGGGGCCCCAGAGGGTATCCAGCGTTGCCCCGTTCGGCAAGGGCGCGTAGGCTCGGGCGGTCCGATTCGCCGGCTTCGCTCCTGGGGGACACTCATGACCGACCTCGACGCATCCGATCCCAGTATTCGCGCGTTCCTGAGACACACCCTGGCCACGCTCGCGTACCGCGCGGGGAAAACGGTCCGAGGGACTCCCCAGGAGTTCGGCGGCTTTCGCGCCACGCCCCAGTCGACCTCTGTGGTCGAGATCCTCGCGCACATGGGGGATCTGATGGACTGGGCGCTTCGCACGGCGGAGGGGAAGCCGAGCTTCACGCAGGCGACGCCCCTTCCCTGGGACGAGGAGATCCGGCGCTTCTTCACGTCGCTCGGCGCGCTCGACGCTTATCTCGCATCGGGAGCCACGATCCAGTACGAGCCGGCTCGCCTGTTCCAGGGCGCGCTCGCGGACGCGCTCACGCACACGGGGCAGCTCGCCATGCTGAGGCGCCTCTCCGGATTCAAGATGAAGGGGGAGAGCTACAATCGCGCGGACATCCGGATCGGACGCGTGGGCCTCGATCAGACGCCGCCCGATCCCAAGTTCGAATTCGACTAGACCGAGACTCCATGAAAGCGTGACGGCGCCGCCCGGGTGGACGGCGCCGTTCGCATCTCAGGCCTGCACGGCCCCGGGCGGAAGGCTCGCCCGTTGGTTGTCGTCGTTACGCCCGCTGGAACACCTGGTCGATCTGCATCGTCTGGCCGAAGCGGCCCCGGGCGACTTCGGTGCGCACCACCAGCGTGCGGCCGCCGTTCGCGAGCCGGAACGTCTGCGTCACCTGCGTGCCGCGCGCTCCCGTCTGCTCGGCTACGAGCATGGAGCCATGCCACTGGCCGACGAGCACCTCGCGTCCACTTTGATTCTGGTAGCCGTTCCAATCGCTGTCGTTGTTGCCGAAGCGGCCGTTGTTGCCGTACCGGCCGTTGTCGCGATCACGCCCGCCGAATCCAAAGTGGTCGTCCAGCAGGACCATCTGGACCAGGTCACCCTGGCGGTTCGTCACGCGAAGGCGGTTCGGGCCCTGCGTGATCTGGATCCTTCGGGGGAGCGTCAGGTCCGCGGCCCCGCCGCGGTTGCCGAAGTCCCGGCCGGCGCTGCTGTCGCTGTGGCGCTGATCGAGACGCCACGTGCCGCTCAAATTCGGCGTCGGGACGATGGTGCGGGCCGACGCGTCGACCGTCATGAAGGCGGTGACGAGAGCCGCCAGCGCGAGACTCCAAACCGTGCGTCGATTCATGGTCCTATCCTCGGGTTCTCACCCTGGGGGGTCAGTGGCCACCGAAGCCTTGGCGCCTCGGCCTGCCCGGCACGAGCCCCCTGCCCGTGTCTGTACCGTAAGACGCCTGGACCTGTGGCAGATCCGTGGCAGCCGCCCTGCAGTTTGTGGCGAGGCTTAAGGCGTTGGTAGCGTGGGCGTTACGGCCCAGGAAAGATCGGGCACCCGGGGCGTCCAGGCGGCCGCTCGCTCGTAGGCGTGGGCGACCCGCAGGGCAAGGTCCTCCCGGAACGGGAGCGCGTAGACCATGAGCCCGATCGGGAGGCCCAGGGCGGTGAAGCCGCAGGGAACCGAGACGCCACAGAGACCGAGCAGGTTGCCGAGGCCGGCGTTCCGGTTGAGCTTCAGGTTGTAGTCGAAGTAGTCCTGGGTGGGCTTGTCGAGCCCCTCGAGCGGCCGGGCCGGGACCATGGCCGTGGGAACGAGGAGCGCATCCACGCCTCGAAGCCGCTGTTGGAGCCGGTCACGAAGCTCGGCGATCGAGCGGAGGAGAATGAGGTAGTCCGCCCCCTCGAGCTCGCGTCCCGGCGCCATGCGAAGCGCCACGATGGGATCGAGCTCGTGGAAGTGCTCGTCGAAGAGCTTCCGGTTTGCCGCGATCCCTTCCGACGCGACGAGGAGCGCGCGCTTGGGGAGCGTCCACGCCTCGGCGATCTCCGGCACCTCCATCGAATCGACGTCAGCGCCCAGGGAGCGGAAGACCTCGCCCGTGTCTCGCACGGCGCGCTCGACGTCAGGATCGAGATCGTGGAAGAACAAGGTCTCGGCGAAGCGGATTCGAAGGCCGCCCACGCCATCCTCGAGGGTGGAGAGGACATCACGCGGCGCGGCCCGCGACGTCGCATCGTCGCGCGAGTCGGCCCCCTGGAGCTCCTGGTAGACGAGCGCCGCGTCCTCGACCGTGCGCGTGATCGGCCCGACGCTGTCCAGGGTCCAGCTGAGCGCGTGCACTCCGGCGCGGCTGACCTGGCCGACCGTCGTCTTGAGTCCGACCACACCGCACAGCGCCGCGGGTACGCGCACCGATCCGCCGGTGTCGGTACCGAGAGCCATCGGCACGAATCCGGCAGCCACGGCGACCGCGCTCCCGCTGGAGGATCCCCCGGTCGCATGGGGAACGCGGCTCCAGGGATTGCGTGGCGTGCCCTGATCGTTGTTCACACCCACCATGCCGTACGCGAGCTGCACCGTGTGGGTCTTGCCGACGAGCGCCATCCCGGCCGAGGCGAGGCGCCGCACCGCTTCGGCGTCGTCGCGCGCGATCCGGTGCTCGAGGAGATGCGTTCCACCCGTGCTCGGCTCGTCCCGAACGTCGAACAGCTCCTTGGCCGCGTAGGGAATTCCCTGGAGCGGGCCCGTATCCGCGCCCGCGCGGAGCGCGGCCTCTGCTGCCCGGGCCTCCCCGAGGGCGCGATCCCGCGTGAGCCTCAGGAACGAATGGAGCGCGGGGTCGATCGCGTCGATGCGCGCGAAGCACCGCTCGACGAGGGCGGTCGGCGACACCGCCCCGCGCCGGAAGGAGGCGCCGATCTCGCGAATGGTGCCGAGGGGTGAGTCCATGACGCTGAGAGTAACCGCCGGAGCGGGCCGTTGGGAACGTGCTCGCAGAGTGCTATAGTTTTCGCCTTCCGCTCCCCGCGTTGGGACCACTACCTTTGGGAGGCTCGAGATGCCGCTTCAGCTGGGCGACCCCGTTCCCGATTTCACGGCGACCACCACGCAGGGCACCATCAACTTCCACGAGTGGATGGGCGACGGGTGGGCGGTCCTCTTCTCGCACCCGAAGGACTTCACCCCGGTCTGCACGACCGAGCTGGGCGAGGTGTCGCGCCTCAAGCCCGAGTTCGAGAAGCGGAACGTGAAGGTCGCCGGACTCAGCGTGGATCCGATCGACGCGCACAGCAAGTGGGCCGAGGACATCCGGGAGACGCAGGGACACGCGCTCAACTTCCCGCTCATCGCCGACCACGATCGCAAGGTGTCGGATCTCTACGGCATGATCCACCCGAACGCGAACGACACCCTCACGGTGCGCTCGGTGTTCGTCGTGGGCCCCGACCGCAAGCTCAAGCTCACGCTGACCTATCCGGCCAGCACGGGGCGCAACTTCGAGGAGATCCTCCGCGTCATCGATTCGCTGCAGCTCACCGCCAAGTACGCCGTGGCGACGCCTGTGAACTGGAAGCACGGCCAGGACGTGATCATCGCGTCGAGCCTGAACGACGAGGACGCCAAGAACAGGTTCCCGGAAGGATGGAAGGCGCCGAAGCCGTACATCCGCATCGTGCCGCAGCCGGGCACCGAGGCGAAGACGGGCTCTCGATGACCGACGGGCCGTACTCGGTCGCCGTCCTCATCGGCAGCCTGAGACGGGATTCGCTGAACCGCAAGATGGCGCGGGCCCTCGAAGGGCTCGCGCCGTCGTCGCTTCGGCTCACCGACGTTCCCATCGGCGGACTCCCGCTCTACAACCAGGACCTCGAGCCGGAAACGCCCGCCCCCTGGGTCGAGTTCCGGGACCGGATCCGGGCGGCGGACGCCATCCTCTTCGTCTCTCCGGAATACAACCGATCCATCCCAGGCGCGCTCAAGAACGCGATCGACGTGGGATCGCGCCCGTCCGGGCAGAGCGCGTTCAAGGGGAAGCCGGCGGCGGTGATCACCGTGTCTCCGGGCGCGATCGGGGGATTCGGCGCGAACCATCACATCCGCCAGGCGCTCGTCTTCCTCGACATGCCGACGCTGCAGCAGCCCGAGGCCTATGTCGGTGGAGCGGCGGGGCACTTCGACGAGCATGGGAATCTCGCCAAGGAGGACACGAAGGTGTTCCTCCGGAAATTCCTGGACGCGTTCGAGAGCTGGATCGCGCGGCTGAAGCGCTAGCCAACGCCGCTCCGGCTCAGCGCTCGGCGATGGAGTCGAGAAGCGGCGGGAGCGCCTGGGCGGCCGGCCCGCGCACGATCGACGTGAACACCTCGGCGTTCCCCGGATCCTCCGGCCCCACGTAGATCGTGACCGCCCCCCGCGCGGCGGCGGCCGACGCGAATCCCGCGGCCGGCTGCACGACGCCCGACGTGCCCACCACCAGACACAGATCGCACTGTTCCAGCGCGGCGAAGATCGTCTCGAGCTCGAACGGCATCTCGCCGAACCAGCAGATGTGCGGCCGCGCGAGCGCGCCGCAGACCGTGCAGCGGGGCAGGTCCTCGCGGCGCGTGTAGGTCTCGCCGTCCGGGTAGGGGGGGCGCGCGCACTCCGGATCGGAGCACCGGGTCTCGAAGAGGCGGCCGTGCATGTGCGCCACGCGGCGCGACCCCGCGCGCTCGTGGAGCGGATCGACGTTCTGGGTGCAGAGGAAGAACCGGTCCTGGATGCGCTCCTCGAGCCGCGCGAGCGCCAGGTGGGCTGCGTTCGGCTCCTTGTCGCGCGCTCCATCCCGCCGCTCCGAGTAGAAACTCCAGACGAGCAGCGGATCCTGCGCGAACGCTTCCGGCGTGGCCACCGAGTCGATCGCGTAGCCGCGCCAGAGCCCGTCCACGCCGCGGAACGTGGGGATGCCGCTCTCCGCGCTGATGCCCGCTCCGGTCAGCACGAAGACGCGCGGGTTCGGAGGCAGAGACTCGAGGGCCGGGTCCATGTGACGGAGAGTAACGCATGGGCTATCATCGGTCGCTCATGTTCGTCTCCCGCGCTCCAGGAAGCCGCTTCGGTCCCTACGAGCTGATCGACCGCCTGGGCCAGGGCGGCATGGGCGAGGTCTACCGCGCCCGCGACACGCGCCTCGGACGCGAGGTCGCGCTCAAGGTCCTTCCCGAAAACGCCACGGCCTCGGCGGAGGCCAAATCGCGCTTCGAGCGCGAGGCCCGCGCCATCTCCCGGCTCAACCATCCCCACATCTGCACCCTCTACGACATCGGGAGCGAGCGGGGCACGGACTACCTCGTGATGGAGCTCATTCCGGGGGACACGCTCGCGACGCGCATGAAGGGGGACGCCGTGCCCGAGAGCGAGGTCGTCCGGTTCGGAACGCAGATCGCCGAAGCGTTGGAGGCGGCGCACCGCGCCGGCGTGATCCACCGGGATCTCAAGCCCGGCAACCTCATCGTGACGCCCGGTGGGAACATCAAGGTGGTGGATTTCGGTCTCGCCAAGGCGGGCGCCGATTCCGCATCACCCGTCGACGCGACCCAGCTCGAGACCTCGCCGGGCGTGATCCTGGGCACGGTGGCCTACATGAGCCCGGAGCACGCGCGCGGACGCGACATCGACGCGCGGTCCGACGTCTTCAGCCTCGGCGTCGTGCTCTACCAGCTCGCGACCGGAACGCTCCCCTTCACGGGGAACACAGCGCTCGAGACGCTCCTCGCCATCGCGGCCGCGGAATGGCCGCGCATCGAAAACGGCGTGCTGCCGGTGGCCCTCGAGCGGGTGCTCCGCCGCTGTCTCGAGCGCGACCCGGCGGAGCGCTACGCCTCGATGGCGGAGCTCAAGGCCGATCTCGCACGATTGGCGGACGGCGCTCCGCGCGAGCATCCCCACAATCTTCCGCCCCCAGCCACCTCCTTCATCGGACGGGAGCTCGAGATCGCGGAGCTCCTCGCGCTGACCGGCGCGAGCCGGCTCGTCACGATCACGGGAGCCGGCGGCTCGGGAAAGACCCGCCTCGCGATGGAGACCGCGCGCCGCGCGCTTCCGAGATTCGGCGCGGGCGTTCGGCAGGTGAGCTTCGATCCCGAGCTCGATCCGTCGCTCGTGGCCTCCGCCATCGCCGAGGCGTTCGGCGTCGTGGACCAGGAGGAGTCCACGGTGCTCGACCGGCTCGCCGCCGAGATCGGCGCGAAGGAGCTCCTCCTCGTCGTGGACGGGTGCGAGCACGTGCTGGACGAGACGGCGCGCGCGCTCGAATCGCTGATGGAGGGGGCCCCGAAGCTGCGCGTGCTCGCGACGAGCCGCGAGAGCCTGAACGTGTCCGGGGAGCGGGTCTGGTCGGCGCCGCCGTTGTCGCTGCCGGAGGAATCGGGCCGGATCGCGGTGGAGACCGCCCTGAGATCCGACGCCGTCCGGCTCTTCCAGGATCGCGCGGTCGCGCGCGATCCGCGCTTCGCGATCACCGAGGCGAACGTCGAGGCGGTCCTCAAGATCTGCCGGCGCCTCGAAGGCATCCCGCTCGCCATCGAGCTTGCGGTGGCGCGCATTCCCGCCATGGCGCCGGCCGAGATCGAGCGCCGGCTCGACGACTGCTTCCGCGTCCTGAGCGGCGGACGCCGCGGCGGTCCCGCGCGCCACCAGACGCTGCGCGCGGCGCTCGACTGGAGCCACGACCTCCTCTCCGATCCGGAGCGCGTTCTGTACCGGCGACTGGCGGTGTTCGCGGGGGGCTTCGACCTGGAGCAGGCGGAGTCGGTCTGTGGGTTCGACGGCCTGCCGGAGCAAGACGTTCTCGACACGCTCGCGCGTCTCGTGGACAAGTCGCTCGTCGTCTCGCGCCGCGATGAGGAGGATCGCACGCGGTACCGGCTGCTCGAGCCCTTGCGACAGCACGCCGAAGAGCTCCTCCGGAGCGCCGGGGAGCTCGAGACGGTGGCGCGCCGTCATGCCGAGCACATGGCCGGCTTCGCGGACCGAGCGTACGAGGAGCGGATCCGGGAGCCGGTCCGATGTGTGGCGAGCCTGGAGCGCGACCATGACAATCTGCGCGTGGCGCTCGCCTGGGCGGCGTCGCACGATCCATCGCTCGATCTCAGGCTGGCCGGGGCGCTCGCTTGGTTCTGGCAAATGCACGGCCACTACCGCGAAGGGCGTCAGGCGCTCCGCCGCGTGCTGGAGCGCGAGCGAGGGCGGACGCGCGAGACGGCGCGCGCTCTCGCGGGGGCGGGTGTGCTGGCAGCCTGGGGCGGTGAGGCGGGAGGAGGCGCGGGGGCGGCGGAGGAGAGCCTCGCGATCTGGCGCGAGCTGGGGGACGCGCGCGAGGTCGCGGCCGCGCTCGAGGGAATCGGATGGAGCCGGTGGATCGCCGAGGACGACGCCGGAGCGATCGCGGCGTTCGAGGAGGGACTGGCCACCTTCGAACGGCTCGGAGATGCGCCGATGGTGAACCGCGCCAAGCTGGCCGTCGCGCAGGTCCTGGTGGGCCTTCACGAACTCGATCGCACCCTCGCCATCGTGCGCGACGTGCTCCCGTCCGCGATCGAGCAGCGGAACGCGCGCGACATCCACTTCGCGCTCCACTTCCGGGCCGACTGCGCGCTCATCGCGGGGGACGCCACGAGCGCGGAGGTGCTCTACGCCGACAGCCTTCGCGCGGCCATCGACGCCGGAGACACCTCCGAGATGTGCTTCGAGATGGAGGGGATCGCCATGGCCCTCGCGGGACAGGGGCGGGACCGGAAAGCGATGGTTCTCGTTGGAGCTCTGAAGGCCGAGCGCGAGCGGATCGGGGTCGACTTCCACGTGCGCTTCTGGGATGCGCTCATCGATCGGTTCCTAAGGCCCGCGCGAGAGCGTGTGGGACCCGAGGCCGCGGCGGCCGAGCGGGAGGGCCGCGCGATGGGGTTCCGCGCGGGGATCGATTACGCCCTTTCGTCGGATCGGGACTGAGCGCTGTACGGTACAATCATGGGGTCCGGCGGCGGCGCTGCATGCCGCCCTGCGCCGGGCGCCACGCGGTGACCGGGGGGACACCATGAAACGCATCCTGCTGATCCTGCTCGCCTGCCTCACGCCCGCGCTCGCACGGTCCCAAACCATCGACCTCACGACCTCGGGAGCGACCTACTTCGGCGCGGATGGAGCGCGCTGGTACCAGGGCACGACCTTCGCGGGAAGCACATCGTTCGCTCCGTTCCTTCGAATCATGGCGCTGGGGACGGAGCAGGGCTTCAACACCGACTTCCGCCCCTTGCCCCCCGACGCAGTCGGAACCCTCGTCGTCACACATTCGCTCACGTTCGGCTCGCTTGCGCCGCGAATCCTGACGGACGCGGCGGGGTCCTACCGCTTCTACTCGCTCTTCGTGGACGTGAACGAGACCTCGACCAGCGGCGACAGCTACCTCTCCCTCGATTCGCTTCAGGTGTACTCGGTGCCCGCCGCGAGCGGGGGTGGCTTGAGCTCCATGGCCGCGGTGCAAGCCGCGGGCGCGCTGCGCTACGACATGGATGCGCTCGGCAACCAGGTCGTCCTGATGGATGGGAATCTCCTCCTTGGGAGCGGGTCCACCGATCTCGAGATCGACATCCCCGCCTCCCGCTTCGACGGCCTGGCCGCAGGAGACTTCATCTATGTCTGGATGTACTTTGGAAGGGCGGGAACGATCTCGACGCGGAAGTATGGCTCGTCGGGCGGCTTCGAGGAGGTCCGTTACGCGTTGCCGACGACTGGCGTGGAGGAGACCTCGTCCCCGTCGACGGGTTCGTGGCTCCGCGTCGTGGGGGGTCCCTCCCCGGGCTTCCGCTATTACGTGCCTGGACCCGGGCGCACGAGTCTCACCCTCTATGATGTTCACGGCCGCGCGGTGTCCTTCACCTCCTCCAACAGTGGAAGTGGCGGCATTCGGGAGCTTCCATTACAAAGCCTGCCGAATGCATCGACACTCGGCTCGGGTATTTATTTCTACGAATTCCGGTGGAACGGCGCACGGCACATGGGCAAAGTCGCTGTCCTGAAGTGACGTAGCTCGGACGTGATGCGGTCCGGTTCTTGCTTCCCCCTGGACCCCCGACGAGGCCCCGCTGCGCGGGTCCTATTTCATACACTGGGGGTTCAACCATGAACCGCTGTCTCGCTCCGATCGCTGCGTCCATTCTCATCGCCGTCTCGCCCGTGGGATGCGGCTCCCAGCCGGCTCCGCGCGAAGTCCAGGGCAAGCTCCAGACCCAGGTCACGAGCGTCGTCGGCAAGCCCGGCGCGACCGTGCGCGGCGAGCCCCTCCTCGAGCGCGAGGCGGTCGCCAAGTTCTACCAGGCGCGCCAGTACCGCTCGGCGTGGCCCTCCGGGCGGAGCTCGGACGATCTCCTGAGCGCCATCCAGGACGTGCAGGCCGACGGCCTCACGCCGTCGGACTATCACCCCGATTCCATCCGGAAGCTCCTCGACGAGCAGAAGACCGCGCACGATCCCGCGATTCAGGCCGACCTCGACGTACTCATGACGGACGCGGTGGCCGCGATCATCGATGACATGCGGTACGGTCGCGTGCGCCCCGCGAGCGTCAATCCGGCCTGGAACATGGATCCGCGCGAGGGCGCGCCGCCGCTCGAGACGGAGCTCGACAAGGTGGTCGGCGCCGACCGTGTGCGGACGGCGCTCCAGGCGGAGCGGCCGAAGCACTTCATCTATCAAGGTCTCGTGAAGGCGCTCGCGGATCTCCGGAAGATCGAATCGGAAGGTGGGTGGGGAACCATCCCCGCCGGGCCGACGCTCAAGATGGGCGTGCAAAGCGAGCGCGTGACCGCACTCCGTGAGCGACTCCAGAAGTCGGGCGAGCTGGAGGCCGGGCGCCCCGCCAATCCGATGCGGTTCGACGGGGACGTAGACCGCGGGGTGAAGCTCTTCCAGGCGCGTCATCGGCTCGACGAGGACGGCGTCGTGGGGAAGAGTGTTCTGGCCGAGCTCAACGTGCCCGTCGCCGCGCGTATCGGCCAGGTCCGCGTGAACCTCGAGCGCGCGCGCTGGGTGCTCGGCGGACTGGACAATGACTTCGTGCTCGTGAACCTGCCGGCGTTCAAGGCGTATCTCATCCGCGGCGGCCGGAACATCTGGGAGTCGCGCATCGTGATCGGACAGGAAGCGCGCCAGACACCGACCTTCCGCGCCACCATGCAGACGGTCGTGTTCAATCCAGACTGGACGGTGCCGCCGACGATCCTCGCGGAGGACGTCCTCGACGGTATGAAGCAGGGCAAGAACGTGCTCGCCGAGAAGCGGCTCCAGGTCTACGACAAGGACGGCAACGAGGTGAGCCCCAGCTCCATCGACTGGGACAACGCCTCGGCGGACAATTTCCCCTACACGCTCAAGCAGGACCCGGGCGAGGACAACGCGCTCGGCCGGGTGAAGTTCCTGTTCCCGAACAAGTACTCGATCTACCTCCACGACACGCCGAGCAAGAGCCTGTTCGAGTCGAACAAGCGGACGTACAGCTCGGGCTGCATCCGGATCGAGCGCCCGCTCGATCTCGCGGAGATCCTTCTCTCGGGGCAGGACGGCTGGGATCGAGCCAAGATGGAGCAGGTCATCGCGGATGGGAAAACCACGAACGTGGAGCTCGAGCACCGGATTCCGGTCGTGATCGTGTACTGGACCGTGAGCGTGGGGGCCTCGGGCGAGGTGCGCTACACGCGGGATCCTTACGACCTCGACCCGCCGCTCCTCGAAGCGCTGGGCGGGGCGCGTCGCTCGTAGCATCCCAGGCTAAATCCGGACCTGACGAAACGCGGGGCTCCCATCCAAGGGAGCCCCGCCTCGTTGCGATCCGTGGCTAGCGGCTTCCGTAGCGACCGTCCTGGACGTGGTTCCGGTCGTGGCCCTGCCGCTCGCGGCCGCGCGGATCGTCGTTCGTCCACCGATCGTTCCGCCGGTCATCGTTCCGGTCGTTCTGCTGCCAACCGTTCTGACCCCGGTTGCCATTCCAGCCCTGGTGGCCGCCGCGATTCCACCCGCGGTCGTGGCTGGTCGGCGCCTGGGACCCGGGGTCGCTGTACGCCTGCGCCTGCGACCCGCCCCAGCTCCTCCGGTAGCGGTTCGGGATGTTCCAGATCGGACGCGGCACGGAGCTCACGTCGATCTGCACGAACGGACCGTTGTACGAGCTCGACTGGTACCAGCAGTCGTCCTGCGTGGTGTACCACGCGTTGCCGTAGCGGTAGAGATCGCGATCGTAGCTCGGCACGTAGTAGACCTGCGACGCGGGGATCAGGGCCAGCCGCGGCGCCGAGCTGAAGTGGAGGGAGAGTCCCCGGTACGGATCGCCCACATGGAGCGAGACGCCGACGCTCACCGCGGCCTCGGACTGCGCCGGAAGCACGGCCGGGATCAGGAGCGCCAGAAGCGCGGCCATCATCAAGATTCGTTTCATTGTCTTCCCCCGTTGTGGAGGTGAGTGGCGCGTGACGGCCGGCGCTGGTGGCCCGACCTTTCTGAACGTTGAGACACGCCAATCACGACGAGGGTCGAGCTCGTGGCGAAGATGAGACGAAGGGTCAAACCTCTGCCACACGTGGTGCGGCAAAGAAACAGGGCGGTGGGGAGAGGCCCCGTAAGGCCCCGCCCGCGCCGCCCTTCGTGATTCCGGGTTCTACGTACTTAGATCTTGCGGACCTGAGCCGCCGACAGCCCCTTCGGGCCGTTGGTCACCTCGAACTCCACGCGATCGCCGTCCGCGAGGTTCTTGAAGCCATCACCCTGGATCGCCGAGTAGTGGACGAACACGTCCTCACCCTTGTCCTGAGCGATGAAGCCAAAACCCTTCGCCTCGTTGAACCACTTCACAGTGCCTTGAGTCACGGTACAACTCTCCTTTGCAACTGCCGGGATCGTGCCCGGCCGAGCGCCGTCATGCCGCGACGGCCAGCGCCCGGTCTCTGTGACCAGGTGTCGGATTCAGACGGCGCACGACGGCACGAAAAAAGCCCCCAGCGGGTTCGCCGGAGGGCTTGGCTCTGCTCTACCGTACTTCCACCTGCTACCGAATCAACGCTTCAGATGCTCCGGGGTGCGGCGGAGATTCAGGGTTTGGCGGCTCGCAGGGGGCGATACTCGTAGGTGACGGCCTTCTCGCCTTCGCCCGCGTCGACGGTGGCGACGAGGGTGCCGTCCGACCGCCGCACGTAGAGGATCCGCTTGGGGAAGTCGTGCTCCGGGTTCTCGAACACCACCCGGTGATACCCGGCCGCCCCATCGGAAAGCGAGGTCATCTTGAACTCGGTGCCGGGGGCGCGTCCGCCCGGTTGCGCTATGTAGACGAGATCGTCCCCCTTCTGGACGATGCGGAGGTATTCGAACTCGGAGAGCGCTCCGGCTTTCACCGTCCGGCTCATTCCGAGCATCACGCCGCCCGCGGGGGTGGTCCAGTGCTCGTCCGTCCAGCGCTCGGCTGCGTTCGCCGTCTCCCAGTCCCCGGCGAGCCAGCTCAGATCCTCGAGCGTGTGCTTCGTATCCGCCGCCATCGCGAAGCCTCCTGTCGCGAGCACGCCCACGACCGCGACCGCCGCGTGAGCCAGGAGCCGCCTCATACCTTCTCGGTCACCCTCCGCCGCGAGTGATCCAGCACGCGCTTCCGCACCCGGATCGCCGTGGGCGTGACCTCGACCAGCTCATCGTCGTTGATCCACTCGATGGCGGACTCGATGGTGAGGTCCCGGGGCGGCTGGAGCTTGACCGCGATGTCCGCCGTCGAGGCGCGCATGTTGGTGAGGTGCTTCCGGCGGCAGGCCTGCACGACCAGGTCGCCATCCTTCACCTGCTCGCCCACCACCTGTCCCGCGTAGACCTTCTCCATCGGCTTCACGAAGAAGATGCCCCGATCGCCCAGGTCATCGAGGGCGTAGGCCGTGACGTCCCCCGCTTCCTTCGCGATCATGGCGCCGCGCTTCCGGTTGGGGAGCGTGCCCTTGTGCGGGCCGTAGCGATCGAAGAGGTGGTTGAGGAGCCCGGTGCCCTTGGTGAGGGTGAGGAACTCGGTTCGGAAGCCGAGCAGCCCGCGGGAGGGAATGGTGAACTCCATGCGCGCACGGTCCCCGTGCTTGCCCAAGTGCTGGAGCTCGCCGCGGCGTTCGCCGACGGCGGCGATGACGGCGCCGGTGAACTCGTCGCCGCAGTCGATCACGAGCTCTTCATAGGGCTCCTGCAGCGCGCCGCCCTCGTCGCGCTTCAGGATCACCTGGGGACGGCCGAGCGAGAACTCGTAGGCCTCGCGGCGCATCGTCTCGGCGAGGATGGCGAGCGAAAGCTCGCCCCGTCCCAGCACGAGGAAGGCGTTGGCGTCGGGCGTGCGCTCCATGCGGAGCCCCACGTTCCGCTCCAGCTCCTTCTCGAGGCGGTCGAGGAGGTGTCGTGAGGTCAGGTACTTGCCCGAGAGCCCGGCCATGGGCGAGTCGTTGACCCGGAACTCCATCGAGAGGGTGGGCTCGTCGACCCGGATGCCCTCGAGCGGCGCGGGATCGGTCGGGTCGAGGATCGTCTGCCCGATCTCGATCTCGGGGAAGCCCGAGAGCACGACGATGTCGCCGGCCGAGGCTTCGGTGACTTCGACGCGCTGGATGCCTTCGAAGAGGTAGATCTTGCCCACGCGGCCGCGCTGGACGGTGGCGCCGTCCGGCTTCATCGCGGCGAGCTCGGTGCTCTTCGTGAGCTGCCCGGAATAGATGCGCCCCACGGCGAGCCGGCCGAGATAGTCGGAGTAGTCCAGATTGGCCACGATCATCTTGAACGGCGAATCGCCCACCACGGGAGCGGGGACGTGGTCGAGGATGGCGTCGAGGAGCGGGCGGAGGTCGCCCGATGTCGCGTCCACCTTGGGTGAAGCGAAGCCGAGCCGGCCCGATCCGTACAGGATGGGGAAGTCCAGGTGCTCGTCGCGCGTCGCGAGCGACAGGAAGAGATCGTGGATCTCCTCCTCCACCTCGAGGGGCCGCGCGTCGCTGCGGTCGACCTTGTTGATGAGCACGATGGGGCACTTGCCCCCTTCGAGCGCTTTCTTCAGCACGAAGCGCGTCTGGGGGAGCGGCCCCTCGGCGGCGTCCACGAGGAGCAGCACGCCCTCCACCATCGTGAGGATGCGCTCGACCTCGGAGCCGAAGTCGCGGTGCCCGGGGGTGTCCACGATGTTGACGATCGTGTCCCGGTACCTGACCGCGGTGTTCTTGGCGAGGATCGTGATCCCGCGCTCGCGCTCCAGCTCGCCCGAGTCCATGACGCACTCTTCCACGTGCTGGCCGACGCGGAACGTGCCGCACTGGCGGAGGAGCGCGTCGACGAGCGTCGTCTTGCCGTGGTCGACGTGAGCGACGATGGCGAGCGCGCGGCGGTCCTGTCGGAGATTCGGAGCGATCATCGAGTCTCGGCGGCCACCAGGGCGAAGGTGACGCCGTCCCACCCCTTCGACCCGACGGTCTGGATGGTGGTCGCGGAGACGCGCTTGTCGTTCGTCAGGATCTCGTGGAGCTTCCGGACCCCCTGGACCGACTCGTCCCCGTTCGGGTTGATGAGGCCACCGTCACGGACGACGTTGTCCACCACGATGAGGCTCCCCGGGCGGGTCAGCTTGAGCGACCACTCGTAGTACTGGGGAATGTTGACCTTGTCCGCGTCGATGAAGACGAGATCGAACGGGCCCTGGTTCTCGGCCTTGAGCTTCGGGAGCGTGTCGAGCGCCTTGCCCAAGCGCACGTCGACGATCTCGGCGAAGCCCGCGCGGGCGATGTTGGCCCGCGCGACCTCGGCGTGCTTCGGGTCCGCCTCGAGCGTGATCATGTGGCCGCCCCCGAGGAGCGCGCGCGCGATCCAGATCGTGCTGTATCCGCCGAGCGTGCCGATCTCGAGCGCGGAGCGCGTGCCCATGGCCCTGGCGATGATGTGGAGGAGCTTGCCCTGGCTCGCCGACACGGCGATGGAAGGGAGGCCGGCGGCTTCACTCGCGCGGATCGCCTCGGTAAGAACCTCGTCCTGCGGCACGACGGTGTCGCCGATGTAGCGATCGACATCCGCCCAGATCGTCTCGTTCATGGCTCAGCCCATCCATTGAGTATGGTTTCAAATTCGGGTACGGCCCCTGAGTGTAGCCTGTTCCCGCCCTTTCGCCTAGGGGGACGGCTGGCCCCATGCAAGGGGCACCAAGGCATGCCAAGAACGGGGATGCTCCGTCCCGGCTCTCCCGGGTACACTCGCCCCATTAGCCTTCCTTACGACGCAGCCGACCACCAAGGAGATCCGGCATGAGTGCCCTCGATGTCTCCGTGAAAAGGCCCACGAGTACGCCCAGCGTGAAAGAGTACGTGCAGCAGGTCCTGGGGCTGATCCGCGCCAAGAATCCGGCCGAGCCCGAGTTCCATCAGGCGACCCAGGAGGTGTTCGACTCGCTCGTGCCCGTGCTGGAGCGCCATCCCGAGTATCGCTCGGCGAAACTCCTCGAGCGGATCTCGGAGCCGGAGCGCGTGATCATGTTCCGCGTCCCGTGGATGGACGACCGCGGCGAGGTGCAGGTGAACCGCGGCTTCCGGATCGAGATGTCGAGCGCGATCGGTCCCTACAAGGGGGGGCTGCGCTTCCACGCCTCGGTGAATCTCGGCATCCTCAAATTCCTCGCGTTCGAGCAGGTCTTCAAGAACTCCCTCACGACGCTTCCGATGGGGGGCGGCAAGGGGGGCTCCGACTTCGACCCCAAGGGGAAGAGCGACTCGGAGGTGATGCGCTTCTGCCAGAGCTTCATGACCGAGCTGTGGCGCCATATCGGTCCGGACACCGACGTTCCCGCCGGGGATATCGGCGTGGGCGGCCGCGAGATCGGCTTCCTCTTCGGTCAGTACAAGCGGCTCGCGAACGAGTTCACCGGCGTTCTCACCGGGAAGGGCATCAACTGGGGCGGCTCGCTCATCCGGCCGGAAGCGACCGGATACGGCTGCGTCTACTTCGCGGACGAGATGCTGAAGAGCCAGAACCAGTCGCTCGCGGGGAAGACCTGCCTGGTGTCCGGAAGCGGCAACGTGTCGCAGTACACGGTCGAGAAGCTGCTCGACCTCGGCGCCAAGCCGGTCACGCTCTCCGATTCCGACGGCATGATCCATGATCCGGACGGCATCAACCGCGAAAAGCTCGCGTGGGTCATGGAGCTGAAGAACGCGCGCCGCGGCCGCATCGCGGAGTACGCCGACAAGTGGAAGGGCTCCACCTACACCGCCGTGGACTTGAAGGCGGGCATGAACCCGATCTGGAACATCAAGGCCGATTGCGCCTTCCCGAGCGCCACGCAGAACGAGATCAACCAGAAGGACGCGTCGAACCTGGTCAAGAACAGCATCATGCTCGTCGCCGAGGGGGCGAACATGCCGAGCACGATCGAAGCCGTGCAGGTCTACCTCGACGCGGGCATCCTCTACGGCCCCGCGAAGGCCGCGAACGCGGGCGGTGTCGCCACGTCGGGACTCGAGATGGCGCAGAACTCGATGCGGCTCGCGTGGACGCGCGACGAGGTGGATCACCGGCTCCACCAGATCATGGTCGCCATCCACCAGACCTGCTACGAAACCGCCGAGAAGTACGGCACGCCGGGGAATCTGCTGAACGGTGCCAACATTGGCGGCTTCGTGAAGGTGGCGAACGCCATGCTGGACCAGGGGCTCGTTTAAAACCCGGTTGATGGCCAGGGCGGGGACGCGTGGCTCCCCGCCCTGGCCGAGTCCGCTGGTGCGCTAATCCCTCGGCCGTGGCACCATGCTCCTTGTGAGCCCGCCCGAAGATCCGATTCAGGATGCCAGCAATCCGTTCCAGGCGTTCCAGGACCTCATGCCGTTCCGGGTCCAGGACATCCTGCTCGTCTCGAGCCTCTACGACTCGTTCACGCTGCAGGAGGATGGGCGGCTCAACGAGCTGATCGCCGGGGAGTTCCTCGAGCTGTCCCTGCACCACACGCCCGGCCTCACCCACGTCTCTTCAGGGCACGAGGCACTCGCTCTCGCTCGGTCGGAGCGGCGGTTCAACCTCATCCTCAGCACCTTGAGTCCGGCGGACATGGACGCGACCGAGATCGCGCGCGAGGTGAAGCGCGCGGGCCTCGACATTCCGGTCGTCGGCATGGCGTACGACAACGACGAGCGGAAGGAATTCGAGGCGACCCACGACGTCTCGGAGCTGGACGGGCTCTTCCTCTGGCAAGGGAACGCGCGGATCCTCGTCGCGATCGTCAAGTACGTCGAGGATCGCCGGAACGTCTTCCACGACACGGCCGCGATGGGCGTGCGGGTGCTCCTCGTGGTCGAGGACAACGTCCGGTACTACTCGTCGTTCCTTCCCGAGATCTACACCGAGCTGATCCGCCAGTCGGAGCGGCTCCTCTCGGAGGGGATCAACCCGTCCCACAAGCTCGTTCGAACGCGCGCGCGGCCGAAGCTCCTCCTCGCGAGCACGTTCGAGCAGGCGTGGGACCTGGTGCAGAAATACGAGCCCTACCTCCTCGGCCTGATCACCGATGTGGAGTTTCCACGGGGAGGAACGCGCGATCGGAACGCGGGCTTCGAGCTCGCGAAGCTCGTCCGGAGCCGCATTCCCGACCTGCCGATCGTGCTCCAGTCGAGCCGCGCCGAGTTCGCGGCGGGGGCGGCCCAGGTGGGCGCGGCGTTCCTCCGCAAGTATTCCGAGACGCTCCTTTCGGACCTCCGCGCGATCCTCGTCGAGAATTTCGCGTTCGGCGAGTTCGTCTTCCGGCTCCCCGACGGCACCGAGGTGGCCCGCGCGCGGGATCTCAAGTCGCTGGAGGAGAAGCTCCGGACGGTTCCCGCCGAGAGCATCGGCTATCACGCGCAGCGGAACCACTTCTCCAACTGGCTCGGAGCGCGCACCGAGTTCGCGCTCGCGCGGAAGCTCCGGCCCCGGCGCGTCGAGGACTTCGGCTCGCTCGAGGGGCTTCGTCACAACCTGATCGAATCGATCGGAGAGTACCGCCGCGAGCAGACCGAGGCGCTGGTCGCCGACTTCGATCCGGCCACGTTCGATCCCGACAGCAACTACTTCGCGCGGATCGGAACGGGATCGCTGGGCGGGAAGGCGCGCGGGCTCGCGTTCGTCCGCTACCTCATCAACTACCTCGGCATCGGGCGGGGCATTCCGGGGGTGCGGATCGCGGTCCCGCAGACCGTGGTGCTCGCGACCGACTGCTTCGATCGCTATCTCGAGCGGAACGAGCTCTACGATCTCGCGCTCAACAGCCGCGACGACGAGAAGATCCTGGCGGAGTTCCTGAAGGCGCCGCTCCCGCGGGACGTCATGCGGAAGCTGCGCGCGTTCGTCGAGTCCGCGCGCTGGCCGCTCGCCGTCCGGAGCTCGAGCCTCCTCGAAGACTCGCAGTACCAGCCGTTCACCGGCGTCTACGAGACCTTCATGCTCCCGAACAACCATCCCGATCCGCGCGTGCGGCTTCGTCAGCTCGTCGGCGCCGTGCGGCGCGTGTACGCCTCCACGTTCCTCAGCCAGACGAAGGACTTCCTCCACAACACGCCGTACCGGCTCGAGGAGGAGAAGATGGCGGTCGCCATCCAGCGCGTCGTCGGCGCGCACCACGGGAGCCGCTTCTACCCCGACTTCTCCGGTGTGGCCCGCTCCTACAACTACTACGCCGCCGCGCCGCTCCACACCGAGGATGGGATCGCCGCCGTGGCGCTCGGCATGGGACGGAGCGTGGTCGAGGGGGAGCGCTGCCTCACTTTCTGCCCGCGCCATCCGCAGGCCATCCTCCAGTTCTCGACGCCCGACGAGATCGTCCGCAACTCGCAGCGCGACTTCTGGGCCGTGGAGCTGAACGGGAGCGATGGGGACGGCGTGCAGGGGATGCGGGAGAAGCGCTTCGGGCTCGAGGCGGCCGAGGCGGACGGCACGCTGTACGCGCTCGGATCCACGTGGTCGGCGGAGAACCAGGCGGTGTACGACGGGCTCGCGCGCCCGGGCGTGCGACTCGTGACCTTCGCGCCGGTCCTGAAGCACGGCGTGTTCCCGCTCGCGGAGATCCTTTCGATCCTCCTCGACGCCGGGAGCCGCGGCATGAATCGCCCCGCGGAGATCGAATTCGCGACCGTGCTCTCCAAGGACCCATCGAGGCCGCACCACTTCGGCTTTCTCCAGATGCGTCCGCTCGTGCTCGCGCACGAGACCGAGAATCTCGAGCTGGAGGAGCCGCCCAAGGACGCCCTCCTGTGCCGGAGCACGCAGGTGATGGGGAACGGCCTCGTGGACGACATCCGGGACGTCGTCGTCGTCGACTTCCACCGATTCGATCGCTCCCGGAGCCGGGGCGCCGCCTCCGCGGTGGCGCGATTCAACGCCGAGCTCCTCCAGACGAAGCGTCCCTATCTCCTCATCGGAGTCGGACGCTGGGGATCGACCGATCCGTGGCTCGGGATTCCGGTGACCTGGGATCAAATCTCGGGGGCGCGCGTGATCGTGGAATCAGGATTCCGCGACGTGCGCGTGACGCCATCGCAAGGAAGCCATTTCTTCCAGAACCTGACGTCGTTCGGCGTCGGTTACTTCACGGTGAACGAGGACCTGGGGGAAGGATTCATCGATTGGGAGTGGATCGAGGGACAGCCGCAGGTCGGAGAAGCGGAGGCGGTCCGCCATCTCATCTTCGATCGACCGCTCGTCGTGAAGATGAACGGGAGGAAGAACCTCGGGCTCATCTACAAGCCCGAGGCCGCCCGCCCCGCCTAGTCCCGCCCGTCATAGTCCGCGAGCGCGCGTGCGCTCCGGACCACGAGCGCCTCCATGGCGTAGTACTCCGGCAACCCGAGACGATCCACGAGCGCGGCCGTCCCCTTGTTCCGCTCCTCCACCCGCTGCCAGAACTCGCGCTCGTCCACGCCGGGGTAGGGGGCGCGGTCCTTCTGGCTCTGATGCTTGAAGATGGCGGCGATCTTGAGCCGCAGCTCCTCCTCGGACATGGGCACGAGGAGATCCGCCTCGGCGATCGGCCACTCCTGCCAGGCGCCGCGGTAGAGCCACACCTCGGGCGGCTTCCCGTCGTAGCGCTCGAGCGCGCGCGCCACCGCCTCGTAGCACATGCGGTGCGTGCCGTGCGGGTCGGAGAGATCCCCCGCGACGAGGATCAGATCCGGCCGCTCCGCTTGGAGCAGCTCCTGGATGATCGCCACGTCCTTGTCCCCGATCGGATCCTTGCGCACCTGCCCCGTCTGGTAGAAGGGAAGGTTCAGGAATCGCGAGGCATCGGCGCCGATGCCGAGCGTCTCGAGACCGGAGCGCGCTTCCACTTCGCGAATGCGGCGCTTGAGGAGCAACACCTCGCCCGAATCCACCTCACCCGGCGTCCGCGCTTTGAGGAAGGCTTCCACCTCCGCGACGAAGCGCGGCAGCCGATCGCTCGCGATGCCGAAGTCCTGGGATGCGCGGCAGACGAAGTCGAGATATCGCCGGAGCTCGTGATCGAACACCGCGATGTTGCCGGAGGTTTGGTAGGCGACGACCACGTGGTTTCCGTTCTGATGGAGCTTCCGGAGCGTTCCTCCGGCGGAGATCACGTCGTCGTCCGGATGCGGGGAGAAGACGATGACGCGCTTGCCGCTGGGGAGCTTGCTCCGTCCCCGCACCTTGGCGCTCAGCGCGTTGAACACGACGCCGTTGATGGCGCCCGAGGAGCCGTGTCGCGCGAGGAGCGGGGTCAAGCGGTGCTCCCGGTAGTCGATGTCGTCCAGTTTCAAGATCGACTTGCCGGTCTCGCCCGCGAGCCAGATGACCGCCTGGATCTCGAGCGCTTCGGTCCAGGCGATCTCGCCCAGGAGCCACGGGGTCTTGACCCGGGTCAGCTCGGCCGCCGCGGCGGAATCGAGGAAGACGGTCGCGGCAGGGTGTCCCTGGAGATAGGTGGCCGCGACCGAGCGGTCGACCTCGCCCTCGACGGCGCGTTTCACGATGGCGGCCTTGTGCTCGCCCGTTGCGAGGAGCGCGATCTCGCGCGCCTCGAGAATCGTGGCGACACCCATCGTGATGGCCTCGACCGGCACGTTCTCCGCGCCGAAGAAGTCGGACGCGGCCACGCGCCGGGTGATGGTGTCCAGGGTGACGAGCCGGGTCCTCGATGCGGCGCTCGAGCCGGGCTCGTTGAAACCGATGTGTCCGGTCTGCCCGATGCCGAGGATCTGGAAATCGATGCCCCCCGCCTCGCGAATCTGGCTCTCGTACTCGGCGCAGTGGGCGTCCACCTGGTCGCGGGGCAGATCGCCGCGAGGGATGTGCACGTTCTTCCGGTCGATGTTCACCGAGCTGAACAGGTTCTCCCACATGAATCGGTGGTAGCTGTGGAAGCTGTCGGGAGCCATCGGATAGTACTCGTCGAGGTTGAACGTCACGACGCGCGACCAGTCGAGCCCCTCGTTCCGGTGCATGCGGATGAGCTCGCGGTAGATTCCGATGGGAGTGGATCCGGTGGCGAGCCCGAGCACGGTCGGGAGCGCCATCTTGTGGCGCTCCGAGATGAGCGCCGCGATCCGGCGCGCCACGCGGAGCGCGAGCTTGTCGTAGCTGTCGGCGATGACGACGGGAATCCGTTCCGGGGTATCGCGCATGACCGCAGTGTACGTCATGCGGGCGATTGATGCGCGCGCGCCGATGGTGCATCCTTCGCCTGTACTCGCGCATCCCTCACGCGCGGCGCCGGCCTCCCAGGAGGAATCTCCATGAACCGCTGCACCGTCCTCGCCATGCTCGCCCTCTTCGCTCTCACGCCCCAGGCGGGGCGCGCGGCCGATGCCGCCGCACCGGCCAAGCGCGATCTCGTGTCCGAGGTGCGCGACTCGGAGCGCGCGTTCGCGAAGACCATGGCCGATCGGGATCTCGCCTCGTTCGGAGGCTATGTCGCGGAGGAAGGCGTCTTCTTCGGCGGCAAGGGGCCGCTGCGCGGCCGCGCCGCCGTCGTTGCGGCATGGACGCGTTTCTTCGACGGGAAGGACGCGCCGTTCTCCTGGGAGCCGGAGACCGTCGAGGTGCTTCCGTCCGGGACGCTCGCGCTCACGTCGGGACCGGTGCGAGATCCGAAGGGGACCTTGATCGGGACCTTCAGCACGATCTGGCGCCTGGAGAAGGACGGCCGGTGGAGGGTCGTGTTCGACAAGGGATGCGAGGTCTGCGCCCCGGAGACCAAGCACTGATCTGGGCGAATCCACCCAGGCCCGGAGGACGTTGTCGCGGAGTGACCCAACGCCCTCCGAGCCTGATACGACGCAAGTAACTGTACCCCATCGCCTTGTCGAAATTACAAGTTTGGGCACATCCCATGCATTCTGCACGACGCATGCGGAACTACCAGAACAGCTACCTAGGCTTTCTCGTCCGACTTGCTCTGGTGCTGGGGGCGACGGTTCTTGCCTTTCACCTGATCCAGCGCCACTTCCTCCGATAGGGCATACCGGCTCGACACGTAGCCCAGCTCCGCCCCGAGGAGCAGGATCACGGCGCAGAGATACACCCAGAGCATGAATCCGAGCGTGCCTCCGAGCGCGGCGAAGAGCGGCGAGGTCTTCGTCATCAACCGGACGTACAAGGCGAAGATATGCTTCGTGATCTCGAAGGCGGACGTCGCGACGAGCGCGGCCGGGAACACGTCCTTCATCCGATGCTCGACGCTCGGAATGTACCGGTAGACGAAGAGGAACGCAGCGAAGCTGAGCGCCGCGGGAATCGAGCTCTGGGCCGCGGCCCACGCGAGCCCCGGTAGCCACGACGTCACCGGCAAGGGCGTCCCGTGCCCCGCCACCAGGTGAATCGCCGCGGTCGCGAGCGCCGAGAGAAGCAACAGCATCCAGATTCCCACCGCGGCGGCGAAATCCATGAGGCGCACGCCTAGAAAATTCGCGCGCGATTTCGTCCCCCAAGCGCGATTGAGTCCCCAGCGAGCAGCGCCGAACATTCCCAGGCTCGACCACGCGAGGCCGAGCGAGCCGAGCACGGTGAGGCCGGCGCTGGCCTTCCGCACCGCGTTCACGATCGCCATGAGTGTTTCGCGATTCTGCTCCGATCCGGTCGGCAGGAGATCGAGCATGTGGCTCACGATGTGCGCTTGATCGTGAGGATCGTGGATGACCCACGTCACCGAAGCGATGAGAAACGCGAGCGCGGGGACGGACGAGAAGAGGATATAGAACGCGATCGAGGCGGCGACGCGCGGGCCTTCATGCTCCTGAAAGCGGCGCAGGGTCCGGCGGAGGTTCCGGAGCAGTGACTTCATTTCTGAAGACTATCAGAGAGCGGGCATACGGTATGCACCTGGGGAGCCGATGCCGCCCAACCTGAAGCAAACGCGCAAGGAGGAGTGGGTCCAATGAAAAACCTGTCTGCCGCTGTTGTAGGGACCGCCCTGTCATTGCTCGCTCTAGCGCCCACGGTTCGGGCCAATGACAAAGATGATGACGTGCGATATTGGTCCGCTGTACGTGGGGCTACGGTGTTCGAGTCCGGCATGGCGGTCGTTCCAGGGACTCGCATCTATTACATCGTGGACGATCCGAAATACGACCTTTCGGGGTCCAACGAGACGGTCTATCTGGTCGAGGATGGGAGCACCTACCGTGCCGGGGCGAAGGGAGTCCCGGTGGCTCTCGTGAAGACCTCGCCCGGGGCCCACGAGGTCGTGGCCATCCCGGCCGAGTATCGTCAGAACTGGATGGCGGTCGCCGCAGGCGATCGTCCCGTGCGCACGGTCGTCCCGTCGCGCATGGTATCGACCGCGGTGCCGACGATGATCGTGGTCTCGAGCGATCGCGTGTACGGCGCAAACGGTCAACCCCTCTATTTCGACCAGCGGGTCCGCGACAACGGCCGCTACCGCACGACGAGCGCGAATGGCGCCTCCTCGGCGCGGCGCGCCACGTACCACCGCCATCACAAGGCGTCGTCCGCCAAGACGGCGACGATGAAGAAGCATCATCACCGCACCACGTCCGCGTCCAACGCCTCGTACGCACGGCACAACGCATACCGGAAAGGTTACCACGCCGGCTACCAGACGGCGGCGGCCGAGCGGCGCGAGCCGGCCGAGAACACGGGCGTGTCCGCGATGCGGACGGCCGCGGCCCGCTATGCCGAGGAAGTGCGCAGCCAGCCCGATGCGTTCCAGTTCCAGAATTCGTGGTACCGGCGTGAGGCGGGCGGGTGGACGCGCTCCTATTCCTGGCGCGGTCCGTTCGTGTACGTCGACAAGGGAAGCGTTCCGCGCGAGGTGAAGGAGTCGGAGCAGCGCGGGAGCAAGCTCGGGAGCATGGAAACCATCGGCGACTGACGCCGATCGTGAAGTGCGCAGGGAGCGATGACCGGGGCCCTTCTACGGGTCCCGGTCATTTGTCATCCTCCGCAATTCCTCTCACGTCGTCCGCATGGTCCTCGTTCGTCCCGATTTCATCCGGCGTCGCGACGGCGCCGCGCTGGAGGTCCCGGCTGAACTCCGCGATCAGCGATACGTCCCGGAGCGCGCGCACGCTCGGCTCCTCGTCGGCGTCCGCTTCCGTCTCCTCGTGGACCCAGTCCACGGGACGTCCATCGGACACCGACTCGGCGAGCGAGTCCAGCTTGTCGTCAGCGCTCATGGCCCATGACGTCCGCCAGCTTCCGGAGCGCGCGCTGCACCGCCATGCGTGCCGCGTCCCTGCTTCCCCGCTCGGTGATGGCGGCCACCTCCTCGTAGCTGAAATCGAGCTCGATGCGCAGATGGAGCAGGCGGCGCTCATCGTCCGTCAGCCTCTCGAGCGCGCGCTCGTACCGGTCCAGGGTCTCGGTGCCGATGGCGCGCTCCAGCGGAGACGGGGCCGCGTCCTCCAGGGTCTCGGGCACGCCGTCCTCTCCCGGCCGCCGACGCGCCCACCGCACCTGATCCCGAATACGATTGAGCACCGCCTGGCGAACATAGGCCTGGAACACCCCGGGCCCGCGCACCTCGATCGTATCCAGGACCTCGATCGCGCGGAGGAGGGTCTCCTGGACCAGGTCGTTGGTGTCGAGCAGGGAGCGCGCGTAGGCCGGGAGCCGTCCGCTGGCCCAGCGCACGAGGCGCGGCCGATAGCGCTCCATCAGGGCGCCGAGCGCGAGCCGATCGCCTCCCTTGGCGCGGCTCAGGAGATCGCCCGTGATCATGAGCTCGGGAGCCGGCGGGCAGTCGTCGACGGGGTCGAGCGGGTCGGTCACGCCGAAGACTCTCGCGACGAAGCGCCGGTTCGCACCGCGCGGCCATCGATGAGGTGCACGGTGATGCCCCACGGATCGCGGACGCGCACCACGGTCCCCTCCGCGGCGACGTCGAACTCCGCGGCGCGGGCCCGCGCCGCCGTCGCGTTCACGGCGTGCGCATCCGGCAGCACGAGGTCCCAGTGGACGATCCCCGCGTCCTCCGGCCCCGCGATGGGCGAGCCCAGGGCCCATGTGTTGAGTCCGACGTGATGGTGATAGCCGCCCGAAGCGACGAAGAGGGCGCCCGGATAGCCCTCGAACGTCACCTCGAACCCAAGCGCGTCCACATAGAACACGCGCGCCTTCTCGAGATCCTCGACGTAGAAGTGCACGTGGCCGACGGTCGTGCCCTCGGGAAGACCGTCGAAGGGAGCGCCCCCTCCGGCGCGCAGGATCGCGTCTCCGTCGAGGGGCTCGTTGCCCATCCAGACGCCCCCTCGCTGCGTCGGCCATTCGCTTCGCGGCCGGTCTCGATAGACCTCGATCGTGATGCCGTCGGGATCGGTGAGGTAGAGCGCCTCGCTCACCCCGTGATCGGATGCGCCGAGACGCTGGTCGCGCGCCATCACGTGATCGAGGAAGCGACCGAGATCGCCGCGAGAGGGGAGGAGCACGGCCACGTGGTAGAGGCCGATGCGTCCCCGCCGCGGGACCGGCCGCGCGCCCCGGTGCTCCCGCAGCTCGAGGAGCGGCGCTCTACTGCCCGGAACGCCGAGGCGCGCGGCGCGCGAAGGTGCTTCGCCATCGAGCGGCACGAAGCCGAGCACGTTGCGGTAGTAGTCGAGCGACCGCTCGAGATTCGCCACGAGGAGCGCGACACCGCCGATTCTCGTCTGGTCTATGATGAAGCCTCCATGAGTCGCGATCCGAAGCCGTCGCTCGATCCCGAGATCCAGGAATATTACGCCCGGATCCCCGAAGAGACACGTCTGGAACGAGGCCCGTTCCAGCTGGAGCGCGTCCGGACCGAAGAGCTGATCGCGCGACACGCCCCGTCTCCGCCGGCGCGCGTGCTGGACGTCGGGGGCGGCGCGGGGGCGTATGCGTTCGGTCTCGCGCATCGGGGCTACGAGGTGCATCTCCTCGACGCGTCCAATCGACTGGTCGAGGAAGCGACGCGCCGCGGCGGCGGCCGCCTGGCGTCGCTGCGCGTTGGCGATGCCCGCGCGCTTCCCGTGGCCGACGCGTTCGCCGACGTCGTCCTCCTGCTCGGGCCGCTCTATCATCTGACGTCGAGCGAGGACCGCATCACGGCGCTTCGCGAGGCATGCCGCGCGCTTCGACCCGGAGGATGGCTCTTCGCGGCTGCGATCTCCCGCTTCGCGTCGTCGCTGGACGGACTGACGCGCGATCTGTTCCAGGACCCGCGGTTCGGGGCAATCGTCGAACGAGATCTCGCGGAGGGACAGCATCGCAACGCGACCGAGCGGGAGGACTATTTCACCACGAGTTATTTCCACAGGCCCGAAGACCTGGCCGCCGACGTGTCGGCGGCGGGGCTCGACCTGCACGAGGTCTACGGCGTCGAGGGTCCCGGCTGGCTGCTGCACGACTTCGACGCGCGCTGGAGCGACCCACGCACGCGCGAGGATCTCCTGCGCGTGGCTCGACAGGTGGAGGCGGAGCCCTCCATACGCGGAGCGAGCGCGCACTTGCTGGCGGTCGCGAGACGTCCGTCCATGGATCACCCGACGGCCCGCTAAGCGCGGCGCTCGATCGAAAGGAGAACTGCGATGGTTTCGAAGCGCTCGCTGGGGCAGGGGCTCGAGGTCTCGGCTCTGGGTCTCGGCTGCATGGGAATGTCCGAATTCTACGGTTCGCGCGACGATGAGGAGTCGATCGCCACGATTCATCGCGCGCTGGATCTGGGCGTCACGTTCATAGACACGGCCGACGTGTACGGCCCCTACACGAACGAGGAGCTGGTGGGACGGGCGATCCGGGGCCGCCGGAACGAGGTCGTGCTCGCCACCAAGTTCGGCAACCTGCGGGACGAGAAGGGAGCGTGGCTGGGCCAGAATAGCCGGCCGGACTACGTGCGACGGGCGTGCGACGCTTCGCTCCGCCGGCTCGGCGTCGACCACATCGATCTCTACTACCAGCATCGCGTCGACCGTTCCGTGCCCATCGAGGACACCGTTGGCGCCATGGGGGAGCTCCAGCGGGCGGGGAAGATTCGCCACCTCGGACTCTCCGAGGCCGCTCCGGACACGATCCGGCGCGCGCATCGGACCCATCCGATCACGGCCCTCCAGACCGAGTACTCACTGTGGACCCGGGATCCCGAAGAGGGAGTGCTGGCCGCGTGCCGCGAGCTGGGGATCGGCTTCGTCGCCTACAGCCCCCTCGGTCGCGGATTCCTGTCGGGGCGGTTCCAGAGCGAGGCCGACCTCCCCGCGGACGACGCACGCCGCAACCATCCGCGATTCCAGGGCGATAACTTCAGAAAGAATCTGGACCTCGTCCACCGGGTCGAGGAGATCGCGCGGGAGAAGCGCTGCACGCCCGCCCAGCTTGCCCTGGCGTGGCTCCTGTCGCGCGGAGGCGATATCGTGCCCATCCCCGGCACGAAGCGACGCGAGTACCTCGAGCAGAACGTGAAGGCGCTGGACGTTCGCATCACGCCCGAGGATGCGCACCGGATCGACGAGGTGGCGCCGGTGGGGGCGACCGCGGGCACCCGCTATCCCGAAGGGGGCATGCTGACGATCAACGGGTAGGGGCCCGGACCCTTGGGTCTACGACCGCGACGGGGCTCGACGCCCCCCGAAAACCGCTTGGTCCTCTCCTGGGTCGAGGAGTAGTGTCCACGAGTCGTTCCTTCCCCGCGCTTCGCGATGCCCGGGCCGAGCGGGAGATCGCGCGGCGCACGCCGGTATGCACCATGCGCTAGGAGGTCCTCGAACCATGCACGGAACCCCTCCCCTCCGGTCGGAACTCTTCCTCGTCCTCGCGGTTCTCGCGCTCGCGCTCTTGCTCGCGGCGGGGTGCGGTGAGGATCACTCGGGTCCCATCGCTCCGAAATCCACCAACACGACCGCCCTCGACTATGGCTCGCGGTTCGTCCCCGGTGACTCACCCGCCATGATGTCCGCGATGGCGGCACAGAATCGCGCCACCCCCGAGCTGCTCAAGCGGAGTGGCATCATCGGCACCGGCACCTCGGCCGACGCCCAGGGCTATCCCGTCATCGTCGTCTATACCAGCCGTCCCGGCGTCGCGGTCCCTGCCACCATCGAGGGCTACCCGACCCGCGTCAACATGACGGGGACGGTCATCCCGTACGCCAAGCCGGGCGGCGGCGGCACGCTCCAGATGGGCACCTCCACGGGCAACGACCTCGAGTGCGCTGCGGGCACGCTCGGCTGCGTCGTGATCAAGGGAGGAAACGAGTACTTCCTTTCGAACAACCACGTGTTCGCGCGCGAGAACGCCGCCTCGAACGGCGAGCGGATCGACGCGCCGGGCCGCTACGACTCGCACCCGATCTGCGATCCGTCGCCGCAGTGCGCGACCCTGGCGGATTTCCAGGCGATCAGCTTCACCAGCAACAACACGTTCGACGCCGCCATCGCCGCTCCGAGCGCGGGGCGTGCGTACACGTCGGTCGAGGCGAGCGGCTACGATCCGTCGTCGACCGTGGTGAGCCCCTCCGTCGGGCTCGCGGTCAAGAAGACCGGTCGTACGTCGAACCTCACCCACGCGAACATCCAGGCGATCAACGTGACGATCCAGGTCCAGTACTCGAACGGCGGCATCGCGACGTTCGTGAATCAGATCCAGACGCCGGGAAGCTTCATCCGCTCCGGGGATTCGGGCTCGCTCATGGTCACCGAGACGGGCGCGAACCCGGTGGGTCTCTGCTTCGCGGGCGGGAGCGGCGGATCGTTCGCCAATCCGATCGGGCCGGTGCTCTCGAGGTTCTCGGCCACGGTCAAGTAAGACAGCACCACAACGACACGAGGGACGGGATGCGCTCGGCCTCCCGTCCCTTTTCGTTTCTAGGGGGACCCTGAGCTCTTCATCGGGGGACAGGACCTCCGCGCGGTACCGGAGGCCTTCGGGGAGCGCCTGTGGGGGCGTGAAGAGGTCCAGCTGATCGTCCTTCAAACGACGGTTCATGCCTCAGTATACTCCCCGGTCTTGCCTCGATCGGCTGGGACCAGACCCCGGAGAGACCCAAATGGACGCGCTCCAGAAACTGAAGCAAAGGCTCACCGAGATCGATGATCTGCGACGCGCCACGGCCGTGCTGAGCTGGGACCAGACGACGTACATGCCTCCCGCCGGCGGCACGGCGCGCGGACGGCAGATGGCCACGCTCTCGAGGCTCGCGCACCAGAGCTTCATCGATGCGGAGACGGGGCGGCTGCTCGACGCCGCGGCCAAGGAGACGGAGCCCGCCCCCTACGATTCGGACGAGGCGTCGCTCATCCGGCTGACGCGGCGCCGCTATGACCGCGATCGCCGGATGCCCGCGTCGCTCGTCTCGGAGATCGAGGAGAACGCGGCGCTCAGCTATCAGGCCTGGACCGTCGCGAAGCCGGCGAACGATTTCGATCGGGTGCGGCCCTACCTCGAGCGCTCCCTCGAGCTGTCGCGCCGCGCGGCCGAATGCCATCCCGGCTACGATCACATCGCCGATCCCCTGATCGACACGCACGACCATGGAATGAAGGCCGCCGACATTCGTCGGCTCTTCCACGCGCTCGGCGGGCGGCTCGAGCCTCTGGTGCAGGCGATCGCGGCCCGCCCCCAGCTCGACGATTCGCCGGTCCGGAAGTCGGTGCCGCTCGAGACCCAGCTCCGGTTCGGGCTCGAGGTGATCCGGGCGTTCGGATTCGACTTCACGCGCGGCCGGCAGGATCTGACGCACCACCCCTTCATGACGAAGTTCGCGCACGGCGACGTGCGTATCACGACGCGGTCGCGTGACAACGACGTCACCGACTCGCTCTTCTCCACGCTCCACGAGTGCGGCCACGCTCTGTACGAGATGGGCATCGATCCCGCGCTCGAGGGGACACCGCTCTCGGGCGGGGCCTCCTCAGGGGTGCACGAGAGCCAGTCCCGCCTGTGGGAAAACCTGGTGGGACGGAGCCGGGGGTTCTGGGAGTGCTTCCTTCCCCGCATGCAGGCGACCTTCGGACGCGATCTCGCCACGGTGAGCGTCGACGCGTTCTACCGCGCCATCAACCGCGTCGAGCGGTCGCTGATCCGCACGGATGCCGACGAGGCCACGTACAACCTCCACGTCATGCTCCGCTTCGACCTGGAGCTCGATCTCCTCGAGGGAAACCTCGCGGTCAAGGACCTGGCGCGCGTCTGGCGCGAGCGGTTCCAGGCGTCGATGGGAGTGGCCGTGCCCGACGACACGAACGGCGTGCTGCAGGACGTCCACTGGTACCACGGTCTGATCGGCGGCCAGTTCCAGGGATACACGCTGGGGAACATCCTCTCCGCGCAGTTCTACGGGACCGCGGTGAAGGCGCGCCCCGAGATCCCGGAGGACATCCGGCGCGGCTCCTTCGGAGGCCTGCACGACTGGCTGAAGGACAACATCTACCGCCACGGCGCCAAGTTCACGCCGGCCGAGCTCACGAAGCGGGTGACGGGGAGCGAGCTCACGATCGAGCCCTACATGGCGTACCTGGAAGGGAAGTTCCGGCCGCTCTACGGGCTGTCCTGACGAGGGCGCGTCCGGGCGTCAGACGGCGTGGAGGTTGAGGCGCCTCACGAGCTCGCCGTAGCGCGGATCGTGGCGGATGGAATCGATCCGCGGATGCACGCGGAGGAAGGCTAGCCCGGTCGCCTGCTCCTTCACCGCGGTCTCCAACCAGCCGAACGCCTCGTCGATGTCACCGAGGGACGCATGGAGGGCGCCCAGCCCCCAGGCCGACACGACGCGGCGCGACCGCGCTTCGGTGAGCTCGGCGAGCATGCGTCGCGCTTCCGCCGTGTCCCCACGGCTCGCGGCCAGGTGCGCGAGTCCGAACGAGGGGCCGGCGACGCCTCCGCTGAGCAGTCTCCCTTCCTCGTACTCCTTCCGGGACTCGTCGAAGCGGCCGAGCGCTTCGAGGGACCGCGCCAGATCGGTGTGGGCCCCGTCAAATCTGGGGTCGAGCTCGATGGCCTTGCGGTAGTAGACGACGGACCGCTCGAACTCTCGCGCGTAGTAGTAGGCGTCGCCCACCGACGTGTGGATGATCATCGACATCGGGTCGAGCCGCAGCGCCTCGAGCATGGCCGCCTGCGCGTCCGTGTGCTGTTCCGTGCAGTAGAGGACGCGCCCGAGGATCTGATACGCGTCCGCCAATCCCGGATTGAGCTCGATGGCGCGCTTGAGCTCGCGGATCGCCCCCGCGAAGTCGAGCTGATGGAGCCGGACGGTTCCGAGGATGGAGTGGGCGTTCGCCACGGAATCGTCGAGGGTCAGCGCCTTGAGCGCCGCGTCCTCCGCTTCATGGGTGGCCTCGGCCGGAGGGGCCATACCGCGCGACGCGCGGATCGAATGGCAATCGGCGATGCCGGCCCACGCGGGCGCGTAGCTCGGATCGATCTCGAGCGCGCGTCGAAAGTGCCGGAGGCTCACCTCCACCGCCTGCGGCGACGTTCCCGCGATCGTATGAAGCCCCTTCAGGTACTCGAGATGCGCTTCAGGCTTGACGGTCTGCCGCCGGGCGAAGCGCTTCACCTCGTGTGGCGCCAGGTGCAGCTCGATCTCCTTCACGACCGCGGCGGCGACCTTGCTCTGCACGTCCAGCACGTCCTCCAGCTTGTCGTCGTAGCGCTGGGACCAGAGCGTCTCGTCGGTGCGTGCCGACACGAGGCGCACGGTGACCCGGACCCGCGGCCCCACGAGGAGCGCCGATCCTTCGAGGATGGCATCCACGCCCAGCTCGTGGCCGATCTCCGGCAAGGATCGCGCGACCCCTTTGTACTTCATCGCCGACGTGCGCGAGATCACGCGGAGACCCTGCAGCCGCGCGAGATCCGCGATCAAGGTTTCCGTCATGCCGTCCGCGAACCACTCCTGTGCGAGGTCGCGGGACACGTTGTCGAACGGCAGCACCGCGAGGGATCGAATCGCGTCGCGCGAGATTTCCGTCGGCGGGTCGTGATGCGTGGTCGAATCGCCGCCGGCTCCGGATTGAACGGCACGCAGCATGCGCGCGACCTCTCCCGCCGACCCGGGGCGCCGCGCGCGGTCCTTGTCGAGACAGCTCTCGACCACCCGCTCGAGGGTGGGAGGAGCGTCCGGGCGAACGGTGCGGACCGGACGTGGCATCGTGTGGAGGATCTCGAACATGAGCGCCTCCGGCCGGGCTTTCTCGAACGCGCGCCGTCCCGTCGTCATCTCGTAGAGGAGCGCGCCCAAGGCCCAGACGTCGCTCCGGAGATCCGCGGGCTCGCCGCGGAGCTGCTCGGGCGCCATGTAGGGAAGGGAACCCATCACGGTGCCCTCCTGCGTGAGCTCCGTCGCCTGTCCCGTCCCCGCGCTGAGGAGTCCCGCGAGTCCGAAATCGAGGAGCTTCGGCGCGCCGTCGGCGGTGAGCACGACGTTGCCCGGCTTGAGATCGCGATGGAGGAACCCGCGTCGGTGCGCCTCCTCGAGGGCGTCGGCGATCGAGGCTCCCAGCCGGAGCACGTCCGGGACGGAAAAGGGGCCGGAAGCGAGCCTCGCCGAGATGGTGCCGCCGGGGACGTACTCCATCACGAGGAAGTCGACGCTCTCGTGCGTGCCGAAGTCGTAGATCGTCGCGACACCGGGATGGGAGAGCCGCGCCAGCACGCGAGCCTCGCGCCGGAAGCGCTCGCGCGCGGCCGGATCGGCGAGCATGCCGCGCTGGAGCACCTTCACCGCGACCTCGCGGTCCAGGTGCTCGTCGCGCGCGAGATAGACCTCGCCCATACCCCCCGTGCCGAGGGGCGTCATGACGCGATAGTGGGACAGCGTGGTTCCGATCACGTTCCGTTGGCGTCCATGCCGATGGTCTTGAGAATCGAGCGAAACCGCGGATCCGATCGGATCGCGCGGAAGTGCGGGCTCGGCTTGATATGAACGAGGGCGGAGTCGCGCGTCAAGGCCGCTCGTTCCAGCCACTCGAGCGAAGCATCCGCCATCCCGCAGGCGCCATACGCCTCCGCCATCTGCACCGGCTCGCCCTCACCGCAGGCCTCCTCCATCTCGCGCAGGGCCAGGTCGCGCTCGGCGGTCCGTCCTTCGCGATGATGGATGACCGCGAGCGCCAGGAACCGGTACGCCGGGTCTGGCTCGCGCTGCGCTTCCTCGAGCGCCTCCTCGCTCCGCCCCATCTCCTCGAGCACCTGCGCCAGGACCGAGTGCGTGATCTGTCGCGCGGCCTGGGTGGCGAGGACGTTCCGGAGCGCGGCCTCCGCTTCCTCGAGCCGTCCAGCCTCATAGTAAACGCAGCCGAGGTTGTGGAGGGACGGCATGTTCAGGGGGTCCAGATCGATGGCCCGGCGATTGAGCGTGAGTGCCTCGTCCGTGCGGCC
>DATJGP010000134.1:0-2759 GCA_035494915.1 Candidatus Eiseniibacteriota bacterium | reverse complement strand
GCCACGCTTCGTCCGTTTCATCCTCGTCGCCTGTCTCCCGCTGTTCGCGTTCAAGACGGCTCACGCCGCCCTCATCTCTCTGACCCTGGTCGGTGGCGCCATCGGGACGGACGGCTCGACGGTCCTCGGCGATCCGCTGGCGCAGGAATCCTTGACGGGCACGACCCTGTCTCAGCTCGGCGTGCCGGCGATCTACGACTTCACAGCGCCGTTCCCGATGGACCTGACGTTTCGAATCACCAACATCTCCGACTTCGACCTCCTCTTTCCCGACGCGCTTCCCGGCGTGTCGGTGCTGACCGAGGTGTCGGGAATTTCCGGATACACGGTGAAGCAGAACATCGCCGCCGGAGGCGCCAGGGGAACCAACGGCGCGGCGGGGACGGATGGCGCCGTGAGCCGGACCGCCCTCGACATGACCGGCCCGCTGGACGCCATCAGCACCACGGCTTCCGGCTCGAACGGAGGTGGCGGCGGGGCCGCGACCGGCGTCGCCAACACCTACATCTCCATCACCGGCGCGTCGGGGGCGGAGCTCTCGGCCTTCCTCGCCAATCTCACGCTCCATCCGGGCGAGTACGTGGACGTGGTGGGATTCGCGCACGTTCTCGCCTTCGGGCGCGCCGATGACGTGGCGAAGATCGGGTTTGGGTTCGATCTGCCGACGTTCAGCTTTGGCGGGACGAGCTTCACGACCGGAGCGTGGACCGCCACGTGCGTCGGGCCGAGGCCGGACGTGATTGATCAGCCGCCGACGACCACGTCGACCAGCACGGCCTCCGCGCCCCTGCCGGGGACGTCCGGACTGATGTTGGTTGGGGGACTAGCGGGAGCGCTGGGCCGGCGGCGCAACCTCGGCCGGCTGCTGCATCGCGCGTAGCACGTCGCGCGCGAAGGCGGGGAGCGTGTCGTCGCGCGCTCCCATGACCACCGCGCGGTCGCCGGGGCGGGAGCCTTCGGCGATCGCGCGGGCCGCCTGATCCCGCGTCTCCGCGAGCGTCGCGTTCACGCCGAGCGCGCGGAGCTCCTCGACGAGATGCTCGGAGCGGATGGAACGGTCCGCGGTGCCGCCCGCGTCGTAGATGGGCGCGAGGAGGAGATGATCGCCGGGGCGGAACGACGCGCGGAAGGTCTCAACCAGGTCCTTCCGGAAGAAGCGCGTGGGGCCGTAGCCGTGCGGCTGATAGTAAACCCAGAACGCGCCGCGCGGGCGAAGCGCCTCGAGCGCCGCCTGGATCTTCACCGGGTTGTGTCCGAAGTCGTCGTACACGTCCACGCCCCGCGCGGCGCCGATTCGTTCGAGGCGGCGTCGCACGCCGGCGAAGGTCCCCATCGCACGGGCCGCCTCCGAGAGCGGCACGCCCGCGCACGTGGCCGCGGCGATCGCGAGGAGCGAGTTCTCCACCGTGAGGATTCCCGGGAAGGGAACGTGCACCGGAACGCCGTCGACCTCGTACCGGACCGAGTCCGGCTCGAGCTCGATCGCGCACGCGATCATGTCCGGCGGAATCCACGCCTGCCGCCCCTCGAGCGCGACGTAGTGGTGGGGCAGCGATTCCGGACGGTTGATCCGACCCAGGATGGGGTCGCCTGCGTGCATGACCGCGCACTCCGTGGTCGCGGTGAGGAGCGCCTCGAACATGTGCGCGACTTCCTCGATCTCCTTGTGGTCGCGGCTCAGGTTCGTGAGCACGGAAATGGCCGGCGCGAACTCGGCGACGCTGCCGTCGCTCTCGTCGGTCTCGATCACGAGCCAGTCGCTTTCGCCCACGCGGATGCTTCCCGGCGGAATCGAGCCTGGCAGGGACACGGCGGCGCCGCCCCCGAGGAACGAGGGATCGAGGCCGGCCTCGACGAGGATGTGCGCGATCATCGTCGTCACGGACGACTTGCCGCTCGTCCCGGCGACGGCGATGGTGCGGTGCTCGCACGCGACCTGGGCGAGGAACGAGCCGCGGCGGATGCAGGGCACGCCCAGCTCCACCGCACGCTGGAAATCGGGATTGCCCGTTTCGACCGCGGTCGAGTGCACGAAGGCGGTGAGGTCCGGCGCGATGCCCGAACCGTCCTGGGGCACGAGGCGCACGCCCGCGGCGCGGAGCGCGTCGAACACGGGGAGCGCGAGCCCCCGGTCGTGATTCCGGTCCGAGCCGGTCACGAGGGCGCCCCGCGAGGCCGTGAGGATGGCGAGGGGGGCCATGCCGCTCCCTCCCACGCCACTGAAGTGGTACCGCCGCTCTGCCGCGTTCGTCACGGCCGCAGTCTCGCGGGGGAGCCGTTCGGGGTCAAGGAAAGTCGCGGACGGACGCGCCTGAAGGCGCCGGGCGCCGCCAGCCATCCGAGGGCGCTCGGGTTGACGGTCGGCCGCATCCCGGGTAGATTGACGCCTGTCGGCACGGGATGGGGCTGTAGCTCAATTGGGAGAGCGCTTGACTGGCAGTCAAGAGGTAGCGAGTTCGATCCTCGCCAGCTCCACCATACCCGTACCCCCCTCGTAGGCGTCACTCTTGGTCCCCTCCTCAACCCAGCAGCCCTAGGGTCGGATCGCGCCCGCGCCGGTCAAATCGCCCGCACTCACGGCCCCGCTCCGCCACGCCATCGCAGCCTGCAGCGCACGATCCGCATCCACGAAGTTGATCCCGTTCGCCCCGTCCATCCCCACGTAGTTGAACCGCAAGCTCTCGATCAGATACCTCAACCCGCGCTCCATGGCGAAGGCGGGCGTGCCCGGCATCCGGATCCTGGGGGCGGTCGCGAGG
>DATJGP010000133.1:0-8485 GCA_035494915.1 Candidatus Eiseniibacteriota bacterium | reverse complement strand
ATGGACCGTGAGCGACACGTCGCAGCGGGCGCATGACGCGACGGAGCCGCAGCCCCGGCACTGGAGCACGGTCGAGTGGCCGAGCCGGTTGAGAAAGAGGATCCCCTGCTCCCCTTTGACGAGCGTCCGCTCCATCGCCGTGAGGAGCGCGGGGGTGAGATAGGCCGATGAGGGTTGCGCGGGCGGGGCCTCGGCGGCCCAGCTTTGCGTGGCCTCGCGCCGCGTGTCGCTCGGCGCGGCCGTGGTCCTGCGCGCGCGGATCCGGAGATCCGCGACCCGCACGGTCGCGAGCGGGCGGCCGTCCACGCGGCGCGGGAGACGGAGGAGCGTGGTCGCCCCCGAGGCGGCCTTCGCGTAGCTCTCGAGACTCGGCGTCGCCGACGCGAGCACGAGCGTGGCGCCAAGCCGCTTCGCGCGCACGAGCGCGACGTCCCGCGCGTGATAGCGGGGCGAGTCCTCCTGCTTGTAGGCGCCGTCCTGCTCCTCGTCGACCGCGATCAGACGGAGATCGCGGAACGGCAGGAACACCGCGGAGCGTGTCCCAACGACGAGATCGAGCGATCCCTCCGCCGCCCGCCGCCACACGTCCGCGCGCTCGCGGGGCCTTAGCGTGGAGTGGTAGAGCGCGACGCGATCGATCCCGCCCTGGCGGAACGAGTCGAGCGCCTGGGGCGAGAGGGCGATCTCCGGCACGAGGATGAGCGCCTGCCCGCGCTGCTTGATCGCGGTGAGCGCGGCGTGCATGTAGACCGCGGTCTTCCCGCTCCCGGTCACGCCGTGGAGGAGGAAGGGGCGGAATGCGCGCTCGTGGAGCGAGCGCTCGATCTCGTCGAGCGCGGCCGCCTGATCCTCGTTGAGCTCGGATCGCGCCGGAGGCGCCGACGCATGCCACCCAGGCTCGTCCGCCGGCGACTCCTCGACGGCCCGCCGCTTGAGCGCCGCCGGGGACGGCGCCGCGGCGTGGAGCACTTCACCGAGCGGCGCGGCGTAGTATTCGGCCACCCAGCGGCAGAGGTCGATCACCTCCGCCGTGAGCGTGAGCCTCGGCTCGGGGATCCCGGCGATGGGGCGGATCGCCCGGGTGGGGCGCTCCATCTCTTCGGCCATGATCGTGCCCCAGAGCCGCCGCCGGCCGAAGGGAACGAGCACGCGCAGCCCCGGCTCGGGCTCCTCGTTCTCGGGGAATTCGTAGACGAACGTGTCGTCGATGGGGACCGGGACGGCCACGCGGATGAAGCGCATCGCGGGCGCATGGTAGCACCGGGGTGGAGGGAACGGTGAATGGGCCGCGCGAGACGCGGCCAGGAGCGCGCGTCGCGCGCTCCGGCGAAGCTAGGCCGAGGAGGCGGGGCGCTCGGAGATGGCCTGGCCGAGGAGCTGGTTGATGCGCTCCACGAGCTTCCGCGGGCTGAACGGCTTCGTGATGTAGTCGTCGGCGCCGACGTCGAAGCCCATCTTCTGGTCGACGTTCCGGCCCTTCGCGGAGAGGAGGATGACGGGCGTGCCCTTGGTCGCGGCGTTCGACTTGATCGCCTTGCAGACCTCGTAGCCGTCCAGCTTGGGCATCATGATGTCGAGCACGACGAGATCCGGCTTCTCGGCCTTGATGCGCTCGAGCGCCTGCTCGCCGTCGAGAGCGGTGATGACCTCGTAGCCCTCCATCCCGAGACTGAAGTCCAGGATGTGGACGATGTAGATCTCGTCATCGACCACCAAGATCTTGCCCTTCGACATCCCACTCACCTCCTTGTGAACCATCAAACCATCAAGAGTTGTATCGGCGCGTCACGCCGCTTCTGGAGCCCGAACCAGTTTTGTATTCTCTTCTGCCGCAAGGACTTGGCAGAAGGCCTCCACGATCTTGGGATCGAATTGCGAGCCCACGCACCGCTTGAGCTCGCGGATCGCCTCCGCCTGAGGCATCGCCTGACGGTAGGGCCGGCCCGACGTCATGGACTCGTACGCATCCACGACCGCGATGATGCGCGCGCCGAGCGGGATGTCGCTGCCCGCGAGCCCGCGAGGATAGCCGCGGCCGTCCATCCGCTCGTGATGCGCGAGGATGCACTCGGTGACGCGCTCCTCGAACTCGATCGGCTTCAGGATCTCGACCGTGCGCGCGGGATGCTGCGCCACCTGCGCCCACGTCTCGGGGTCGAGCTTGCCCGGCTCATGGAGCACGGGCGGCCCGATGTGCGCCATGCCCACGTCGTGGATGCTCGCCACGAACGCGATCGCCTGGATCTCCTCTTCCCCAAGGCCGACTCGCCGCGCGACCGCGGTCGCGCGCGTGGCCATGGAGCCCGAGGTCAGCTTGAGCCGGCTCCGCCGCGCGTTGTCGATGATGGCCGCGAGGGCGCGCGAGGCCTGCTCCACGCGCTCGGCGGTCTCGTCGTGCTCCGAAGCGTGGCGCCAGGCGCGGCCCACCCGCTCGGACAGCGAGCTCAAGAGCGCCTTGTCGTCCTCGGTGAACGGCGTCATGGAGATCTTGTTGTTGATGTTGATGACGCCCACCACGCGCCCGTCGATCTTGACCGGCACGCTGAGGAGCGACTTCGTCTCGTACTGGTGGCTGTTCTCGCGCGTGCCGAAGCGCGGGTCATCCTCGACGTTCGTGACGAGGAGCGGCGTCCCGTGCTGCGCCACCCAGCCGGCGATCGAGTTCCCCATCTTGACCCGAGTCCCGCAGACGACCTCCTCGCGGAGCCCGCGCGCGGCCTTGATGTAGAGCTCGTCCCGCTCCTCGTCCACGAGCATGAGCGACGCGATCCGCGCGTTCATGATCTCGGCCACCATCTCCACCGTGAGCCGGGTCAGGTGCTCGGACACGGAGCGGCCGGGGGACCAGCCGGAGTGTGTGATCACCGCCGCATCGCCCGGCGTGGCCGGGAGCGCGACCACGAAGCGGGATCCCCGGCCGGGCTCGCTCTCGGCGGTGATCTCGCCGCCGTGCCACTCGACGATGCTCCTCGCGACCGACAGCCCCAGTCCCACGCCGGGGTACACGCGCGCGGGGGTCGCGTCGATCTGATAGAACTTCTCGAAGACCCGGCTCAGCTCCTCCGGCGGGATCCCGATGCCGTTGTCCTCGACCGTGAGCTTCACCGATCGCTCGGCCGGCTGCGCGCGGAACGTGACGCGGCCGCCCTCGGGCGTGAACTTGATCGCGTTGCTGCCCAGGTTGAGGAGCACGCGCCGGATGAGGTTCCGGTCCGCCTCGACGATCAGGTCGCGCCGCACCGGCTCCGCGCCGAGCACGATCCCCTTCTCGTCGGCGGTCTCGCGCAGGAGGCCGATCGTCTCGTCGATCAGCTCCGGCACGTTCATCGGCTCCCGCTGCATGCGGAACCGGCCCGACTCGAGCTGCGATAGATCGAGGATCGAGTGGATGAGCCGGTCCAGCTTCAGGCTGTTCTCGTCCACGACTTGCAGGAACTCGTGCTGCGTCGGCGGGTTCATTCCGCCCACGTGCTCCTGAAGCGCTTCCACGTAGCTCCGGATGACGGTGAGCGGCGTGAGGAGCTCATGCGACACGATGGAGACGAACGAGGACTTGAGATCGTTCAGCTCCTCACCCCGCTGCGTGGCTTCCTCGAGCTGCCGCATGCTCTCGCCGAGCTGCTCGTAGAGGCTCGCGTTCTGGAGCGCGACGACGGCGTGCGCGGCGAGGATCTCCGCGGTCTCGATCACCTCCCGGGACGGCACCCGCCGGTTCTCCGGGTCGTCGAGCGAGAGATAGCCGAGGACCGATCCGTCCCGGTGGAGGAGCGGCACGAAGAGGACGTCGTCCTGGTGCCACTCGCCTTCCTTGCGCTCGCCGAGATCGGGGGTGAACCCCTCGTACTCGCTCCCGGGCAAGGGCCAGAAGTTCGCCTTGTGGCTGATGAAGTAGGACCGGCTCACGCGGAACTCGTCCTTGAGCCAGCTCTCGAACTCGGAGCGCGGCACGCCGTGCCTCTCCAGCTTGTCGATCGCCTGGCGGTCGAGACCCGCGAAGGCGCGCGCCTCGAAGAGCTCGGAGCGCTCGTCGAGCACGCGGAGGAGCACGATCTTGAAGCCCACCGCGTCCTGCACGGCGTGGACGATCTGGTGGAGCACCTTGTCGAGCGCGAGGTCGGATCCGATCGAGGTCGCGGTCTCGAGCACCTTCTTGAGCCGCGCGGACTGCTTGCGGCTCGTGAGGAGCTGGTTCCGGTAGAGCCGGCCCATCTCGTCGGCCGCCTGAGTGAGCTGCTCGTTCCGATCGCGCACGACGTTGTACGCGTTCTGGAGCTTGAGCGACTCGCGCCTGCGGCTGCGGCGGAGACGGATCTCCTCCACGACGAGGGCCACCACGATCGCGCCCAGCGCGATGAGCTCAGCGGACCGCATCGCGATCCCTCGCACGGTCGCGCGCGGTCGAACCGCGGGCGGAGGTGTCCGGGCGCCCGGGGGCTTCGCCGACCTCGGCCAGGAGGCGGCCGAACTCCTCGACCACGCGCGGATCGAACTGCTTTCCCGCGCAGCGGCGGAGCTCGTCTAGCGCCTCGACCGGAGTGAATGGCTCTCGGTAGGGGCGCCCCGAGGTCATCGCCTCGTAGGCGTCGAGCACCGCGAGGATCCGCGCTCCCAGCGGGATCTCCTCGCCGCGCAGACCGCGCGGATAGCCGGTCCCGTCGACGTGCTCGTGGTGGCTCAGAATCAGCTGGTTCACCTTGGAGGTGAACTCGATCGGCTTCAGGATCTGGACGCTCGCCTGAGGGTGGGACTCGACCTGGCGGTACTCGGCCTCGGTCCAGCGGCGCGAGTTCCCGAGCAGGTTCTCGCCGAGCGCGAGCATGCCCACGTCGTGGACCCGCGCGACGTAGCCCAGCACCTCGAGCTCCGACTCCTCCAGCTTGAGACGGCGTCCCAGATCGATGGCGATCTTGAACGTGCCTGGCGAGCTCGGGAGGAGGCTCATCCGGCGCGCGCGCACGATGGCGCGGAGCGTGGCGAGGACGGTGGAAACGTCGGCGGCCGCGCCGGCCGTCCGCACGCGGTCCATCACGACGCCGACCCGCCGCGTGATCGCGACGAGAAGGCTGAGATCGTCCGCGTCGAACGAGGCGCCGGTCGTCTTGTTGTTCACATTCACGACACCCACGGTCTCGCCTCCCACGCGAAGCGGAACGCACAGGAGCGACTTCGTCTCGTACTGCGGGTGGTTCATGCGCCGGAAGCGACGGTCGGCCTCCACGTCCTCGACGCAGAGATCCTCCGACGTCAGCGCGACCCAGCCGGCGATCGAGTCTCCCGCGCGCACGCGAGCGCTGGCCACCGTCTCCGGGTCGAGCCCGTGCGACGAGCGGATCAGGAGCTCTTTCCCGTCCTCGTCGAAGAACATGAACGAGACGATCCGCGCCTCCATGACCTCGGCCACCATCGCGACACAGGCGTGGAGGAGCTGCTTCAGCTCGTTCCGCTCGAAGAACGGGTTGATGGAGCGCATGAGCTGCCGGAACCGCTGCTGGCGGAGCGGCAGGTCCACGAGGAACCGGCTCCCCTCGCCCACCACGCTCTCCACCCGTACCGTTCCGCCGTGCAGCTCGACGACGCTCTTCACGATCGCGAGCCCGAGCCCCGTGCCGTGGACGCGCTCCATGCCCTCGTCCTCGATCCGGTAGAAGCGGTCGAACACGCGCCCCAGCTTGTCCCCGGGAATGCCCCGGCCGTGATCTTCCACGGCGATCATCAGCCGCTCGCCGTGCCGGCTCGCGCGCACCGTCACGTCGGTGTCGGGACGCGTGAACTTCGCGGCGTTCGCGATCAGGTTGACGAGCACCTGCTTCAGGAGATCCGGGTCGGCCTCGAGGCGCGGCAGATCCGCCGGGAGGTCGTAATGGAGACGCGCGCTCTTGTGCGCGAGCTCCGGCTCCACGGTCGGCGCGACTTCCTCGAGCAGGCGCTGGAGGTCGACGGAGTCGGCCTTGAGACGCCGCCGGCCCGACTCCATCCGGCTCAGGTCGAGGACGTCGTTCACGATGCGCGAGAGCCGGTCGCACTCCTCGTTCACGATCTGGAGGAACTTCTCCTGCATCGTGAAGGTCGGGCTGCCGACGTTGTCGATGAGGGTCTCCGTGTAGGCCTTGATCGCGGTGAGCGGCGTCCGGAGCTCGTGCGAGACGATGGAGATGAGGTCCGACTTGGCCTCGTCCACGCGGCGGAGCGTGACGGCCGACTCCTCCAGCTGCTTCCGCGTCGTGTCGAGCTCTCCGCGGGTGCGGAGCCGGTCGACCGCGAGTCCGATCTGGTCGGACAGGAAGAGGAGCGCGCGGCGGCGCCGATCGGAGAGCGCGACTTCCTTCCGGTAGCCGACGACCGCAACGCCGAGGAGCGACGTGCCGACGACGACCGGCAGCCCGACGAGGGTCCGGGGGGGCTGCCCCGACCACTCGATGTCCGGGGCTCCCGGCGCGTCCGCACTCTCGACGACGAGCGTCTCGCGACGGAGCACCCGGCCCAGGAATCCGGACGGCGTGGCGACGAAGCGCGAGCGTCCGGTCGGTCCCGTCCGGCCGCGCTCGAACCGGTCCCCTTCCAGCTCGCCCGTCTCGTAGTCGAGGAGGAGGAGCGCGAAGGTATCGGCGCGGGTGATGTCGAGGACGTGATCGGCGACGGCGGCCACGAGACCCGCCGAGTCGTAGGCGGCGCGCAGACCGAACGCCAGGCTGCCGAGGCTGGACAGGAGTCCCTGTCCCGGGCGCCGGGCACCCTGACCGCCGCTCGCCGGCCTCATGCTCCCTCCCCGCCTTCCTTGCGCACCGGAACGACCAGGGATCCGTCGGACCGGCGATCGGGAACGATCGAGCTGCCCCGCTCCGCCTTCCCGATCTTCTTCAGCTCCTTCGCGACGTCGGAGACCTGCGCGCTGTGCTGGATGTCGCGGGAGACGTTGGTGACGATGAGGATGGTGATCGACATGATGTCGAAGCTCTTCACGCCTCCCTGACGGCTGGAATGCACCGTGATCGAGCCCCGCTCGCGGTCCGTTTCGTCGTACTGGAGCGGCACTCGCTTCATGAAGTCGGCGCGCACCGCCTCGGCGATGGAGAGAGCGCGATCGGGAGTCGTGATGACGACGAAGTCGTCCCCGCCGATGTGCCCGACGAAGTCGCCGTCGCCTCCCAGCCGCTCGATCACGTCGTGCAGCAAGGACGCGGTGAAGCGGATGAGCACGTCGCCGCGCGCGTAGCCGTAGTAGTCGTTGAAGGCCTTGAAGAAGTCGAGGTCGAGGTGCAGGAACGCGAACTTCTCCTTGGCCTGGATGCGGCGGTTCAGCTCCGTCTCGATGAGCACGTTCCCGGGCAGTCCGGTGAGCGGGTTCGACTGGAGCTGCGCGCGGCGCGTCTTGAGCTGGTTGCGCACGCGGAAGAGGAGCTCGTTCCGGTCCCACGGCTTCGTGACGTAGTCGTCGGCAAAGTTCTCGAGCCCCTGCAGACGGTCGTCGAGCGTGGTCTTGGCGGTCAGGAAGATGATGGGGATGCGGCTCGTGAGCGGATCGGATTTGAGCCGCTTGCAGACGTCGTACCCGTCCATCCCGGGCATCATCACGTCGAGGAGGATGAGATCGGGCGTCTCGTGCTTCACGGCTTCGATCCCGCGGAGTCCGTCCGGCGCCGTCGTGACTTCGTAGCGCGCGTCCTTCGCGGTCTCGAGCTGCATCTGCAAGATGGTGCGAAGACGAGGCTCGTCCTCGATGATGAGGATTCGCGCAGAATCCGGCGCTGCAGGCTGGTTCACGTTGCCGCCCCCGATGGCCTGACACGATGGAAGTTGGTTCGATTCTTGGAATTAATCGACGCGGGGGGCTCGATTCTTAAGCGGGGATCGGGAACGGGGCGGAACGGCGGCTGGCGGTGTGTGAACCCTGTAAGTTATTCGACTCTATCTAGTTATGGTTGGGTTGATGCCCGTAGGGCTACGGAGCCGGGTTCGAGGCCTGGAAGGAGTCGAGGTTGGGAACGGCGTTCACGGTGAGGGGAGTCATCTCGCCGCGCGTGAGGGAGAGCCAGCCCGCGTAGCCGATCATCGCACCGTTGTCGCGGCAGAGAGGCGGCGACGGTACGAGCGAGGGGATGCCTCGCTTCGCCGCGATGCGGGCCGCTTCCGCGCGAAGAAGCGTGTTGCACGCGCATCCTCCCGAGATCGCGAGCGCGCGCGAGGGATGGCGGTCGAGCGCTTCCTCGAGCCGCTCGACCAGGGCCGCCACGATGGCGCGCTCCGCGGACGCGGCGATGTCGCGCACGCGTTCCTCGGAGATCGGCTTGGGCTCGCGCTCAACGAAGAGCTTCACCGCCGTCTTGAGGCCGCTCATGCTCACGTCGAGCGTGCCCCGCTCGAGCTTCGCCACCGGGAAATCGATGGCGTCCGCGCGGCCGAGGCGCGCGAGACGGTCCACGTGCGGCCCACCCGGATACGGCAGCCCCAGGAGCTTCCCCACCTTGTCGAACGCCTCCCCCGCCGC
>DATJGP010000132.1:0-35298 GCA_035494915.1 Candidatus Eiseniibacteriota bacterium | reverse complement strand
ACGTGCTCCTCGCGGAGCGCGTCCGCGAGCCCTCGCTCGAGCGGTATCTCCGGGCCGACGACAACGAGGTCGATCGCGTGGGTGCTGACCCAGCGCACGAGCGAGGGCACGTCGCCCGCGTCGATCGCCACGCGCTCGGCGAGCGGCTCCATCCCTGGGCTGCCGGGGGCGACGAAGATCTTGGGGTGCTCCGGAGAGCGGTGGAGGGCATCCACGAGCGCGTGCTCGCGCCCCCCCTGTCCGACGACGAGAACCCTGGGCTCGCTCATCCCTGCTTGGCGAGGGCCGCCTTGAGCGCGGCCTGGAGCTTCTCCGGGTGCGCGCGGCCTCCCGAGCGCTTCATCGCCTGGCCCACGAAGAAGCCGAAGGTCTTCTCCTTGCCCGCGCGGAACTCCGCGGCGGGACCGGGATTCGCGGCCACGATCTCCTCCGCGAGCGCGAGGAGCGACGCGTCATCGTCGATGGGCAGGAGCCCGTGCTTCTTCACGATCTCCTCGGGCGAGGCCGGGTCCAAGAGCATGTGCTCGAAGACAGCCTTTCCGATTTTTCCGGAGATCGTCGCGTCGCCGATCATCCGGACGAGCGCGCCGAGGCGGTCCGCCTGCACCGGGAACGCTTCGATGGAGAGACCGTCGCGATTCCGGATCGCATTCACCTCGGTCATGATCCAGTTCGAGGCCAGCTTCGGCCGTTTGGACAGGCGCACGACCTCCTCGTAGTAGGTCGCGAGCGAGCGCGTCTCCGTCAGCACCTCGGCGTCGTACTCCGGAATCTCGTACTCCCGCACGAGCCGCTCCCAGAGCGCGTGCGGCAGCTCCGGCAGCGAGGAGCGCACCGAGTCGATCCACGCGGGATCGAGGTCGAGCGGAAGGAGATCCGGCTCCGGGAAGTAGCGATAGTCGTGCGCCTCTTCCTTGCTGCGCATCGATTCCGCGATGCTCTTCTCGGAGTTCCAGAGCAAGGTTTCCTGCACCACGCGGCCGCCCGACTCGATGAGGCCGATCTGGCGCTCGATCTCGAACGCGATGGCGCGGTCGACGAAGCGGAACGAGTTCAGGTTCTTGATCTCGGTCTTCGTGCCGAACGCCGTCGTTCCCTTCGGGCGCACCGACACGTTCGCGTCGCAGCGCAGACTCCCCTCTTCCATGTTGCCGTCGCACACGTCGAGGTAGACGAGGATCTGGCGGAGACGCGACATGTAGTCGGTCGCCTCTTCGCCCGAGCGGATGTCCGGCTCCGACACGATCTCGATCAGGGGCACGCCCGCGCGGTTCAGGTCGACGCGCGTGGTGTGCACGCCCTCCTTCCCCTCCGGATGGAGCGACTTCCCCGCGTCTTCCTCGAGATGGATGCGGACGAGGCCGATCCGCTTCCAGCCGTCGCCGGAGCGTATGTCCACCGAGCCCCCCTCGCAGAGAGGGCGATCGTACTGGGAGATCTGATAGCCCTTCGGGAGATCGGGATAGAAGTAGTTCTTCCGCGCGAAGATGCTTCGGGCGGAGATCTTCGATCCCACCGCGAGCCCCACCATCACGGCGTAGCGAACCACGCGCTCGTTGAGGACGGGGAGCACGCCCGGAAGGCCGAGGCAGACGGGACAGACCTGCGTGTTGGGCGGCGCGCCGAACCGCGTGGAGCAGCCGCAGAAGATCTTCGACGCCGTCTTGAGCTGCGCGTGCACCTCGAGCCCGATGACGGGCTCGTAGCGCTCGCGCGCCGCGGCGATGTCGGCCGGCGAGATCGTGCTCACGCCACCTCCTCGGCGATCGCGGGGGCGCGCCACGCGTCGTCGCTCGCCTTCTCCCACGTCCGCGCGATCCGGAGAATGGTCGTCTCGTCGAAGGGCTTCCCCACGAGCTGGAGTCCGATCGGGAGCCCGCTCTTCGTGAAACCCGCCGGGAAGGAGACCGCCGGAACGCCGGCCAGGGACGCCGGGATCGAATAGATGTCGTTCAGGTACATGGCGAGCGGGTCGTCCGCCTTCTCGCCCAGCTTGAACGGAGGGGTGGGAGTCACGGGAAGGAGGATGGCGTCCGCCTTCGCGAAGGCCTCCGTGAAGTCGCGCCGGATGAGCGTGCGCACCTTCTGCGCCCTGAGGTAGTACGCGTCGTAATAACCCGCCGAGAGCGCGTACGTACCGAGGAGGATGCGCCGCGTCACCTCGCGCCCGAAGCCAAGGCCGCGGGTCGCCTCGTACATGCCCTTCAGGTCGCCGTTCCCCGCACGGAGCCCGTAGCGCACGCCGTCATAGCGGGCGAGGTTGCTCGAGGCCTCGGCCGGAGCGATGAGGTAATACGTGGCGATCGCGTGCTTCGCGTGCGGAAGGGCCACCTCGGCCTCCCCCGCACCCAGGCGCTTGAGCTCCGCCCGGACCGCGTCGAGGCTCGCCCGGATCTCCGGGTCGAGCCCCTCGCTGAGGAGGGCGGACGGAATTCCGATCGTGAGTCCCTTCACCCCGCGCTCGATCTCGTCGAGATCGACCGCCTTGGCCTCCGGGCGGCTCGTCATGTCGCATTCGTCTCGCCCGGAGATCGCGTCGTAGAGGAGCGCCGCGTCGCGGGCCCCGCGGGCGAGCGGTCCGATCTGATCGAGCGATGAGGCGAACGCCACGAGGCCGTAGCGCGACACCGACCCGTACGTGGGCTTCAATCCAACCACGCCGCAGAACGCGGCCGGCTGACGCACCGAACCGCCGGTGTCGGAGCCGAGCGCGAGCGGAGCTTCGCGAGCCGCGACCGTCGCGGCCGAGCCGCCGCTGGATCCGCCCGGGACGCGCTCGAGGTCCCACGGATTGCGCACGGGCTTGTAGGCCGAGTTCTCGTTCGAGGAGCCCATCGCGAACTCGTCGCAGTTGGTCTTCCCGAAAAGGACCGCGTCCGCGGCGCGGAGCCTTTGAATCACGTGCGCATCGTACGGCGGGCGGTATCGCTCGAGGATCAGGGAGCCGCACGTCGTGGGCACCCCGCGGATGCAGATGTTGTCCTTGATCGCGACCGGAACGCCCGCGAGCGGGCCGAGCGTCTCGCCCTTCGCCTTGCGCTCGTCGACGCGCGCCGCCTGGGCCAGGATGGACTCCGGATCGAGATGGAGGTAGGTGCCCAGCCGCTCCGAGGTCTTACCCGTGCGGGCGAGGAACGCGCGCGCGATCTCGCCGGCGCTCCTCGATCCCTCGCGGACCGAGCGGGCGAGCTCCTCGGCGGTTTCGTGATGGATCGGTGCGCTCATACGACCCGCGGCACTCGGAAGTAGTCCCCCTCGCGATCGGGGGCCTGCCCCAGGGCGTCCTCGTGGATGTCCGAGGGCTTCTCCTCGTCGGGACGGAGCGGCGGCGGCTCGCCCGCGACGACCGTGCTCGTGGGCTCGATGCCCTCGACGTCGAGCTCCTGGAGCTGCTCGACGTAGGCGAGAATGGCGACGAGCTCCCGCACGTAGCGCTCCTCGTCTTCGGGGGCGACGCGAAGCCGCGCGAGCGCGGCGATCTTCCGGACGGTGCCTACGTCAATCGGCATGGCTCAGCTCCGCGAAGGCGGCCAGGATCTTCTTCGTCCCCGCGCGCCGGAATTGCACCGTGAGCTTGGCCCGCTCGCCGACGCCCTCGCACGCGACGACCACGCCCTCACCGAACTGCGGATGGATGACGCGCACACCGACAGGGCTCGGCGAGCCCGAGCGTCCCGACGACCCCGACGACGCCCCCGCGTAGCGGCGCGGAGATACCGGACGCGCCGTCTGCCAGGGCTCCGCCTCCTCGACCTCCAGGCACTCCCGCGGAATCTCGGCGATGAAGCGCGAGATGCCGCCGCCCGAAGCGTTCCAGCTCCGGCGGTAGTGGGCGTGGAAGAGATGCACTTCCTTCCGTGCGCGCGTGATCGCGACGTACAGAAGGCGGCGCTCCTCTTCCAGCTCCGCCGGATCGTCGAGCGCCGACGCGTGCGGCAAGAGCCCTTCCTCCATTCCCGCGATGAACACGACCGGGAACTCGAGTCCCTTGGCCGAGTGGATGGTCATGAGGTTGACCGTATCCTCGCCCTCTTCCCAGAGATCGACGTCCGTGAGGAGCGAGACCTCAGCGAGGAATCCTTCCACGCTCGGCTCCTCGACACGGCGCGCATAGGCCTCGGCGCCCGCGATGAGCTCCTCGACGTTCTCGATCCGCTCCGCCGCCTCGGCCGGATCCTCTTCCTGGAGGTATTCCCGGTACCGCACGCGCGCGACCAGCTCCGTGACGCACGCGGGGGGCGAGAGCGTGAGGAACGGCTTCATGGACTCGAAGAGATGCCCGACCTCGAGGAGCTTTCGCGCGGATGTGGGACCGACCGCCTGCACCAGCTCGGGATGCGCCAGGGCTTCGGGAACCGTGAGGCCGCGCGCCTCCATGAACTCGCGCAGGCGATCCACCGTGGTCTTCCCGATGCCGCGCCCGGGAACGTTGATGACGCGGAGCCAGGCGACCGTGTCCCTCGGCTGAACCACGGCCCGGAGATAGGCGAGCACGTCCTTCACCTCGCGCCGCTCGTAGAAGGAGATGCCCCCCGTGATCTGGTACGGGATCGCGGAGCGGCGGAGCGCGTTCTCCACGGCGCGCGACTGCGCGTTGGTGCGGTAGAGCACGACGAAGTCGCGGTTCGAGCGGTCGTCACGCCGGCGCGCCTCGAGAAGAAGCGACACCACCTTCTCACCCTCGGCCTCCTCGTCCGGAAGCACGTGGAGCATGAGCGGGTTCCCGGCCTCGTTCTCGGTCCAGAGCTCCTTCTCTTTCCGGCCGACGTTGTGCTTCACCACGCCGTTCGCGGCGCGAAGGATCGTCTGCGTGGAGCGGTAGTTCTGCGTGAGACGGAGCACCGTCGCGTCCGGGAACTGCTTCTCGAACGAGAGGATGTTCCCCACGTCGGCGCCGCGCCAGCGATAGATCGACTGATCGTCGTCCCCCACCACGGTCAGGTTCCGGTGCACGCGCGAGAGCCGCTCGATGAGCTCGAACTGGATCGCGTTCGTGTCCTGGTACTCGTCCACGAGCACGTGCTGGAAGCGCCCCGAGTAGGACCGCAGCACGTCCTCGTCCGCGTCGAAGAGCCGCACCGTGTAGAGGAGGAGATCGTCGAAGTCCATCGCCGCCCGATCGCGAAGCGCCTTCGTGTACTTCGCGTACACCGGCGCGAGCTTCCGGTCGATGGGCGAGCGGATCTGCGACTCGAACGCCTCCGGCGTCACGCCCTCGTTCTTGAGGCGCGAGATCCGGGACGAGGCGGCGGCGGGTGTGAGCATGCGATCGTCCCCGCCCTCGTCGCGCAGGATCTCCCGGAGGAGTGAGCGCTGGTCGTCGGTGTCGTAGATGACGAAGGCCTTCGGATAGCCGAGGAGCTCGGAATGGCGGCGCAGAATGCGCACGCACGTGGCGTGGAACGTGCCCACCCAGGTCCGGAGCTCGTCCGTACCGAGAAGCGACTCCACGCGATCGCGCATCTCGCGGGCCGCCTTGTTCGTGAAGGTGAAGGCGAGGATCGACCCTTCGTGGACGCCGCGCTCCTGGACCAGGTGCGCGACGCGCCCCGTGAGCACGCGCGTCTTCCCGCTACCCGCGCCCGCGAGAATGAGGAGGGGCCCGCCGGGATGCTCCACGGCCTGGCGCTGGACCGGATTCAGTTCCACGCGTCTCAGTATTCCAGTCGGATCTTGAGGTCGAGATTGTATTCCTGGGGCGGTTGGGCCGGATTTGTGCTCCGGATCTGCTGGCCCTTCAGCAGGAGGTGCCGGGTCACGCGATAATCCGCGCTGATCTCCTGCTCCGCCTTGGCTGAGAAGTCCTTACTGTACTTGAAGTAGAACTGCGGGGTCACGTACTTTCCCACGCCCACGACGCTGACCGCGCTCGTCGACTTGTTGCCATCGGCCGCGCCGCCCGATCCGCGCAGATCGATGGTGTCGATGAAGCCGGAGCTGCCGATCCAGCGCTCCACGTTCTGGAAGAGATAGTTCGAGATCGGCACCGCCACCGAGGGATCCACCCCACCGGTCGCGGCGGCTTCGGTGGAGACGCCGCTCATGGGGACGAACTGCCCGAAGGCGAGCGCCTTCCAGAGATCGTTCGCCGGTGTGGGGGGATCGGCATCGTCATACACGCGAACCTTGAGTCGCGACACGCGGTCCGTGAGGGCGAGGTAAACGGTCCGGGAACCCTCCGGCGTGCTTGGAGCCGGGATCTGAGTTTCGCCCACGACATTCACGTCCGGGTCGATGCGATCCGGGTTGCTGAAGTTGATCGTACCCTGGAGATTCCTGAACTCACGGGTCATCACGTAATACTTGCCGCTGCGCACCTCGAGCGTGCCGAGGGCGAGGTCCCCGTCTCCCTCGTTCTTGAAGGTCAACGGACCATCGACCGTCTCCAGCTCCACCTCGGCGTCGAGGTTCCGGTAGAAGAAATTCCCGGGTAGGTCGACGTTCACGCTGTATAGAAATGGAAGCGGCTCCGACGGCGTGGAGGGCGGCTTGGAGAGATCGAGGGTGATCTCTCCCTTCGTGATCGTGCCATGTCCGTTAATCAACGGACGCTCGCCGCCAAAGGGATCTCGCCCGTTGACGACATCGACCTTTCCCGTGAAACGGGCGGCGTAGGTCAACCGGTCGCTGGCCGTGAAGTCAGTGGCCGTGAGGTGAAACTCGTAGGTTCCGGGCGGTCCGAACGCCGGCTTCTCCGGGTGGGAGCCCGTGGGCCACCGCCACAGGCCGGTTGCTTCCAGCTTTCCCTTCTCCCCCTGCCTCGCGGTGAGTTTCGTGATCGTGAGCTGACTCTGGTCGAACGTGGCGTCAGCTTCAACATTGGTGAGAACCTCGTCTCGGCCCGCCGGCCGGATCCTCCCACCCTTCAGCTTGAACGAGCCGGTCACACGTGCGTCCGACGGCGTCCCTGAGACCACGGCCGACGCCGTGTAGCGGCCGGTGCTGTAGCCGATGATGTCCGGCAGCAGGATGCGCGCGATGGAGAAGTCGCCGTTCGGGATGTCCACGGTGAGGGACATCGGCTCCTTGTCCATCACGCGCTCCTCGGCATAGATGCCGAGGTCGAGAGGCAGCTCGCCGTGCACCTGGGAGATCGATTCGTTCTGCTTCACGTCGAAGCGGTTGACCTTCAGTCTCCGGTTGTCGTAGGAGAGGTCGACTCCGGCGATCTCGCCCTGCACGCCGCGGTAGGACATCGACGAGACGCGCCCCTCGACGCCCATCACCGGGTCGGCGGTGGTGCCGCTGATGCGCGCCTTGCCGGTCGCGATCCCCTGGAGGGATCGAAGCGACGTGTCGGCCGGCGCCACGAGCTTGAGATCGAAGGAATCGAGCGAGGCCGTGAGCGCGAGGTCCGCGCGCTTGGACCAGCTCCTGTCGTTGTTCGCGACCGCCTTGAGCCATTCTTGGAGCGTGACGTGGGGCCGGATCGTTCCGTTGGCCACGAGCCGGCTCGATTCGTTCGTCCAGGCCGCCTGCTGCACGGTGAGCACGCCGGGCGCGTAGTCGAGATCGACGCGCACGCTATCCCCCACGATGTCTCCGACGGTCGGCTCCACCACCGACAGATTCAGCGAGACATCTGGATCCTTGAGCGGACCGCTCGCCAGGAAGTCCCCGTGCACGACACCGGCATAGCGGACCTTCCCGTGCGCGAGCCCGGGAATGCGGCCGAGGTCGACGTCGGCAATGGTTCCCCGCGCGTCGATGGCATCGGCCGTGGGGTTGTAGTCGAGATCGAGCCGCATCGTGCCCGGGTCGAGATCGAGCGCGAGCTCGGAGACGCGAACGCGGCTCCCGAAGAAGCCGACCTTGACCGGCCCCCGGTTTCGCACGTGGTACTCGCCCGCCGTGAGCGCCACGGAGTCGATCAGGGCTTCAGCCCCCTCCTCGGCGAAGATCACCTGCCCCTCGAGCGTGATGACCGTGTCGCCGAGCGCCTGGCGGTATCGCTCGATCCGGAGCGTCTTTCCGCCGCTCACCGTCGCGACCACGTTCCCGAGAGGCCGCGCGCCCGCCTTGAGACCGCGGATGCCCGCGTCCGCGATGAGGTCGAGCTCGGGCTTGAGCTTGCCCTGCACCTCCAGCGTGAGCGAATCGCCTCCAATTCCGTCCTTGAGGCGCGTGTCGAACAAATCCATCTGCGCCTGGTACTGCGGCGCTTCGATCGTTCCGCTGAAGGCCGCGTCGACCCGGCCGTGTCCCGCCTCGATCTGCGGCGACGCGAGGAGCACGTTCAGACCCTCGAGCTTCTGGACGATGGCGTGCGCCCTGGCGGCGAGCGTCCCATCCTTGCCGAGCGTGCCGGCGGCGATGACACGGCTGCCGGGAATGTCGACCCAGCTCGAGTCGAGCTCCACCGAGCCGTTCGGATGCGAGGCGACACGCACGTGTCCGCGTGAGATCTGGAGCCTGCTGAGCCGGCTCGACATGAGGTCCACCGAGGCGAGGACGTCGATGTTGGGCGCAGCGCGGCGGACCGTGAAGCGGCCCCGGCCAGCCAGCGATCCTTCCGGCGTGTTCTCCGGCGACTTCCACCACGGAAGCACCTTGGGATTCACGTTTCGGAACGCGAGATCCGCGCTCAGCACGCCGCGCGTGTCGAACGTGCCGCTGCCGGTCACGTTCGTGGACCGCACCCTGAGATTCAATCCCGAGAAGTCGACCGCGCCGGGGCGCGAGCTCGCTTCGAGCACGAGCGTGTCCACCGGCTCGCCGGCGAAGGTGCCCTCGAGGCAGACGCGCGCCTGTCCGTCCGTCGGCGTGCCCGCGAACGTGACCTCACCTCGTGCCGTGCCGTCCTCGGTCGCGATCTCGAGCGCCTGGAAGAACTCCTTGAGCTCGAGCGGATGGAGGTCGAGCGTCCCCTCACGCACGCGCGCTTTCTCGAGGTCCCAGTCCACCTCGGCTGTGATCCGCGTCTGCCCGAGCGCGATCTCGAGGGGGCGCGCCTTGAGCATCGCCTTCTCCAGGTCCAGCTGGCCGCTCAGCTCGAGCCGCCCCGGCCGGCCCGGCGTGACACTCACGCCCGCGAGCCGGTCGAGCATGATCGTCGAATGCTCCGGACCGGAGAGGAGGGTCGCCACTCCGGCGATCTTGCCGTAGCGGGTCTTCATGCGGTCCATCGAGAATGCGCCGTTCTTCACCGCGATCACGACCCGCATTCCGCCGAGCCCCTTGCCCTCGCCCTGCTTCTTCCGCGCGAAGCGCGGCATGACGAGCTCGCCGTTACGGTCGTGGACGAGGTCGATCCGCGGGCTGTCCAGGTCGACGCGGAGATCCTGGCGCTGTTGGAAGAGGAACGCGATCAGGTCGAACTCGACGCGCATGGACCTGGCCTGAGCCCAGGCCACCTCGCCGTTCGGAGTCTGAACGAGGAGCTTCGGGTTCTCGACCACGGCCCCCCGGAAGAGGGTCCCGTGCACGCGGTCGCTCGTGAAGCGGGTGGAATCCGACGTGGCGACCCGGTTCACCTCGGCGATGATGCGGTGCGAGAGCTCCGGGTTGCCGGTGCGGAACAAGAAGAGGAGCGAGGCGACCCCGAACGCGACGAGCGCGAGCCCGCCCAGCACCACGGCCAGGACGACCCGGAAGGCCGTGGACGCGTGGAATGGGCGCCGCTCGCGCGCCTCGCGCGCGGGAGGAGGTTCGAGGGTGGTGCGGCTCATGTCAGTATGCGTGCCCCAGGCTGAAGTGGAGCAGGCCGGGATCCGGGTTCACGTCCGGGGCGTCGGGCCGGGCGGTCCGTAGCTTCCAGCCATAGTCCAGGCGGATCGGGCCGATCGGGGTTCCGACGCGGAGGCCTAGCCCCACGCTGTACCGCATATCGTTGTACCCCGCTCCGTTCCCAAAGCTGAAGATATTTCCTGGTTTGATGTCTTCCGGACGCTCCCAGACGTTGCCTCCGTCGAAAAAGGCCGCCGCGGAGAAGATCCAGAGGAGCGGGAACCGGAACTCGGCCGAGACCAGGAGCTGCACCTGGCCGCCTCGGATCACGCTGTAGACCGAATCCGTGTTCGCGGACGACAGGGTATGCACTTCGCGTGTTCCCAGCTCGTTCTCGTAGTAGCCCCGGACGGTGGAGGCGCCGCCGGTTCGGAAGCGGTCCTCGGTCGGGATCTGGGCCAGCTCGAGCGGAACGTCGGTCTTCGAGGTATCCGGCCCCGTCGGCCTCCATGGCTCGATATAGCCACCCCGGACGCGCGTCGCGAAAGTGGCGCGGCCCCAGTGCAGGTACTTCGTCGCCTGGAGCGTGCTCGTCGTGAACTGGGCGGTCCCCGGAATGGTCCCCGCGACGAACTCGACGCGCCCGTAGATGTCGCTCCCTTTCAGCGGATCGAAGATGTTGAGCCTCGTGTCGCGCTCTATCGTGAACGCGATGCGGTGGGTCGTGTAGCTCGAGTCATTCGTCGTGCTCTGGGTGAGCAGGCTGTCCTGCGTGACGTGCCGGAGCTCGTAGGAGGCCGCGTTCCGCCCGTACTTGAACATGGAACTCGAGAGAACGAGCGACGCACCGATGGCCTGGACCGGGTACTGATCGGTGAGCTGGATGATCGGCTCGTCCTCGGCGTAGACGCCCACCGTGGTCTGTACGCGGATGCCGAGCGGCCACGGGTGCGTGAGCGCGAGGTCGAGTCTCCGGTCCCCGGCGTGCGTATGGAGGGGGCCGGTATCGATCTGCACACCGAGCCGCCCCGTCGCGACGAGCCGCATCGAGGAGCGGAAGATGTTCCGCTGTCCCCATTGCCCCGTGAGACGGAGCTGATCGACGGTGCCGTACCCGATACCGGCGTCAATCCATCCCATTTTCCGCTCTCGCACCGTCACCCCGATGTCGCTGGCCGCGGTCACGCTGTCGACCTTTCCCAGCTCCATCTGGACGTCGCTGTAGAGGCCGGAGTCGTAGATTCGCTGCTGACTCTGGATGAGCTTGGAGCGGAGGAGCACGTCCCCCGGCTTGAAAAGAAGCTCTCTGGTCACGTAGACGGGTTTCGTCTTCTGCGTGCCCGCGACTTCGATGGAGCCCATCCGCACCTTCGGCCCGGGGCGGATCGCGTAGAGGACCGACACCCGCGTGCTGTCGACGTGGAGCGAGTCGGACACGCTGACGAGCGCGTAGCCGCGGTCGGCGTACTGGTACGTGATGGAGTCGCGGCTCGCTTCCAGGATGCCGAACTCGAGCGGCGACCCGACCTGATAGAGAAGCGCCTCGCGGACTTCGCGGTCGCTCATGGGACCGAGCCCCGTCAGGCGGATCTCCTTGATCGTGGCGCGCGGTCCCTCGCGGAGGTAGAAGAACACGTCCGACTTCTTGGTGTCCTTCGTCGGGCGCGCGACGACACTGTCGACGCGAACATAGAGGTAGCCGCTCCGGCGGTAGTAGGACTCGAGCGTGGCGGCGTCGGCGCGGAGGTAGTCCTGCCTCAGCGGGTGCTTGGTCCAGGGCTTCCAGAACGATCCGGAGCGCGTCCGGATCAACCCCTTGAGCTTTCCCTTGTCGATCGACGCGTTCCCGACGATCTCGACCTTGTGGGTCTCGCGCTCGAACGTGAGATCCGTCTCATCGTCGGCCGCGCGGGCCGCTCGAGGAGCGGCGCACGGGACCGCGGCGACGAGCGCCGCCAGGAGGAACAGGAGCCGTAGGGACGCGAAAGGCGCGGAACGGCCCCGCATGCCGCGGCAGGCCATCCGCCGGGGGATCAGGGCTCGTGCGTCGCGGCGGCCGTGTCGCTCGGAGATGTGGTCTGGAGCCGCCGGTCGATGTCCGCTTCGGCGCGCCGACGCTGTCCGACGCGACTCAGGTCGTTGTAGAAGGCGAAGACGACCAGGCCCATCAGCAAGAACAGACCGATGCGCTGGAAGAAGAGCTGGGTCTTGAGCGAGAGGGGACGTTTCCGCGCCGCCTCGATGAACGCGAAGAGGATGTGCCCGCCGTCCAGGATCGGAATCGGCAGCAGGTTCATGGCCATGAGCGCGAGGCTGATGAAGGACGCGAAGGTCACGAGCTGCTGGAGACCGCCCTTGGCCTGCTGCCGCGCGACCTGCGCGATGGCGATCGGCCCCGCGACCGTCGTGTGGAGGCGCACCGGATCGGTCACGAAGCCCCAGAGTCCCGAATAGATCTGCCCGGTCACCCAGAACGTCTGCTGCACGCCCAGGGTGATCGCCTTCATGGGCGGGAAGGTCTGCCTGTAGGTCATCGTCTCGGGCGGCGAGATGCCGATCGTCCCCTCGGGGCTCGTCTTCAGGTGCGCCTCGAAGGTCTGATCGCCGCGCTTCACGAGGAGGGTTCGCGCCGCGTTCGGCTTGCTGCGGAGGATCGTCGAGAGGTCGGTCCAGAGGAGGACGCGCTGCCCGTCGATCTTCAGAATTTCGTCACCTTCGCGGAGACCGGATTCGTAGGCCGGATAGCCGATCAGGACCTGCCCCACCTGGGTCCCCATGTCCCAGTCGAGGCCGTCCGCGAAGGCGTCGACCTCCTTGGGCCGAAGCTCGAGCGTCTTCGTCTCGCCGTTGCGATCGACCGTGAGCGGGAGGGGTTGGGACGCCTTGGACTTGTCGGTGGCCGCCGACTCGATGGCGTCCGAGAGCTCCGACACGGTGCGCGCGGGATGGCCTCCGTACGCGGTGATGTGGTCGCGCGCCTGAAGGCCAATGCTCTCCGCGACCGAGCCCGCCTTCACGCGCGAGACGCGCGTCGAGTAGTCGCGTCCCTCCACACCCACCAGGAAGATGGCCATGTTGATGAGAAGCGCGAAGACGAGATTGGCGCCCGGGCCGGCGGCGGTGATGAGGGCCCGCGCCCACCACGGCTTGGAAAGGAATTCGTCCGGCGCCCCGGTGCGCTCGTCCGCTTCCGGCGAATCCCCCGCCATGCGCACGAAACCGCCGAGAGGAAGGGCGGAGATGCGGTAGTCGGTCCCGCCCTTCGTGAAGCCGAAGAGCCTGGGACCCATTCCAATGGAGAACGAGATCACACGGACGCCGAGCCATTTCGCGACGAGGAAATGGCCCATCTCGTGAACCAGGACCAGCACGCCCAGAATCAGGGCGCCGTAGAAAAGGACGGGCAGGGCTTCGGTCATGATCTCCTCGGTTGGGTCGGACCGCCGAACGCGGAACGACTCTAACAGCTTGGTTTTAGGCGGTCAATCGACCGCCCCGATGGCCTTCAGGTAGACCCGCCTCGTCTCCTCTTCGGTCCGGTCGGCCGAGAAGGCCCGAACGCGCTCCCGCGCTTCTCGGCCCATCGACTGCCTGCGCGCCGGGTCACGGGCCAGCGCCAGGATCGCCCCGGCCAGGGCCTCGGGATCCCGCGGCGGCACGAGGAGGCCGGTCACACCGTCCTCGACGATTTCGGGGATTCCTCCCACGCGCGTGGCGACGACCGGCAGCCCCACGGCCATCGCATCGAGCGTGGCCGTCCCCATCCCCTCGAGATAGGAGGAAACGCAGAATAGATCGGCCGCTTTGAGGAGATCTGGAACGTCGTCGCGAAAACCGAGGAGCCGGACCCGGTCCCCCAGATCGAGCCTCCGATGCTGCTGTTCCAGCTCATCCCTGAGGATTCCCTCCCCCGCGATCCAGATCCGCGCTTCCGGCCGTTCCGCGAGCACGATCCGCGCCGCGTCGAGCAAGTCCTTCTGCGACTTGTGCGGCGCGAGCGCGGCTACCTGCAGAACCAGGAAGTCCCCTTCCCGGGTCCCGAGGCGGGAGCGGATCGCGGAGCGATCGAACGGCGCGTCGAAGGGAGTCAGATCGATCCCGCTCCGGACCACGTCGATCGACGATGGATCGAGCCCGCTCTGGACGAGCGCGTCCCGGACTCCTTCGGAGATCGCGATCGTCGCGTCGCGGCGAAGGCCGTAGAGAAGGCGGCTGCCCGCCGAGCCCCGCACCGGAAAATCCACGCGCCGCGACAGAACGCGCGCGGGGCCCGGAGCCAGCTGCGCCGCGATGGCGCCGAGCGCGTGCGCGCGCGCCGCATGCCAGTGGACCACGTCGGGACGGAGCCGCCGGTGGAGATCGGCGAGGGCGAGGGCGGAGCCGAGGTCCCACGCGCCGCGCATCGGAACCGCGTGCCCGGCGAAGCCCTCGCTCACGGCCCGGCTCAGGAGCGCGCTTCCCCGCGGCGCCGCGAGGTGCGGCTCGTCGCCGCGCGCGCGCTGGCGGCGCATCAGCTCCAGCACCTGACGCTCCCCGCCGCGCCAGGTGCGCTCCGAATCCACGTGCAGGATCCGGAGCGCGCGAGCCTCGGTCATCGCCGCCTCCCCGGCGAGGTTGCCGCGCGCGCGGTGGCCACCGCCTCGAGAAGCAGCGGCCCGATCCGCTCCGGTGACGCGCGATCGAGGGCCGCCTGACGCCCGGCCGCTCCGACCCGGGCGCGCAGGGCCCGGTCGGAAGCGAGGCGCTCGAGGGCCGCCGCCAGCGCGGCCGCGTCGCCGGCGGGCACCGCGAGGAACTCGTCCTCTTCCCGGACGAACTCCGCCATCGCGCGCGAGCGCCGCGACACGAGCGGCACCCCGACCGCGAGCGCCTGGAAGGCCTTGTGAGGCACGACCCGCGCGGCCTTGGCCGTGGTCCCGAAGATCCCGAGCGCCACGTCGGCGCGCGCGAGCGCGTCCATCGCTTCCGGATACGGCACGCGTGAACGGTGGCGCACGGAGCGAAGCCCGCGCGCGGCGATCTCGCGATCCGCGAAGGGGGCCGTCATCCCGCCGCCGATCAGCGTGAAGCGCGCGAAGCCCTGGCCGTGTCGCCGCTCGAGGAGCGTCGCCGCGTCGATCACCACGTCCACACCGTGGAGCGGCAGGAATCCGCCGATGTAGACCACCTCGAGCACGTCGTTCGTCGGTTCCGTGCGCTTCGCCCCGTGGTCGAAGGCGAGATGGTCGGCGCCGACGGGAATGCGCGCGAGCTTCCGCCGCGGCAGGCCGTATTCGTGGCTCAGGAAGTCGCCGTGCTCCCACGTGTCGCAGAGAACGAGATCGGCTCCCTGGAGGGCCGCCTTGTCGCTGGCCCGGAGCCGAGCTGCCGTCAGGGTCCCGGCGCGCACGCGCCCGAGATCCCCCACCTGCGTGTCCCAGCGCGACACGAGCGGATCGAAGAGGATGGGGAGCCCCGCGAGCCGCGCGAGCGGGCGGGCCAGGGGCACGTCCCGATGGGCGAACGACGGGACGAGGATCGCGTCGGCGCCCGCTCCCCCGCCGCGCGCGATCCAGCGCGACAAGAGGCCGGTCGTGCGAGCCAGTCCGCCCGCCTGCGGGGAGACGGCGACGATCGCCGACTGCGCTCCCGCGGACGCGAGCGCTTCCCGCAGCACGACGTTCCTTGGGTAACTCGGGTCCGACGCTCCGAAGAAGACGACCGTCACGACGCCGGGGGCTTGGGCGGCTGGATCTCGTCCTCCCACCGCCGCGCGTACTTCGTGAACACCGAGAACGCCGCGAGCATGCACAGGACGATGCCGGCACGCCCTTCGCGAAATCCCCCTTCGAGGACGTACATGCGGAGGAAGCGGAGCCAGGGACGCACGAGGAGCCGCATCCCCGACGCGCGCACGCCGCGCGCTTTGAGATCGGCGGCGGACCATCGCGTGTAGCGGCCGAACTTCTCGAAGTACTGATCCAGGCTGCGGTACGTGTGGTGGACGAGCTTGTTCTGGAGCGTGCCCACGCGTCCCTGGATCACGACCTCGGCGTGCACGTGGAGCGGCTCGTAGGCGCCCTTGGTGCGGTCGAAGAGGCGGAGCACCTTGTCCCGCTGCCAGCCCGCGGTGCGAATCGGTTGTCCCAGGAAATGATTGTCGCGGTGGATCCAGTACCCGTCCAGGCGGGCGGGATCCATCAGCACGCGCTCGATCTCCGCGCGCAGCTCGGGCGTCACGCGCTCGTCCGCGTCCACGATCAGGATCCATCGATGCGTGAGCTGCGGGATGGCCCAGTTCTTCTGCGCCGCCGAGTTCACGTACTCGTGCTCGAGGACGCGGTCCGCCATGGAGCGCGCGATCGCGAGGGTCCCGTCCGTGCTCCCCGAGTCGACCACGACCACTTCCCGCGCGAAGCGCACCGACTCGAGCACCGCTCGGATGTTCGGCTCCTCGTTCTTCGTGGGAACGAGGACGCTGAGCGGCTCGGTCACGACGCCTCCGCCGGCCGCCGAACGAGCGCGCGCGCGGCGTCCACCACGCGCCCCACCGAGACGTCGCGCATGCAGCGCATGTGCCGGTCTCCGGGCAGCGGACAGTCGTTCGCGTTGCAGTGGAGGCAGTCGAGGCCATCCGCGAGCACCACCCGATGCGGCCCCTGGGGCGGCTGCCAGGTGGTGGGATGCGTGGGCCCGAACACCGTCACCGTGGGAAGCCCGAGCGCCACGGCCACGTGCTTGGGGCCGGAGTCGTTTCCGACCCAGACCGCCGCGCGCTTCATCCAGCCTCCCATCTCCTGCCAGCCCATGGGAGGCGCGACGATGGACGGCTGCCGCATGAGGCCGCGGCACCGCTCGGCGAGAGCCTGCTCGCCCGGACCCCACATCCACACCACGCTTCCCTCCTCCGCGAGCTCGTCCATGGCCAGAGCAAACCGCTCGGGAATCCAGGTCTTCGACGGCCACGATCCCGCGGGGAGGCAGAGGAAGATGGGGCGCGCGGGATCGAGTCCGGCCGCGCGAATGCCGCGCTCGGCGGATTCCTCCGCGCGAGGCGAGACACGGAACGTGAGATCGACGCCGCGCGGCGGGAGTCGGAGCCCGCGCACCAGATCGAGCGCCGCCTCCGGCGCGTAGCGAAGCGTGGGCCCGCCGGGCCCGATCGGCTCGCGTGGCACCGCGAGCGTGTAGGCCCAATCGCGTCCCGCGATGGCGTAGCCGGCCCGGATGCGCGCACGCGTCAGCGCGGTCATCCAGGCGCTCCTCGGATTCGAGACGAGATCGAGCACGAGATCGTACCCTCCGCGCGCCAGGCGCGCGTAGAGCCCGAGCTGGGAACCAAGCGCCCGGCGATCGAACTCGATCACGGAATCGACGTCCGGATTTCCTTCGAGCAGCTCGCCCAGCCCGCGCGCCACGAGCACCTCGATCCGACGTCCCGGAAGTCCCATGCGAAGCGCGCGGAACGCGGGCGTCGTGAGGAGCAGATCGCCCGCCGCGCGATGGCGGATCACGAGGAGCCGGCGCACGCCGTCGAGCGACGGGGGCGCAGGATCATGCGGTGGCACGGACGCGCCCTCCATGCGCGAGCGCGCGCTCCGTGGCCCGGACCGCCTCCCCGACCTCGACCCACTCGAGGCAGTCGAGCCGAGCGCACTCGTGGCGGTGACAGGGCCGGCACCAGATCGGCTTGCAGAGGAGCTGGTGCCCGTCCTCGCGTGCGTAGGGGAACCAGATCTCGGGAACGGTGGGACCCAGGATCCCTACGGTCGGCACCTGGACGGCGGGGCCCACGTGGAGCGGGCTCCCGTCATTGGTCACGAGCGCATCGAGCGAGGCGACGACGGCGAAGTAGGTCCGGAGGGGAAGGCCCGCGATCACCGGGGCCGGAGCGCGTCCTGCCCCGCGTGCCCCTTCGGCCACGCGTCGCGCAAGCGCCTCCTCTCCGGGTCCCGCGAGCACGACTCCGCGCGCGCCGAGCTTCGAAATCGCGCGAAGGAGCGCGGCGAATCGCTCTTCCGGCCAGCGCTTGGCCGGCCAGCGATTTCCAACGTGGAGACCAACCCGGGGCTCCCCCGGGGACAGGGCTCTGTCCAGACGCGCGATCCCTTCCGCACGCTCGACCTCGCTCAAGTGGATGCGCGGAGCCTTCGTCGTTGCGGCCGGGACACCGATCGCGCTGAGGGCAGAGAGGTGGTAGTCGATGGCCGAGTGGTGCGGATCCTGAGCGGGAATGGTGTGGGTATAGAGCCGCCGCCGCGAGCGTCGCGCGGGCCCCACGCGCACCGGCGCACCGGTGAAGCTGGAGAGGAGCGCGCTCCGCGGATTGCCGTAGAGATCGATCACCAGGCCATAACGCGCTCCCAGCAACCGGGCGAGCAGAAGAGGCGGGGCCGGAAGTCCCGGCCACTTCCGCAGCCGATGCACCCGCCCAAGAGCGGGATGCCCGATCGCCGCCTGCGCGGGGAGCTCCTCCGCCAGGTAGTCGATCTCCGCGTGCGGATAGCGCGCGCGCAGCGCGTCGAGGAGCGGCAGCGTGAGGATCACGTCCCCGATCTGACGAAGGCGCGACACCAAGATTCGCTTCGGATCCTCCACGTCAGCGTCCCTCGCGTACGCGGCGGGCGAGGTCGCTCGTCGCGTGATCCTTCGGATCGCCGACGACGACCGTCTCGATCCCCAGCTCGCGCGCCACCGCCCGCTCCGGGACGGAGTCCACGGTGTAGTCGGTTCCCTTCGCATGAACCGCGGGGCGAAGCGTGCGGAGGAGCCCTTCCACGTTCGGCTCGTCGAATGCGAGCACCCAGTCCACGCACGCGAGCGCCGCGACGATCTCCATCCGCTCGTCGAGTGGAACGTAGGGGCGGTCCGGCCCCTTCAGCCGGCGCGCCGAGGCGTCCGAGTTCACGGCGACCAGGAGCCGCTCGCCGCGGGCCCTCGCTCCCTCCAGATAGCGCACGTGCCCCACGTGGATGAGATCGAACAGACCGTTCGCGAGGACGAGACCGCGTCGAAGCGCGGGCTCGCGGTCGAGCGCCGCCGCGAGCTCGCTTCGCTCGCGCATCTTGCCCCGGCTCACGCCGGCTCCGGCCGTGGAACCGGATGCGCGCGCACCGCCGCGTCGAGCTCGGCGCGCGACACCGTCGCCGTTCCCCGCTTCATCACGACCACCGACGCCGCGTAGGTCGCGAGGAGCGCGGCCTCGAGGAGGGTCGCCCCGGCGCCGAGCGCAAGCGTGGCGGCGGCCGAGACCGCGTCGCCGGCCCCCGTCACGTCCGCGACGTCGGACGATCCGACGATCGGGATGCGAAGGGCCTTACGGCCCCGCTCGAGGAGCATCATGCCGTCGCTGCCGCGCGTGATCCAGACGCCGCGCGCCGCGGTGCGCTCCCGGAGCTCTTCCCCCGCGCGACGCAGGGCTCCCGTGTCGAGGGATGGAAGGTGAAACGCGTCCCGGATCTCGTGCTCGTTCGGCGTCAGGAGCGTGGCGCCGCGATAGGAGCGGAGCGCGTACCGGGAGTCCACCACCACCGGCAGCCCTTCGCGCCTCGCGGCGGTGAGCGCCGCGCGCCGGAGCGGCGCGGCGAGCACCCCGTAGCCGTAGTCCGAGAGGAGCGCCGCGCTGGACCCGTTCATCGCCCGCGCGAGCGCCCGCTCGATGGATCGCTCGCCGGACGGCGGCAGCGTGGCCCCATGGCCTCGATCGAGCCGCACGATCTGCTGGCGGGACGTGTGGCTGGATCCCGCGAGGATGCGCGTCTTCACGATCGTGCCCGCGCCGTTGTCGCGGAGGAGCCATCGAGGATCGAGCCCCTCGGCACGGAGCGCTCGCGCGAGATCCCGCCCCGCTTCGTCCCGTCCCACCCGTCCGACGAGTCTCGGGCGGCCGCCCAGCGACCGCGCGTTCATGGCCGCGTTCGCTGCCCCGCCGGGGACGCCGCGCTCCTCCTCGAAATCGAGGATGAGGACCGGGGCCTCGCGCGAGATGCGGGACGAGCGGCCGTACCAGTACCGGTCGAGCACGAGATCGCCAACCACCGCGACCGGCACGTCGCGCAGCGCGGCGCTCAGCTCGAGCAGCCGGTCGCGATCCGGCGCGACGATCGAAGCACCGCCCCTCCGGCGCGCGGCTCTCATGGCGCTCATCGCCGCGCCCGCGACGCGGCCAGGTCGGCGAGCCGGGCGCGCGCCCAGCGATCCGCGGCCGCGATCGATTCCAGCGTGAGCGCCCCCTCCGGCTCGTGCGCGTCCAGGACCTCCCCCACCAGCCGCGTGAGGTCCTTGAAGCCAATCACGCCTTTCAGGAAGAGCTGCACCGCCTCCTCGTCCGCAGCGTTCAGGACGGCGGGCGTGGTCCCTCCGCGCTCGAGCGCGCGCCGCGCGAGCGCGAGCCCCGGCGAGCGCGCGGGATCGGGCGCCTCGAACGCGAGGGTTCCGAGTTTCGCGAGGTCGAGCCGCGGCAAGGAGGAGGCCCACCGTTCCGGAAAGCTGAGCGCGTAGAGAAGCGGAAGACGCATGTCGGGACAGGAGAGCTGCGCGATCACGGAGCCGTCGACGAACTCCACGAGTCCGTGCGCGATCGACTGCGGATGGACGAGCACCTCGATCCGCTCCGGCTCGATCCCGAAGAGCCATCGCGCTTCGATGATCTCGAAACCCTTGTTCATGAGCGTTGCGCTGTCCACGGTGATTCGCGCGCCCATGGACCAGGTCGGATGCTTCAGGACTTCCTCCGGCGTCGCCTGGGGCAGCGTCTCGAGCGCGCGGCGCAGGAAGGGACCGCCCGATGCGGTCAGAATCACGCGCCGTATGGACGCGGGATCCCGCTCCAGCAGGCACTGATGGAGTCCCCCGTGCTCGGAGTCGACCGGCAGGATCTCGCCGCCATGCTGGCGCGCGAGCCCGGACAGGAGCTCGCCCGCCACCACGATGGATTCCTTGTTGGCGAGCGCGACCCGCTTCCCCGCGCGGAGCGCCGCCACGGTGGCGGTGAGGCCGACGCTCCCGACGAGCGCGTTCACCACGACGTCCACGTCGGGATCGGACGCGAGCGCGTCCACCCCCGCGCTTCCCTCGCCCACCTCGCCATGGAACCGCCCGCGCGCCTTGGCCGCGGCCTCCAGGTTCCCGAGCGCGATCCGGCGCACGCCGAACTCCTCCGCCGCGGTCACGAGCGCCTCGGCGTTCGAGCCGGCGGCGAGGGACACGAGGCGGATGCGATCGTGGAACTCGCGCGCGATGGCGAGCGACGACGTGCCGATCGAGCCCGTCGCCCCGAGGAGCGCGACCCGGATCACGGCGTCACGACCTGGAAGAGGAGGTAGTAGTAGACGATCGGCGCCGCGAACAGGAGGCTGTCGAACCGGTCGAGCACGCCGCCGTGCCCGGGGATCAAGGACGACGTGTCCTTCATGTCCGCGTCTCGCTTCAAGAGCGACTCCACGAGGTCCCCGAGCTGTCCGAACACGCCCACGAGCGCGCCCAGGACCGCGGCGTCGAGCGCCGTCAGATAGGGCGCGAACCAGGCCCGCGCGAGGAAGGCCGCGCCGATGGACGCGAGAAATCCGGCGATCGCGCCCTCGAGCGATTTGCCCGGGCTCACCGACGGCATGAGCTTGGTCCGCCCGATCGCGCGTCCCACCGCATACGCAGCGGTGTCGCACGACCATACGAGCACGAACGGAAGGAGCGCGTAGGACATCCCCTCGCGGTACGGACGGTGCGCCGGGAACGGAAGCTCGCGGAGCGCGGCCAGGTGCGTGCCGAGCCACCCGATGTAGAGGAATCCCATGAGCGTCGCCGCGGTGTTCGCGACCGCCTGTTTCCCCGCTCCGCGCCTAAGCTCCGCGAGGAGCACCGCGCCGACCAGGATCGTGAAGAATCCGCCGACGTGCCACTCCTCGACGCGATGCGTGCGAAAACGGAGGTAGACCCCGATGGGAAGGAGGAGCACGGCGAGCATCCCCGACTTCCAGTGCGGCGAGAGGCCCTTGGCTTCGAGGAGCAGGTAGAACTCGCGGAGGCCGAGCCCGACCACCGCCATCGTGAAGAGGAGGTACGGGACATTGCCGTACCATGCGAGCAGCACGAGCAGCGGCAGGAACAGAGCCGCACTCAGGACCCGCGCGGGAAGCGAGGCGTCGCGGGTCGCCGCGGCGACCCGCGGCGGTTCAATCGGCGCGGCCGAAGCGCCGGCTCCGGTGCTGGAAGTCATACACCGCCTGGTAGAGGTGTTTCCGACGGAAATCGGGCCAGAGCGTGTCGGTGAACAGGAACTCGGAATAGGCGGCCTGCCAGAGCAGGAAGTTGGAGATCCGAAGCTCCCCGCTCGTGCGGATCAGGAGATCGGGGTCGGGCAGGCCGTCCGTGTCCAGCCGGTGGCGGAAGAATTCCTCGTCCATCGAAGCGAGATCGATGCGCCGCTCGCGATCCGCCTCCACGATGCGCCGCGCAGCATCCACGATCTCGGCGCGCCCTCCATACGAGAGCGCGAGCACGAGGGTCATACCGGTGTTCGCGTCGAGGAAGGCGCGGGTCTCCTCGAGGATCGCGCGGCTGTGGTCGGGCAGGAGGTCCACCCGGCCGATCGTGCGGAGGCGGACGTTGTTCTTCTTGAGGTCGTCCCGCTCCTCGATCAGCACCTGCTCGAGGATGCGCATGAGCCCCTTCACCTCGCCCTTCGTCCGCTCCCAGTTCTCGAGCGAGAAGGTGTAGAGGGTCAGGACCTTCACCCCCAGCTCGACGCATCCCTCGACCGCTTCGCGCACCGAACGGCGACCGGCGCGATGCCCCATGAGGCGCGGGAGTCCCCGGCGCTTCGCCCAGCGGCCGTTCCCATCCATGATGATCGCGATGTGACCCGGAACCGGACGCCGGAGGACCTGCTCGAGCGTGAGGGCGTTGCTGGAAGGCTTCATCGAAGTCGGCGCCTGGAGGGCCGCGACGGGCTCGGCTAGAGCCTCGTCCGACATGGGCGCGGCGGCCGTCTCATCGTCCCGGCCGCGGGCCTGGCGGAGGACGGCGCGTCGCGGTAGCAGGATCAGACCTCCATGACCTCGGCCTGCTTCTTCTGGAAGATCTCGTCGAGGAGCGCGATGTACCGGTCCGTCAGCTTCTGGACCTGGTCATGCGTCTTCTTCCCGTCATCTTCGGAAATCTTGTGCTCCCGTTCCAGCTTTTTCAATTCGTCGTTGCACTCGCGCCGGACGGTGCGGATGCGGACGCGCCCGTCCTCGACGATCTTGCCGAGCACCTTGACCAGGTCCTTGCGCCGCTCCTCCGTGAGGGGCGGCAGCGTGAGGCGGATGACCGTGCCGTCGTCCACGGGATTGAGCCCGAGGTCCGACTTCTGGATCGCCTTCACGATCTCGGGGACGATGTTGCGCTCCCACGGCTGCACGACCAGCATGCGTGCCTCGGGCGCGCTCACGCTCGCGACCTGCTGAAGCGGTACGGGATTGCCGTAGTACTCGACGCGGATGGAATCGAGGAGCGAGGTCGTGGCTTTGCTCGTGCGGATCGTGGCGACCTCGTGGCGAATCGTCTCGACCGCCTTCTTCATCCGTTCTTCGGAGTGCTTCACGAAATTCGGGTCCATCCCTTAGACCTCCACGGCCACCCGGGTGCCCACCGATTCCCCCTTCAGAGCGCGGGCCAGATTTCCGGGAACGGTGACGTTGAACACGAGAAGCGGAAGACGGTTCTCCATACCCATGGTGAACGCCGTCTGATCCATCACGCTGAGACGGCGGTCGATCGCTTCTTTGTACTGGAGGACGTCGAAGCGGCGCGCCGCGGGATTCCGGTGCGGATCCTCGGTGAACACGCCATCGACCTTCGTGGCCTTGAGGAGTACGTCCGCGCCGATCTCGACCGCGCGAAGGACCGCGGCGGTGTCGGTCGTGAAGTACGGATGCCCCGTGCCCGCCGCGAGGATGATGACGCGCCCCTTTTCGAGATGTCGCACCGCGCGCCGGCGGATGTACAGCTCGGCGAGGGTCCGCATCTCGATCGCGGAGAGGACGCGCGTCGGAATGCCGCGGTTCTCGAGCGCGTCCTGGAGCGCCAGCGCGTTCATCACGGTCGCGAGCATCCCCATGCTGTCGGCGGTGGTCCGGTCGATCTCGTCGCCGTGGGCCCGGGTCACGGTCGCGCCGCGCATCAGGTTGCCGCCGCCGATCACGATGCCGATCTGCGCCCCGCCCTCGTGCCCTTCCTTCAGCTCATCCGCGACGCGCCCCAGAGCCACGGGATCGATTCCCACGGCTTGGTCGCCGCCCAGGATCTCGCCGCTCAGCTTGACGAGGACGCGCCGCGCGGGTTCCACGGGACTCAGGCGTCCCCGATCCGGAACTTGGAGAAGCGCCGCACGATGATGTTCTCGCCCAGCTTCGCGATGGCCTGATCGACGAGCTCCTTCACCTTGCGGTCCGGATCCTTGATGTACGGCTGCTCGAGGAGGCAGATCTCCTCGTAATATTTCTCGATCCTGCCATCGACGATCTTCTGGAGGACCGCCTCCGGCTTGCCGCTCTCCTTCGCCTGATCCATGAGGATCACGCGCTCGCGCTCGATCATGGCCGGATCGATGCCGTTCCGGTCCACGGCCTGCGCGTTGGTCGCGGCCACCTGCATGGCGATGTTCCGGACGAGATCGCGGAAGTCGTCCGTGCGAGCCACGAAATCCGTCTCGCAGTCGACTTCGAGCAGCACCCCCAGCTGGTCGCCGGGATGGATGTAGGCGTGGATGAGGCCCTGGCGGGCTTCGCGGCCGGCCTTGGACGAGGCGCGGGCCATGCCCGACTTGCGCAGCACGTCGATGGCCTTCTCCAGGTCGCCCGCGACCTCGGACAGCGCCTTCTTGCACTCCATCATGCCCGCGCCGGTCCGCTCGCGCAGCTCCTTGACGAGCGAGGCGGTGATCGTCATTCGAGAACTCCTTCCTTCAACTTGGGTTGTTCGCTACGGGTGAGGAACGTCAGGCGTTCGCGACGGCGCTCGGCTCCGGAGGGGCTTCCTTCGCGGCCATCTCCGCGGCCATGTCGGCGCCCTCCTGGGCTTCCTGGCGCGCGGACATGAGCGTGTCGCTCACGAAGCGCGCGAACACGCGGATCGCCCGGATCGCGTCATCGTTGCCCGGGAGCGGAAAGTCCACCACGTCCGGGTCGCAATTCGTGTCCACCACGCCGATCACCGGGATCCCGAGGCGGTTCGCCTCGGCCACCGCGATGCGCTCCTTCTTCGTATCGATCACGAACACGGCCGACGGGAGATTGCTCATCTCCTTGATGCCGGTGAAGATCTTCTCGAGGCGGGTGCGCTCCTTGTTGATCTGCGCCTGCTCCTTCTTCGAGAGCTTCTCGAGCACTCCGTCCGCGTCCATCTTCTCGATTTCCTTGAAGCGGCGGATGTTCGACTTGATGGTCTTGAAGTTGGTGAGCATGCCGCCGAGCCAGCGCTCGTTCACGTACGGCATGGTGGCGCGCGTGGCCTCCTCGACGACCGCGTCCTTGGCCTGGCGCTTCGTGCCCACGAAGAGCACGCTGCCGTTCTTCTTCGCGATGCCCTCGAGGAGCTGGCGCGCGTCGTGCAGCGCCTTGAGCGTCTTCTGGAGATCGATGATGTAGATGCCGTTCCGCTCGATGAAGATGAACTTCTTCATCTTGGGATTCCAGCGGCGGGTCTGGTGCCCGAAGTGGACTCCCGCTTCGAGCAATTCCTTCATTCCGATATCGGCCAAGCGAACACCCTCCGGTCTTGATCCTCCGCCCCATCGATCCGCGCGACGTTCCCGAAGGTCGGGAGACCGGCTGTCGCGGCCCGGGGCGTGTGAAGTAGCGGCCCCACGGAGGAGCCGCGGTTTACGACTGGTTTACCGCTTCGAGAACTGGAAGCGCTTCCGGGCTCCAGCCTGCCCGTACTTCTTGCGCTCCTTCATCCGCGCGTCGCGGGTGAGGAAGCCTTCCTTGCCGAGAAGGCCGCGCAGGGTCGGGTCGGCGATCTGAAGCGCACGCGCGACGCCGAGGCAGATCGCCCCCGCCTGTCCCGCGTGTCCGCCGCCGTGGACCGTGGCGTGGATGTCGTACTTCTCCATGAGATTGCCCGCCACCAGGGGGCCGACGGCCTGCCGGCTCAGCGTGATGCGCGAGAAGTAGCGGTCGAGGTCGACGCCGTTGACGAGGCGCTTGCCGGTGCCCGGCACGAGGCGCACGCGCGCGACCGAGGTCTTGCGCCGCCCGGTGCCTTGGAAATGATTCGCCGCCAAAATTACTCTCCTCCCTTGAGACGGCCCTCGGACCACGGGAACGGACGCGGCTGCTGCGCCGTGTGCGGGTGCTCGGGACCAGCGTAGATCTTGAGCTTCTTGATCATGGCGCGACCGAGGCGGTTCTTCGGGAGCATGCCCTTCACCGCGAGCCGGATGATCTCGTCCGGCTTCTGCGCCTGAAGATCGCGATAGCGCGTGAGCGTGTGACCACCCGGATAGAGCGAGTGGCGGAAGTACATCTTGTCATCGCGCTTGCGTCCGGTGACGCGCACCTTCTCGGCATTGATCACGACGACGTGATCGCCCACGTCCAGGTGCGTCGAATAGGTCGGCTTGCGCTTGCCCTTGAGCACGCTCGCGATGTCGCTCGCCAGCCTGCCCAGGATCTGTCCTTCGGCGTCCGCGACGTACCAGTCCTGGACGATCTCCGCGGCGCGCACGGAATACGTGCCCATTCCCTTCCTCCAAGTGTCTGAGACGAATCGAACGCAAGACATTATCAGGGGCGGGGTTTGGTGTCAACCCAGGTCCCTGAGATCGTAGGCTGGGCCCCTGTGGATCCCCCGCTCGGTGACGATCGCCCCGATCCACCGAGCCGGAGTCACGTCGAAGGCGGGGTTCTCCGCCCGTATCCCCGTGGGGGCCAGGCGCATGCCCCGGATGGACGTGATCTCCTCGGCCGCCCGGGCCTCGACCGCGATCTCCGCCCCGTCCGGGATCCGGGGGTCGACCGTGGAGGTGGGGGCCACGACCACGAACGGGATGCCGGCCGCGCTCGCCGCGAGGGCCAGCCCCAGCGTCCCGATCTTGTTGGCGGCATCGCCGTTTCGGGCGATGCGGTCGGCCCCGACCAGGACCCCCTCGATCCCGCCGCGAAGGATCGTGTGGGCGGCCGCTGAGTCCGCGATCAACCGGAACGGCACCCCCGCCTCCCGAAGCTCCCAGGCCGTGAGCCGGGCTCCCTGGAGGAGCGGGCGAGTCTCGGTGGCCCAGACTTCGATGCTGCCCGGTCGCCGGCGGTGGAGCTCGAGGAGCACGGCGAGTGCGGTGCCTCCCCCTCCCGTCGCGAGCGCCCCGGTGTTGCAATGGGTCAGGAATCGGGTCTGGGTCGGAAAGAGGGACGCGCCGTGTTCCGCCATGGCGCGCGATGCGGCGCGGTCCTCGTCCCAGATCGCGAGCGCCTCGTCGCGAACGCATGCGGCCAGATCCGCGTCCTTGGCGAGCGCGCGGCGCGCGGCGCCGAGCACGCGATCGACCGCCCAAGCGAGGTTGACCGCGGTGGGCCGCGACGCGACGAGAAGACGACCCGCGTCCTCGAGCCGCTCGAGCTTCCCCGGAGCGCTCCCATCGCGCGTCGCCTCCACCGCAAGCGCGAGGGCAGCCGCGATTCCGATCGCGGGCGCTCCGCGAACGGCGAGCCTCGAGATCGCGTCCGCCATCGCGCGCGCGTCCCGGATCTCGATCGTCTCCTCGCGATCGGGAAGGAGCGTCTGGTCGAGAAGGAGAACGCGATCGCCTTCGAAACGAAACGGATCGCGGCTCACGCTCGTCCCACCGGGCGCTCGACGAGGAGGCCGAGGAGGTGCTTCAGATAGCTGAGCGGAAGTCCCACGACGTTCGAGTACGACCCTTCGATCGCCTCCACGAACACTGCCCCCTTTCCCTGCACGGCATAGGCGCCCGCCTTGTCGAGCGGCTCCCCGGTCGCCACGTAGCGCGCGACGTCGTCCGCGTTGAGCGGCGCGAACTTCACGATGCTTCGGAGCGCTCCGCCGATCGACCGGCCGGCGGAGGGATCGAAGAGGAAGAGTCCGGTCCAGACCTCGTGAATGCGTCCCGACAGCCGCTCGAGCATGAGCGCCGCTTCGTCGGGACCGGAGGGCTTGCCGAGAATCGCGCGATCGAGCGACACGATCGTGTCCGCCCCTACGACCACGGCTTCCTCGGCTCCGTTCAGGCCGCGCGCCTCCGCCGCGGCTCTCGCCTTGGCTTCCGCGAGCCGCTGCACGTGCGCCTCGGGGCGCTCACCAGGGAGCGGAGACTCGTCCACGTCCACGGGGAACGTGCTGAAGCGAGCGCCCACCAGCGTGAGCAGCTCGACACGTCTCGGCGAACGGGAAGCGAGGACGAGCATCGGGCCGAGCGGATTGATGAGATTGGTCTGCATGCGACGTCAGCCGTCCGTGGTCTCCAGAAGGAACGTCGCGGGGCCGCGGTTCACGAGCTCCACTTCCATGCTCGCGCCGAACTGGCCTCCCTGCGTGGGGACGCCTCGCGCGTCGAGAGCGTTGCAGAACCGCCGCCACGCGGGCTCGGCCTGCGCCGGGGCGGCGGCCGCGTCGAATCCAGGGCGCCGTCCGCGCGACGTATCGGCGTAGAGGGTGAACTGCGGCACCACGAGCGCCTCGCCCCCGAGGTCGCGGACCGAGCGGTTCATCTTCCCCGCCTCGTCCTCGAAGATCCGGAGCTCCGCGCAGCGCTCCGCAAGACGCTCCTCCGCGCCTTCCGGATCGCCCGTGCGCACGCCGAAGAGGATGAGAAGTCCGGGGCCGATGCGCGCGATCTCGGCGCCGTCCACGCGCACCGCCGCGCGCGACACCCGCTGGACGAGCGCCCTCACGACGCCATTCCCGATTCGCCGCCGCGCGACCGGCCGAACACCTGTTCGCGCTCCACCGCGTCGACTCCATCCACCTGCTCCACCGCCTTCATCACCTGGCGTAGATGCGCGAGATCGCGGACCTCGACCACGAACGCGCCGCGCGCGTTCCGGTCGTTCGCCTTGATGCCCGCGGTGCGGATGTTGGTGTTCGTCGTGGCGATCGCCTTCGCGATGTCGGCGAGGAGGCTCTTCCGATCCTGGCCGTAGATCGAGAGCTTCACCGAGAACGCGTCCTCCGGCGCCGCGCTCCAGTCGACGAGCACGCGCCGCTCCGGAGCGACGCGATCATCGAAGGTATTCGGGCAGTCGGTGCGGTGCACCGTCACGCCGCGGCCGCGGGTCACGATGCCGACCACCGAGTCTCCGGGCACCGGTTGACAGCATCGCGCGAAGCTCACCATCAGGTTGTCGACGCCCTGGATGCGCACGCCATGGCCGGGCCGTCCCGTGATCGCGCGGACCGCCTCGAGCGACGCTTCCTTGAGCCGCTGCACCGGACCGAGCCCCGCCGGGAACCAGCGCTGGATGACCTGCGCCAGCGCGAGCGTTCCCGAGCCGAGCGCGGCGTAGAGGCCGTCCGCGTCGCCGTGTCCGAACCCGCGCGCCAGGTCGTCGAGCGTGGTCGTGGCCGGCGGCGTGAGGCGGCGACGCCGAAGCTCGCGCTCCAGCATCTCCTTCCCGAGCGTGACGCTGTCCGCGTGCTCGGAGACCTTGAGCCAGTGGCGTATCTTGGTTCGCGCGCCCGGGCTCTTCACCACTTTGAGCCAGTCGCGGTTCGGCTTTCCCATCGGAGAGGTGATGATCTGCACCTTGTCGCCGCTCCGGAGCTCGTAGCGAAGCGGCACGATGCGGTTGTTCACCTTCGCGCCGACGCAGTGATTCCCGACCTCGGTGTGCACGAGGTAGGCGAAGTCGATGGGCGTCGCGCCGCGTGGAAGACTGCGAAGCTCTCCGCGCGGCGTGAAGACGAAGACCTCGTCCTGGTAGAGCGACGTTTTCAGGAGATCGAGGAACTCGACCGGATCCGCGCTCGTCGACTGCCACTCGGGATTCCGGAGCACGGGAGCGAGCTTGGCGAGGAGCTCCGAGTCGCCCGCGGCGCCCCCTTCCTTGTACCGGTAATGCGCCGCCACGCCCAGCTCCGCGATCTGGTGCATGGACTGCGTGCGGATCTGGAACTCCACCATGAGCCCGCCCGGCGCCACGACCGTCGTGTGGAGCGACTGGTACATGTTGCTCTTCGGGGTCGCGATGTAGTCCTTGAAGCGCTCGTGGACCGGCGTGAAGAGGTCGTGCACCACCCCGAGCACGCGATAGCAGTCGGCCTTGTCGTGCACGATCACGCGCGCGCCCAGGAGGTCGTAGATCTCCTCGAACTTTCGCCCCTGCGCCTGCATCTTCCGGTAGATCGACTCCAGGTGCTTCGGACGTCCCACCACGTCCGCCTTCATGCCCAGGTGGACGAGCCTCGACTTCACTGGCTGGACCACGTCCTGGATCTGACGCTCCCGCTCCTCGCGCTTCAGCTGGACCTTGTCGCGAATCTCCCGGTACGCCTCGGGATCGAGGTGCTTGAGGCAGAGATCCTCGAGCTCCCACTTGATTCGCGCGATCCCCAGCCGGTGCGCGAGCGGGGCGTAGATCTCGCGCGTCTCGCGCGCGATCCGGTGCGCCCGCGCGGGGCCGAGCGCCGTGAGCGTGCGCATGTTGTGAAGACGGTCCGCGAGCTTGATCAGGATGACGCGGAGGTCGCGCGCCATGGAGAAGAGCATCTTCCGGAAGTTCTCCGCCTCTTCCTGCTCGGGGCGCTCGAAGTGGAGGTGGCCGATCTTCGTGACCCCGTCCACGAGGGCGGCCACGTCGCGGCCGAAGCGGCGCTCCACCTGCTGGAGCGTGACCGTGGTGTCCTCCACCACGTCGTGGAGGAGCGCGCCCTCGATCAGCGTGTTGTCGATGCCCGAGCCGAGGAGATCGGCGAGGATCGTGGCGACCGCGGTCAGGTGGGTGACGTAGGGCTCGCCGCTCTTCCGTAGCTGAGAGCCGTGCGCGTCCACGGCGAAGCGATAGGCCGCCCCGATCTTCTCCAGATCGAGAGTGCGGTTGGACCGCTGGAGCGCTTCGAGCAGCGGTCCCGGGAGTTCGGCAGGGACCGGATCCATGGCTACCGGATTTGAATGTCGCGGAGCTTCAGCTGGAGCCGGGAACGATTCTGCCAGACGTTGATGGTGGGAACGAAGGCAATCGAGACCCGGCCCGGGTCGGACTGGATGGGCCCCGCCAGGTGTCCCATTCCGAAGCCGATGCAGTCGATCTCGCGGCCGTTCTGGCGGAGGCTCAGCTTGAGGTGGTTCCGGCTCACGACCATGGGGGGCGAGGCGAGCCGAACGTCGTTGGCTATGAACAAGGGCTCCGCGTTCCCGATGCCGAACGGGGAGAGCCGGTCCAGGAACTCGACCAGCTCCTCGTTGCAGTCGTCGAGGGAGAGCGGTCCGTCGATGGAGAGCTTGGGCACATAGTCGTCCGGCATGAGCCGGCGCGTCACCACGTCGCAGAGACGCACGCGGAATGCCTGCATCTGCTCCGCGCGGATCGTGAGTCCCGCGGCGTAGCTGTGGCCGCCGAAACCGATCAGGTGCTCGCGGCACTCCTGGAGCGCCTGGCAGACGTCGAAGCCCGGAATGCTCCGCCCGGAGCCCTTCCCCTCGTCCTCGTCGGCTGAAATGAGCACCGTCGGACGATGGAACCGTTCGGTGAGTCGCGACGCCACGATCCCGAGCACGCCGGGATGCCAATCCTCCGACCAGAGCACGATCGCCGGCGGAAGCTCCGGCCCGATGCGGCGGAGCTGCTCGAGCGCATCCTCGAGCGTGTCCTCGTCGATCTTCTTCCGGTTGGTGTTGTCCTCCTCGAGGCTCTCCGCGATGGTCGTCGCCTCGCCGATGTCGGTCGCGAGAAGGAGGCGCACGCCGCTCTCCGCATTCCCGAGCCGGCCCGCCGCGTTGATCCGCGGCGCGAGGATGTAGGCCACGTGCCCGCTCTCGACCCGCCGCGCGCGGAGGCCAGCGACTTCCTTGAGCGCCACGATGCCGGGCTTCTGCGAGTTGCAGATCCGCTCGAGGCCGATCTTCGCGATGATGCGGTTCTCACCCCGGAGCGGAACGACGTCGGCAATCGTGCCGAGCGCGACGAGATCGAGATGCTCCATCACGAAGCTCTCGGGAAGCGCGCCCGGACGCGACGCGACGAGCCCTTGCACCAGCTTGAGCACCACGCCGACGCCCGCGAGCTCCTTGAACGGATACGGGCAATCCTTACGCTTCGGGTTGAGCACCGCGACCGCGTCGGGCAGCTCGCCCAGGGGCTCGTGGTGATCGGTCACGATCACGTCGATCCCGTGCTCCTTCGCGAGCCGCACTTCGTTCGTCGCGGTGATACCACAGTCGGCCGTGATCACGAGGCGCGTCCGGCGCTTACGTGCCACGTCCACGCCCCGAACCGAAAAACCGTAGCCATCCCGGATTCGATCCGGGATGAAGTAGGTGACCTTGGCGCCGGCCCGCGTGAGCGCGGAGGTGAGGAGCGTCGTCGAGGTGATGCCGTCCACGTCGTAGTCGCCGTAGACGAGGATCGGTTCCTGATTGTCCACGGCTTCCCAGATGCGGGCGGTGGCCTTGTCCATGTCCCGCATCTCGAAGGCGTTCACGAGGCGCGTCAGGGACGGGATGAGGAATTCATTCACCTCTTCGGAGCTGCCGAAGCCGCGGTTGGCAAGGAGGGTCGCGAAGGTCAAAGAAAGACCCAGCTCCGCAGCCAGGCGCCGGGCATGTTCCGGGGCCACCGGGTTGCGAAGCACCCAGGTCTTGGGGGTGGATGCGCGCAAGCAAAAACCTTTCGTTAGAGGGCTAGTTCATGGAATTGTAACAGGTTGCGCAGAGCGGGTCAACGAGAGGCGAAGCGGGTCCGGACCGGTCTAGGGACGTTGACCGGCCTGCGGCGATCGCCCGCGACACGAATTCATTCCGGAACCCTACGACTAGAGGAGATATCCCCCGGCTACCGGGAGCGCCGCTCCGGTGATGTAGCCCGATTCCTCGGCGAGAAGGAAAAGCGCCGCGCGGGCGATCTCGCGAGGGCTGCCGAGCCTCCCCGCGGGAATGCGGCGAACCAGGTCCGCCTCCTTCCCCGAGAACGCGGGGCGGATGATCCCAGGTAGGATCACATTCACCGTGATGCCGTGCGGCGCCTCCTCCTGCGCGAGGCTCTTCGCGAGGGTCAGCAGAGCGACCTTGGCGGCGCGGTACGCGTGCGCCCTGGCGGCCGCGCGCGGCGATTCCCCACCCGCGACTCCGAACAGGAGGATGCGGCCGTAGCGGCGCTTGCGCATGAGCGGGAGCGCCTCCTGGAGCACCGCGAGCGGGACGGTCGTGTTCGAGTGGAGGAGCGCTTCCCAGAGCTCCGTGGTGAGCTTGGAGAATGGCCCTTCCCAGTAATCCCCTGCCGCGACCACGAGGATGTCCGGTGCGCGCTCTGGGCCTCCCGAACCACGGAGCCACGTGCGCACGGTGGCCGCGCGGCCAGCATCACCGCGTGCCGCGCGGAGCAGAAGGCGTCGCGATCGAGCCAGCGCGGCGAGCTCATCGAGCGGCTTCGGGTCGCGCCCGACCGCAAGCACCCGCGCTCCCCCTTCCGCGAGCGCGATCGCGATGGCACGGCCCAGACCGCGTCCGCCTCCAACGACGAGCGCCGTACGACCGCTCACGCCTCCCGGGGCCCCAAGGTTCACGTCATGCATAAGGTGTGCTACTATAGGACGCTTCAATCCCAAGTCAATCGAGCCCCCACGAGGGCCCAAAATCATGAACGATCAACGTTGGGAAGAGGTGCTCAGGCGCCTCGACAAGCTCTTCGGCGACCTCGAGTTCGATGAGATCGAGGACGAGGAGACCCAGGCAGTGACCGAGACGGTGGTCTGGACGGGACCGCAGGGGAAGATGAAGCTCGCCCGTACCACGCGCCCCCTCGTCGTGGACAAGAAGACCCACTTCAGCAATCGGATCGGCGGCGGCACGCACGTGGAGTACGTCTACTCGAAGACGGAGTCCACGAGCCGCGTGCGCCTCTATCGCTGGAACGAGGCCTTGAACGATTGGGACGAGGTCGACGCGGCCGAATTGGGCGTGGCGGCCGGGAAATAGATCGATGGACCGTCACGTCGGTCTGGATCTCGTTCGCATTACCGAATCCGCCGCTCTCGCCTGCTCCCGCTGGATGGGACGCGGCGACAAGAACGCCGCCGATCAGGCCGCGGTCACGGCGATGCGCCGCTCCTTCGACAACGTCGACATCCGCGGCACGGTGGTGATCGGCGAGGGCGAGCGGGACGAAGCGCCCATGCTCTACATTGGCGAGCAGGTTGGCTCCGGCTGGGGCCCCGAGGTGGACATCGCCCTCGATCCCCTCGAGTGCACGAACTCGGTGGCCTACGGGCGTCCGAACGCGATGGCGGTCATCGCCCTCGCCGCGCGCGGCCATTTCCTCCACGCCCCCGACACCTACATGGAGAAGATCGCCGTCGGCCCCAAGGCCGCGAGCGCCATCGATCTCTCACGCACCATCGAGGAGAACCTCGAGGCGGTGGCCGCAGCGAAGGGCTACCACCTCGAAGATCTCACGGTCGTCATCCTCGATCGTCCGCGCCATGAAGATCTGATCCAGAGGGTCCGAACGACCGGCGCGCGCATCCATCTCATCCCCGACGGCGACGTCTCCGCCGCCATCGCCACCTCGCTCGATTCGACTGGCGTCGATGTTCTCGTCGGTGTTGGAGGTGCCCCGGAAGGCGTGCTGGCCGCCGCTGCCTTGAGATGTCTGGGCGGCGCGATCCAGGGACGCTTGCTGTTCCGGAGCGACGACGAGAAGGCACGCGCGCGGAAGATGGGGATCAGCGACTTTGGACGCGTGTACCGCGAGACCGATCTCGCGTCGGGCGACTCCATCACCTTCGCCTCGACGGGCGTCACCGACGGCGACATGCTCGACGGCGTCCGCTTCTCCGGCAACACCGCCGAGACCCACTCGATGGTCATGCGCGTGAAGACCGGCACCGTCCGCACCATCCGCACCCAGTACCGCAACACGCATTCGTGGGACGGTCAGCCGCCCGAGCTGGCCAGGACCGAAGCCGCCCGGAGCTGACGGCGTCGTGACGACGACCGCTCCCCTCGACTTGCTCGCCATCGGGGCCCACCCCGACGATGCCGATATCTCGTGCGGCGGCACGCTCGCTTTGGCCGCGTCGCAAGGGTTCGCCGTGGGGATCCTCGATCTCACGCGCGGCGAGATGGGAACGAATGGCACGCCCGAGGTGCGAGATCGCGAGGCCACGGAGGCGGCCAGGATTCTGGGGCTCACGGGGCGCTGGAATGCCGGCCTTCCGGATGGTGGGATCAACGCGATGGACTCCGCGCAGGAGCGCGCCGTGGTCACGTGGATCCGTCGCCTGCGCCCCGCCGTGTTGCTGTCGCACTTCCCCAAGGACCGTCACCCCGACCACATCCAGGCGTCGCTGATCGTCGAACGCGCGTGGTACCTCGCGGGGCTCATCCAGTACGCCGCGGAAGGTCCGGCGTTCCGCCCCAAGGGACGCTGGTACTTCGCGTCGCGGATCGGATTCCATCCATCGGTCGTCGTGGACGTGACGTCGGTGTGGGACGCGAAGAAGGCG
>DATJGP010000131.1:0-15468 GCA_035494915.1 Candidatus Eiseniibacteriota bacterium | reverse complement strand
GGCACCGATGCGCCCTCGGGAACGAACCACACCTCGACGCGCCGATTCGCGGTCTGCGCGGTCACATCCGCACCGGCTCCCGCCGTCGCGGAGCGAACCTCGATGCGCGCCGTGTCGATGCCGCGCTCGCGCACGAGGTAGTCGCGCACTGCTTCAGCGCGCGTCTGCCCGATGTTCTTCGCGGTCTCCTTCGTGTCGGAGTGCCCGATCACGACGACCCGCGCGCGCGGATCGGCCTTGAGCCTCTGATCGACGTCATCGAGGCAGGCCTTGTCGACGTTGTTGAGCCGGGACGTGTTCTTCGGGAATCCCGTGGAGATGCATGACACAGCCTCCGGCGGCTTCGCCGGAGCCATGAGCGCCACCGTGCAATCGGACGTCGCGCTCTGGCCGTGATCGTCGGTCACCTTCACGCTGATCGCGGCGTTCGCGGGAGGGTTCGCGCCCGTGAAGTCGATCGTCGCCGAGGGGCCGGTCCCCGTGATGCGGCCACCACCCGTCGCGCTCCAATCGTACGTGAGCGGTCCGCCCTCGGGATCGGTCGCGGTGGCCGTGACGGTCGCCGTCTCGCCCGGGAGGACCTGCGCGCGATCGGCCGCGCAAGTCACCGTGGGAGGCTGGTTCGCCGGAGGCGGAATCACCTCGGCCGCGGCCTCCTCTTTGTGGCCGCCGAATAGGAATCCGAGACCGACCGTGGCCTCGCCGTTCCCCTCGTGACCGCTCCCCTCGACAACCTTCACGCTCGAGAATCGTCCATCGAAGCGGAGGTTGAAGTTCCGCGATAAGAAGAAGCGGAGCCCGCCGCCGGCGTTCCACTCGAACTTGTTCTCGTTCACGTAGGTCTTGATGTCGGTCTTCGAGGAGCCGGCGCCTCCGGTGAGGAAGAGACGGACCTTCGAGGACGAAGAGCCGAGGTTGTAGAGCAGGTTGAGCCGATACATCTGCAGGTCCACGTCCTGCTCGGGCACGCCGACCTGATTGATTTCCGTATCGGTCATGACTTTCTGGTACGAGCCTTCCAGCGTCCACGTGTGGTTGAACCAGTAGCCCAGACGGCCGCCCCAGACGTTGTCCTGATCGGGATGGAGGATCCCGTAATCATCCGGGAAGAACCATCCACCAAACCCACCGATTTCGATCTGTCCTTTGTCGCCCCCCGCAAAGGCGGGACCCGCAGCCACCAGCGCCACGGCGGCGAATGCAGCAACGATCATGCTTCGCATGGGCCACCCTTTCTCTTCAGTTGACGCCGGGCCTTATCGCGCGGCGATCCGAGGCAACGCTCGGATCCATAAGGGGCAACCTAGTGTGGTCGCCGATTCAGCCCGACAACAAACTTGCCGCGCTCCAATGCCCCCCACAGTAGGGGCCGGGGTGCCCTATCGCAGAAGTGATGCCACAGCCCCGATTTCCGGCGACCGAATCTATACGGAGTTGGGAGGCAGGTACTTACGTTGGGAACCTTACGGAGCCTGAGCGGAGCATTCGGAGAGCCCCCCGGACGGTCAACGGAAAAGCATTCCAAAGGGGGGGCGTGTTCTACCAAATCGGCGGATCGACTGTTCCACACGCCAAGATCCATCTCGAACCACGATGACCGCCGCAGCGGTTCCCGCTACACTACGGGCTTCATGCCTTTGTCCATCGGAACCAAGCTCGGCACCTACCAGATCACCGGCTCGCTAGGAGCCGGAGGCATGGGTGAGGTCTATCGCGCGCGCGACACGCGCCTGGGGCGCGAAGTCGCGGTCAAGGTGCTGCCCGAAGGCGTCGCCTCCAGTCCCGACCGTCTCGCCCGCTTCGAGCGCGAGGCACGGGCCGTCGCCGGCCTCAATCATCCCAACATCGTCACGCTCCATTCCGTCGAGGAAGAGGAAGGCGTTCGCTTTCTCACCATGGAGCTGGTCGACGGACGGAGCCTCGATCAGGTGGTCACGCCGGGCGGTCTTCCCCTGTCGCGCGTGCTCGAGCTCGCGATACCCCTCGCCAACGCGCTCGTCGCGGCGCACGAGCGCGGCGTCGTGCATCGCGATCTCAAGCCTGGAAACGTCATGGTCACGCACGACGGCTGGATCAAGGTGCTCGACTTCGGACTCGCGAAGGTTGCGGCGGAAGAAGGGGCTGACCTCGGGGCGACCGTCGGCGCCACCGCGGGACCGATTTCTGGCGTGGGTCAGGTTCTCGGGACGGTGCCCTACATGGCGCCGGAGCAGATCCGCGGCGACGCGGTGGACGCCCGATCCGACCTCTTTGCGCTCGGCATCATCCTCTACGAGCTCGCCACGGGACGCCGTCCCTTCACGGGCGACACCTCCGCCGATATCAGCTCCGCGATCCTGCGCGACGCGCCCGCTCCGCTCTTGAGCGTGCGCGCGGATCTCCCACGCGATCTGAACCGAATCGTCGTGCGATGCCTCGAGAAGAATCCACGCGACCGCTTCCAGACCGCGCGCGACGTGTACAACGAGCTGAAGTATCTCGAGCGCGAGGGGAGCGTGGCAGCGTCGCCCGCCTCGGGCGGCTATGCGCCGTCACCCCCGTCCGCCGCTCCGACGCCCTTTCCGCACCGGCCGCCGTCGACGCCCACGCCCCGAACGCCGACGCCATCCCCAGCCTCATCTCCGTCCGGCTTCGGATCGGGCACGTCCCAGCTCGTTGCGTCGATCGCCGTACTGCCCTTCGTGAACCGCAGCCGGAACGAGGAGGACGAGTACTTCTCCGACGGTCTCGCGGACGAGCTCCTGAGCGTGCTCACCAAGGTGCGCGGGCTCCGTGTCGCCGCGCGCGCATCGTCGTTCCAGTTCCGCGGCACGAGCGAAGACCTCGCCGTGATCGGCGAGCGCCTGAACGTGGCGACGCTCCTCGACGGGAGCGTTCGGAAGTCGGGCAACCGCGTGCGGATCTCGGTCCAGCTCATCCAGGCCTCGGATCGGGTGCAGCTCTGGGCCGAGACCTACGACCGATCCCTCGACGACATCTTCGCGGTTCAAGACGACATCGCGCAGTCGGTGGTGCGCGAGCTCCGGACGGCGCTTTTCGGCGAGACGCCGGATTCCAAGGCGGGCGGCGCTGCTCGGGCCGCGATCGCCACGGCGAGCGTGGGGCACGGGGCCCAGAACCCCGAGGCTCATCGCCTTTACCTCCAGGGCAAGTACTTCGTCGATCGCATCACGAAGGAAGACTCGGTGAATGGACTCCGCTATCTCGATCAGGCAATCGCGATCGATCCGACGCTCGCGCGCGCGCATGTCGAGAAGGCGAGGGCCTACATCAACATGGGCGGCTACGGCTGGTTGCCGGTCGGGGTGGGCTACGAGAATGCCAGGAAGGAGATCCTGCGCGCTCTCGAGCTCGCACCCGATCTCCCCGAGGCACACACGCGACACTCGGCCATCCTGCGCATGTACGACTGGAACTGGAAAGAGGCGGAGGCGACCACGCGAAAGGCCATCGAGCTTGACCCGTCGAACGCCGAGGCGCTTCGCTCGGCCGGCGGCATCGCGCACTATGCGGGCCGGCCCGAGGAGGGGATCGCGCTCTTTCTTCGAGCGATCGAGCTGGATCCGCTTCAGGCGGGAGGATACAGCGGTATCGGGTTCGTGTACCGGACCCTGGGCCGCCTACCCGAAGCCGAGCAGGCCATTCGCAAGTCGCTGGAGCTGGCTCCCCAACGGACGGGACACCGCCTCGGCCTGGCGGTCGTCCTGGCGGAGCAGGGTCGAGACGCGGAGGCGATGCGTGAGGCGACCCAGGAGAGCGCCGACTGGGCTCGTCTGACGGCCCTGGCCTATGTTCATCTTCTCGCGGGGCGCGTCCGGGAATCGGACGATGCGCTGAAGGAGCTCGAAACCCGATTCGCCGTCGAGGCCCCCTACCAGATCGCGGTCGTCCACGCCGCCCGCGGGGACGCCGACGCGGCATTTCAATGGCTGGACCGCGCGATCCTGGAGCGCGATTCGGGAGTCCCTCAGGTCTACACGGAACCCATCTTCCAGCCGTTGCGCTCGGATCCCCGCTGGAGTCAGCTGCTCCAGAAGCTCAATCTCGGGTAGGCCTCGCCACCATCCGGTCCAAGGTCTCGATATCGATCGGCTTCGTGACGTGCCGGTCGAAGCCCGCCTCGCGGGCGCGCCGCTTGTCCTCTTCCTGCCCCCACCCGGTGACCGCGACCAGCGTGACCTCGTCCCCCAGCATCTTCCGGATCTCGCGCGCGGCATCGTAACCGTTCAACCGCGGCATCCCGATGTCGAGCAGGGCGAGCTGCGGACGAAACTCCCTCGCCACCTGGACGGCAGCGATGCCGTCGGATGCCGTGCGCACCTCGTGGCCAGAGTGCTCGAGCGACCAGCTGAGCGTCGTGACGGAGTCCGCGTTGTCGTCCGCGATCAGGATGCGAAGGCCCGGCGAAGCGACGGTAGGTCCCGCTGCGGCGAGGGCGGTCGGGCTCTCGGGCTCGACTCGGATGGTGACCGGCAGCCGGACCACGAATTCACTCCCGCGCCCAACGCCGCCGCTCTTCACCTCGATCCGGCCCCGATGCAGCTCGACCAGCTTTCGGGAGAGCGCCAGTCCCACGCCGAGGCCCTGCTGGATTCCGTCGGTCAACCGGTTCGCCTGCGCGAACATCTGGAAGATGCGCGACATCTGGTCCACCGTGAGGCCGATCCCGCTGTCGCGAACGCGCACGAGCGCGTCACTCCCCTCGCGTTCGATGCTGATCGAGATCTTCCCGCCGGGGTCCGTGTACCTCACCGCGTTGTGGAGGAGGTTGGTGAAGACCTGCGCGAGGCGGGCCAGGTCCCCCTCGACGTAGACCGGCTCGGGCGGAAGCTCCACGGTCAGCTTGTGGCCTCGCGCACGAACGGCCGGGCGCACCGCTTCGACCGCGCTCGAGACGGCGAGACCCAGGCTGACCTGCTCCGGACGAAGCACGATCTTGCCCGAGACGATCCGGCTCACGTCCAAGAGGTCGTCGAGCAGCCGCGCGAGCTGGTTCGTCTGCCGCTCGATGATGTCCCAGAGCTCACGGAGCTCCGGATCGCCCGGTCCCTTCTTGCGCATGAGGTCGACCGCCATCCCGATCGGCGCGATCGGATTCCGGAGCTCGTGGGACAGGATCGCGAGGAACTCGTCCTTGCGCCGGTCTTCCTCGCGAAGGATGGCATCGGCGCGCCGCCGCTCCGTGACGTCGCGGAACACGAGCACGACACCCGACAGCGCTCCATTCACCCGAATGGGAGCCGCGCTGTCGTCGATGGAGCGCTCCGATCCGTCCCGGGCGATCAGGATCGTGTGGTTCGCGAGCCCGACCACTGCGTTCCGGCGGAGCACCTCGTCCACCGGGTTCTTCACCGCCTCCCGTGTCGTCTCGCCGACGATTCGAAACACGTCGGGCAACGCCTCGCCGCGGGCGTCGTCCAGCGTCCATCCCGTCAGGCGCTCGGCCTCGGGATTGAGGAACGTCACGCAGCCTTCGGCATCGGTCACGATCACGCCATCACCAATGCTGGCCAGTGTGGTCGCGAGGAGCTCCTTCTCACGCGCCAGCTCCTCGCGCGCGGCCACCACGTCCGTGACGTCATGAACGATCTTCGACGCGCCCACGACTTCACCCTCGGCGTCCCGCAGCGGGGAGACGCTCAGCGACACGATGATGCGCCGGCCACCCTTGGTCAGCCGCACGGTCTCGAGCCGCTCGTACGGCTGCCCGCTCTTGAGCCGCTCGATGATCTCGGGCTCCTCGTGGAGGCGCTCGGGCGGGATGAGGGTCGTGATCGACCGGCCGATGATCTCGTCCGCCTTGTATCCGAAGAGTCGTTCCGCGCCCCGGTTCCAGGTACGGATGGTGCCGTCGAGCGTCTTCGTGAGGATCGCGTCGCCCGAAGATTCGACGATCGCCGCGAGCCGCACGCTCGCCTCGTGCGCCCGGCGCTCGACGGTCGCGTCCCGGAAGACGAGCACGGCTCCCTGGACGGGACCATCCCCTCTGCGGATCGGCGCGGCGCTGTCCTCGATGGGGATCTCCCGGCCGTTCCGGGACACAAGAAGCGTGTGATTCGCTAGATTCGCAATCCGGCCCTCGCGGAGCGCCCGTGCCACCGGATTGTCGGCGGGCCTCCGATCATGCTCACGAAGGATCCGGAATACCTCCTCCAGGGGCCGCCCCACCGCCTCCGAGCTCGCCCATTCCGTGAGCCCCTCCGCTTCGCGATTCATCGACACGATGCGGCCCTCCGCGTCGGTGACGATGACTCCATCGCCGATGCTGGCCAGGGTCGTGTCCGACAGCTCGAGGGCCCGCACCATCTCGGCCTCCGCGCTGCGACGCTGCTCCACCTCCCTGTGGAGGCGCGCCCGCGCCCGGTGCATCGCCTCGATCGCGGCCAGGATGAAGGCCGCGGAGAAGGCGAAGGCAAGCGCCGCCGCGACGTCGAAGGTCGAGAGGGTCAGAGACCCGGTGGGACGAATGAAGGACCAATTGGCCAGCACTGAGGAGAGGACGATGGCCAGGAGCCCAGGACCGAACCCGCCCCACCAGCCGGCAACCGCCACCGCGGGAAAGAAGAAAATGAAGGGAAGCGCGGTCGGTCCAATGACATGGGACAGTGCCCGGCGGGCGAACCAGGCGACCAACACCGCCAGGAGCGCCGTCGCGTAGCGAGCCCATGCCGGGGGCCGGGCGACGCGGACCTCGGTGGAGCCCTCCGGGGATGGGACGGCTTCGAACGCCATACGTTCTCTTGGTCAGGCCTCAGGGGGGGGCTTCGTTTCGTCTGTAAAAACCTTAGCACGACGGGACGAAAGTAGATCTACTTTGCGGCGCTTCCCGTTTCGCGGGGGCGGGCGATCAAGGCGAGGGGTACTTTGCGGATGCCATGCCAGCATAGCGGTTCCTGGCCAGGAGCTTCGCGCAGGAGGAGCTGCGCCGAGATCCCGCCATCGAGCATGACCGCGTCGCGCGCGCCGAGCGATCCCATGATGGCGGCCATCTCGGGGGTCGTGGGCCCGAGCGGGATCCCCTCACCCATCGAACCCACCGCGTCGTAGCGCGTCAGCGCGATCACGATGTGCCCGTCGCGCGTCTCACCGAAGGCAAGGCGCGTGTCGCGATGCGTGAGGCTGAGCAAGCTGCCGGCGGTCCGGAGCGGAGCCGGGATCGTTCCATCGCGGGACAGAAGCGTCGGGTAGGACTGAAATCCGGTGACGATCCCCGTGGCCGCGAGCGTGTCGCCGTGAGCCCAGTGGATACCGCCGTCCCGGTCGATGCCGACGGCGCTCGCAAGAGGCCCCGAGCCCGGAGCGAGCCGCTCGCGGCCGTCGATCACGACCCAGCCCCAAGGCATCGCATTCGTGAACTGGGCCACGTTCACGGCGAGGATCGCGTCCTCTGGCGCGCGGTCGACGGTCCATGCGGGGCGCATGTCCTCCCGCGTCAAGTCCATCGCGAGCGTGAGCCGGACCTGTCGCGGATCGACGCGCGCCACAATGAGCTTCGCGCGCCAAACAGGCGCGGGACAGGCGAGCCGGAGCTCGCACCACTCGAGCCCGCCGGTGAGATACTTCCACTGAATCGCGTGGACGAGCGTCGGGTTTGCGGCGGCGTATCGGGAGGGCGCCTCGTCCGAGCGCCAGAACGTGCGCCAGGAGTCTCCGTCGCGGACGTCGAGGCTCGCGGGGGAAGCCAGCACAGGGGTAGCCGCCACGAGAACGGCCAAGGCGGCCACCGCGGGCCTGCACCGGATCGAAGACGGACGGCGCACGGCTACCTGAAGTACTTGTTGAGCTCCGCGGCGTGTTTCGTGAGGGCCTTCGTCTCCTCCTCGGTGTAGCCGCATTTCACAGACGTACTCCCGGAGCCCGAATCGCCTCCGGAGGCGGACTGCTCGCCCGATCCTGAGCTAGAGCCCGAGTTGTCGGAGCCGGAGCTCGACTCGCCCTTCTTCTTTCGTTCGCCATTGGCGTCTTTGGCATCCTTCGAGGATCCGTGGAACGCCACGATCCGCTCCACCACGACACCCATCTGGTTAGGCGTGATGCCCATCTCCTTCGACTGGGTCTGGGCCACCTTGTCGTCGATCTTGCGGATCTGCTCCTCATACGACGCGATCTGCTTGTCGAGCGCGTCGATCTGATCCTCTTCCTTGGTGCGCGACGGAATGGGCCCGCAGTCCTTTCGGACGTTGGCCGAGTCCTGGGAGCTGGGAAGCATCTCCGCGTACATGCCGGAGTAAATGTTGTTCTGCGCCGTCGTGTCGCCCTTGGCGGCCGCGGCGTTGTTCTTCATGGCGAGCTCCTTGTACTTCTCCATGAGATTGGGATCGCTCATGGCGCGCTTCGAGTACTCCTCCATCTTCTTTTCTCGCGCCACTTCATAGCCGTGCTGAATGCAGCCTTCGACGTCCTGGCGTTTCCCCTGGAGCTCCTGGATCTTGTCCCCGTGCTTGTCCCAGAGGGCGTTCCGCTCTTCCATCAGCTTGTTCCGCTTCAGCACGAGGTCCTGCCGTGGCGCCAGGGTGGTCTCCACCTTCTGGTAGCTCGCGATCATCTTCGAGACCCGCGCCTCGGTCAGCTCGATCGTCACGTCGTCGAAGACGGGCGGCGCACAGGGCTTGGCGTCCTCGGACTTGGTCTCCTTCTTCGCCTCATGCGTGACGGCGTCCTTGGCCTTCTTGATGGGATTGCCGATCCCGGCCGAGGCGGGCGCGGGCATGCCCCAGGCGAGGAGCAGGGCGAATGCGGACAGGAGCGCGAGGGGCGCTTGGCGTGACATGCGAGTTCCTCCGGTCAGGGGGCGGCCCGGCTCCGGCCGGGGCCTGGATGGACTCTTCCTGGTCGAGAACGCGCGAAAACCGGCGGTTTCGGCTCAGTGCATGTAGTGGCCGTCCATCTCCCCCGCGGCGATGGCCACCGTGAGGTGGTTCTCCTTGGGCGGTATGGGACAGTTGTAATGCTCCGAGTAGGCGCAGGCCGGGTTGTAACACATGTTGAAATCGAGCGTGTAGAGGCCATCGGCTCGCTTGACCGGCTCCAGATAACGGCCGACGCGGTAGCTCTGCTTGCCGGTGGTTGCGTCGGTGAAGAAGAGGCTGTAGTCCTGCTCCCCCACCCCGGGCTCGAGAAGCCGGACCGCCTCCAGACGCGCCGGCTGCCCCTTCACCTTGAAGTCGAACCATCCCTCGCGAACCGCGCGCCGCTGGTTGCCGCGCGTGGACAGGATGATCGTGGTGTCGGGATGCGTGTTCGGTGTGAGCGAAGCCACGATGTGGTAGTCGAGGTCGGGCGGGAAGTACTGGATGCCCTTGTAGTCCGCGTACCGTGGGCTCTTGGGATCGAACACGATGATCGCGGGGTAGCGCTGGTGCGACAGCCTCAGCGCGAACCTCGCCACGTGGATCCCGGACGGCGGCAGCATGGCCGAGGTCAGGGGAACGCTGTCCTTCGCGGTGAACGTGGCGCCCTTGTCGAGCGCCTTGACCTCGAAGGAGTCGCCGACCACCGTCACCCGGAGGTGGTGCGGCTTCACGCCCGCATCGTCGATCCTCACGTCGTTGTCGGCGGCGCTTCCGACCGACATCGATGTCTGCGCGCCGAAATCCTTGCGCTCGACCGTGGCGAGATAGGAGGTCGGCGAGGTCTTGAGCCACTCCTCGGTATCGGAGCGGTCCTTGGCGTATCCCTTGAGGAGGGAGTCCTTCTCGGCGGCGGTCAAGGGGGGCGGGTTGTTCGCCGCCGGTCCCTTGCCGCACGATGCCGCTGCCATCATCACGAGTCCCGCCAGCACCACCGCGAGTCCTCGGCTCATCCGTGGCTCCGGACCACGATGGTCCCGGTCATTCCTTTTTTCATGTGTGAGCCCACCCCGCAGTAGAAGTCGTACTCGCCGGCCTTGGTCGGCGTGAACCGCACGTGCTTGGTGTGGTCGAACGAGACGAAGCTGATGCTCTTGTCGATGTTGATCCCCGCATCGGAATGCTCGCACGTCATGTTGTGCGGAGTCATGAGGGGCTTGAAGTGAAGCACCAGCTCCACGGGAACACCCTCGTCGACCGTGATCCGGTTGGGATCGAAGTAGTAGGAGTGAACGTTCACATCGACCCGCTGGACGCCGTTGTCTGTGTGCGCTGTCGCTTCCTTGACGCCGATCTTGGTTCCGGACGTGCCGCAGCCCGCCAGCGCGAGTGCGAGCACGGTTGCGACGAGCGACGGTCTCCACGGATCACGAACACGCGGAGTCATGGCAACCCCCAGGGTTGAATTTAGTACTTCACGCTGCAGCCGTACGGCTGCGTGGCCGACGTTGCGACTTTCGCTCCCGCCATCGACTCGTCGAGCGCGGCGGCGACGTAGTTCTTCGCCGTCGGGACGTCGTCCTTGTTCGTGGACGGCTTGTCGTCGATGGCGCCGTTGTAGATGACGGTGCCCTTCGGATCGATCACGAACATGTGCGGCGTGGTCTTGGCGCCGTAGCTCTTGCCCACCGAGCCCTTGGGGTCGAGCAGGAAGCGCGTGGGCGCGGCGTCGCGCTCCTTCATGCCTTCCTTCGCGCCGGCGCCGTCGACGTAGCCCTGCTTGCCCTTGGCCGAGGAGCAGATCGTGAGCCAAACGACACCCTGCTCCGTGTACTTCTTCTGGAGCGACTGCATGTTGCCGCTGCCGTACTGCTTGCCCACGAAGGGACAGCCGAAGTTGGTCCACTCGAGCACGACGTACTTTCCGCGATAGGAGTCGAGCTTCACGGATTTGCCGTCCGCATCGCGAAGCTCGAACGACGGAGCCCGCTGGCCGACGATGGCCGCGGCATGCGCGAGCGATACGGACGCAAATAACAGAATGAATGCCAGTGAAGCCATTCGTTTCATGGCACGATCTCCGATCTCAGTTGTGGTGCGTTCGACGTCGAAGGATGCGAGGAACGAGCAAGGCTACCACGATCGCCAGTGCGGCCAGTATGGCGACATAGGCCGCCGCGGAGGGGGTGCGCGGAGGCAAAAGGGGCTGCGGAGGAGCGGGTGCCGGGTCGCCCGCGCGGAGGGGCACGTCGACCCGGACCGAATGCGATCCCCCGGTCCCATCGACCACTAAGACTCCCGTCAGCCGGTCGAGGTTCCGATTGGCGTTGGGATCGGGTTTCATCGTGACGCGCCAGAGCTGCCCCACCTGCTCGAAGCCCTGCGGCGACGCGTAATCCACGAGCAGCGGCTCGTCCGCATAGAAGTAGGCGCTCCGCGGCTTGTTGTGGCGCGCGGGGATGAAGGAGAGAGAAACCGACCGCGGGCCGGACTCGCCCTGAAGGAACCAGCCGACGGTATCCGGAAGCTGGGAGCGAGCCCTCTCGATGGTGTGCCTCGATGCCCAGCCCCGAAGCCTTGGCTCGGCTTTGACGGGAAGATCGAGCCGAAGCGTCGCCGAGCCGGGGACGCAGATGTCCTTGCACTCGAGCCAGTCGACCCGCGCGACGAGCGCGACCGAATCGCCCGGCAGGGATCCGGGTGTTTCGATCCGAATGGGAAGGACGACCTCGTCGTGGTAGCCGTACGTCACGAGGCCTTCGTCCAGGAAGCGGGTGGGGGCAGGCCACTCGATGGGTCCGGCCCTGAAGCCCTCGGGAAGGATCCAGCTGACCGTGGGCGGCAGCCCCGAATCTCCGGGATTCTTCCAGTACACGTGCCAGCCGGGCGTCATGCGAAGCCGGATCCCCGCCTCCAGCGGCAGGCCGGGGATGACCGCGTCGCCGGCGACGATGAGTGCGGCTTCGACGTTGGCACTCTTCGCCCGAGCCGCTCCCGGCCATGACGCGACCAGCAGCGCCAGAGCCGTCACCATCGCGGTTGTTGGGACAAGCATCCGGTCAGCCTAGCCTGCCCCGGCCACGATTTCCATTTCGGCGCGGAGCCGTGCGTGGTACCCATGAGGCGTGCGCGCGCGGCCGTTGGAGTCGATCGTAGTCGGCGGGCTGGTCGCAGGCGCTCTCGACATCACCGATGCCGTCGTGGTCACGCTGCTGCTTGGTGGCAGGCCCCTGCGCATGCTCCAGGGAATCGCGAGCGGACTCCTCGGGCCGCGCTCGTTCGAAGGCGGCTTCGGCACGGCGGCCCTCGGCCTCGGTCTTCACTTCTTCATCGCCCTGAGCGCGGCCGCTGTCTATTTCACCGCGACGCGCATCTGGCCCTCGCTGCTTCGGCGTCCCCTGAGGTCCGGTATCGTGTTTGGACTCTGCGTCTGGGCCTTCATGCGTTTCGTGGTGATACCGCTATCGCTGGTGCGCATGGGACACCCCGGGCCCCTCCTCATCGCGAACCAGCTCTTCATCCATGCGTTCGGGGTGGGAGTTCCGATCGCCTGGATCGCGGCGCGGTCCGCTCAGGACCTGGCGTTGAGCCACTAGAAACGAAGAGCCCCGAGGAGTAGCTCCCCGGGGCTCGTGAACGGATGGTCGTGGTCAACCACCGTGATCTTCGCGCAGCTCGTACCGATCTTCGTTCAGCTCTCTCCCGCTGGAGATCGCGTCCTCCCTCGTGATCTGCAGGAATCGCGCGAGCAGCTGATCCTCGTACCGCATGGCTCGCCACGAGTGGGCTCGAGCCGCCGGCTCGTTGTCTCGCATCGCTCGGAACGTGCGGTTCAACTCCCGGAATCGAACGCGGCTATCCGTGAGATCCGTCTGGTCATCCCTCAGGTCCCGCTGGTCGTCGAAGCTCCGGTCGCGCATGCGCTCGCGACTGCTGCGATAGACCTCGTTCTGATCTCGGTACGCGTCGTGACGGGCCTCCACGATTTCATTCCGGAACAGCTCGCGAATGTTTCTGCGAGCACGATCCTCGCGCCACGGATTCCGCTCGTCACGAGCCTGGCGTAGCTGGGCGATCGCCTGCTGCACCCGGCGCACGTCCATCCAGTCGGCGCGCACGTCGACGCGGTCCTGCCCGAGTTCCTGCCTATCCTGATACTGATCTCTCGGGTCATCTCGCGAGTAGCGCTGCGCCGCCGCGGGTGAAGCGGCGGAGACAAGCGCGAGCATTCCCATCCCCGTGAGGCTGTTTCGCCACCATGTCGTCTTTTTCATAACACGCTCCTTCCTTGGTCAATCGATAGATGCGAGGCAAAAGCGTGTGATGTACGGACCTCGCTGCTCACGTACGGGGAGATGAGCATCGACCGTGCCGCCATGACAAAGTTGGGTATGCATACGACCCAGCGGTCCGCGCCTGCTGTTCCGGGGGACGTCGGGCACGCTGGCCGGATCCAGCCGGGAACTCAAGCGCACATGCCCTTCTGCCGATTATCTCCGCATGGCCCGATGGCACGTCCGAATCGCAACGACGCTTGTAGCTCTTCTGTCCCTGCCGTCATGCGCCGCGAGCGGTGGTGGGTACGGGCCCGTGACCATGGGATCCGGAGGCTCGCACTCGGTCTCCAGCCACGCGGTGGGCATGGCCTCGTACTACCACCGCTCCTTCCAAGGACGGCGCACCGCAAGCGGCGAGACGTACGACCGCCATCGCCTCACGGCGGCCCACCGAACTCTTCCCCTCGGTAGCCGCGTGCTGGTTACGAACCTCGAGAATGGACGGAGTGTCGTGGTCGAGGTGAACGACCGGGGCCCGTTCCGCAAGGGTCGCGTGATCGACGTGTCGGAGGAGGCCGCACGCGAGCTGGGCTTCTATCGCGCGGGCACCGCGCGCGTCCGCGTCGAGGAGCTGGCGAGCCGCGAGTAAATCGCAGGAAAAGGTGAAGCCCCGCGGATCTTGGATCCGCGGGGCTCTGTCGTTCTCACCGCGCACACCGCGCGGCCTGTGGTTCATCAGCCGTTTTCGCCTTCCGTGCCGGTCTCGACCGGCTGATCCTCCTTCGCGGGCTCGGCGCCTTGGTCGCCGTTACCTTGCGCCGGCTCGGTGACGGCTGGCGTCTCGGTCCCGGTCTGCTGCTCGGTCTTGTCCTCGACGCTCGTCTTCTCCTCGGTCGTCGGCTTCCCCACCTCGATGAAGACCCACACGCGCTGATACTGGCCCCGGCCATTCGTCGCCGTCACCGCGAGTCCGACGCGGTTGGCCTTGGTGCGCAGCGGGACGCGATACACACCGCGCCACGCCTTGGCGTCCATGTCGTAGACCAGGGGCGCTTTCGAGAGCCCGTCGGACAGGATCACCTGGTTGATGTCCAGCGAGCCCTGCGCCGTGATCTCCACGACCTGACCCCGATCGGCGACGAGCGCGGAGGCGCTCGCGACCACATCCGGAGGCAGCGAATCCGCGGCCATCGGGAGCGCTTCGGTGCGCTCGGCGCGCGGCGTCGCGTGGACCATGCTCGCGGTCGTCGCCACCGGCTGCTCCAATACCCCCGCTTCCACCGTCCCCGTTTCGCTCGCGAGCTTCTGCTTCTCCTGCTTGCCGCAACCCATCGTGAGAAACGCCACCGCCACCGCCGCCACGAGACCTGCCTGCGTGCCCTTCATGTTCCTTCTCCCGTCCGGATCATTCCGTCGTTGCGGGCAGGGCGCCGGAGCCTGACCCGAGCCGCCTGGTGGTCGGCACATGCCCCGTGCACCAGGACCGGGAGGGCGACTCGGTGCCGCCACTCGGGACTGGCCTAGATCAAGCAATGGGCCAGATTGGTATGTGATTGTGGTGTAATGGCTTAGCTGTTGGGTGGACCCGGAATGGGTCCACAAGTGTGTCTACATTGACACATGACGCCTGACGGGAGCAGGCTTTAGAGGGCTCAATCCAGTGCACGGCAAGCCGATAAGAGAGACTGTGGAAACTCTGACACGCCTGTACCCGCGGGCAGCAATGCTGGGGGGCTTCGTCGCGGCTTGTTTGCTCGCGGCTGTCGTCGCGAGTGCGACTCCGATCGATGCTCGGGTGATCTATTCATTCGGAGATCGGGCCTATCTCGTCGCGCGCGATTCGGCCTGGGTCACGATGGGATCGAGTCTGCGGTTCTTCGAAAAGAAGAAGGAGGTCGCATCCGGCGTCGTCCTCGCGGTCGAGGACTCGACCCTCATCATCGCGCGAATCGCCTCCGGATCCCTCGGACGAGTGAAGAATCTCGACCGGATCCGCGTGGAAGGAGAGCGCGCCCCATCGCCGAAGGGTGCTGCCCTCCGAGTCGGTTATCCGTCCTCCACGCGCAATCAACCCTTCTTCGAATGCCGTCGTATGACACTCGATCCGCACGGCTATCGGGCCGACACGTTGAGGACACGCTTGTATCGGCTCTTCCGCGCGTCGTCGGATGCGGCGAACCCCGACACCCTGCTCGTACGACTCTTCGATGATGCGGCGGACGAGGAAATCGCGCTCGAGCGAGGCGAGCTGGATGCCGCCGTGTTCTGGCCGGGTGAGGCCTCGGCCCACATTCGCGAGGCGATGAGGTGGCAGGGCATCCCAAACGTCCTTCGAACGCGGGGAGTCATCGCGAACTATGAGAATCCGGGCCTCCGCGCGCTTCCCGACATGTACGAGGCAG
>DATJGP010000130.1:0-12265 GCA_035494915.1 Candidatus Eiseniibacteriota bacterium | reverse complement strand
CTGCCCCCGGGATCCCGCGTCATGGACACCGGCGGTGCGAAAGGACTGCGCGCCGAGTTCGCGCGCGAAGAAATCGAACGAATGCTCGAGGGAGCACTGGGCATTCCCCCGACACATCTGGTAAATGAATACGGTATGGCCGAGCTCGCGAGTCAGTTCTACGACGATGGATTGAGGGCCCATACGGAGGACCGTCCCGCTCTCCCGGGCAAGACGATCCCGCCCTGGGTGCGGTCGCGGGTGCTCGATCCTGAAACAATGAAGGATCGCCTCGAAGGCGCGCGCGGCCTCCTCGTCCACTACGACCTCGCGAACCTGGACACTCCGTTCGCCGTCCAGACGGAGGACGTGGGGTCCATTCGCTACGGCCGGATCCAGATCGAGGGGCGGCTCACCGGCGCGGAAGCGCGGGGCTGCTCGCTCACCTTCGAGCGATTCCTCGAGATGGAGGGTCGAGCGTGAATCCGGCGTTCTACCTGCCGCTCGGCCTGGAGGAGGGGCTGGAGACGACCGTCCAGCGCTTCGGTCCCGCGCACGAGGCGCTCGATCTCCACCTTCCGGTGGTCCAGAACGAGGATCTCCTCCACTGGATCGAGGTCTTGCGCGAAGCGCGCGAGACGAACCTGGCCCATCGCCCCATCCAGGAGATCGTGCGCTCACTCGACAAGGTGACCCGGCGGTTCCTCGACAAGAAGGACACGGCCCGTCGCGAGGCGGTCGAGTCCCTCGCAGCCTTCGGGCGGTTCACCACGGCGATGCTCGACCGCTCCCTCGACGACGCCTTCCAACCGCTCGCGCACAACGGCCTCAACCGGTGGATCGTGACGGAGCTGGGATCCGTGCCGGTGCTGGATCGTCCCGCCGAAGGAGCGCGCGGCACGATCCGCCGCGCGCGCGGGCCCGAGTGGATGCTCCAGATCTATGCCGGCAACGTGCCGACGCTCCCGGTGTGGCCCATCTACTCCGCGCTGATCTTGAAATCAGCGCTCCTCGGGAAGACCTCGGCGCGCGAGCCGCTCTTCGCGCCGCTGCTCGCGCGGACCATTGCCGAGGTGGACGAGAAGCTCGGCGCGTGTCTCGCCGTCGTCTGGTGGAAGGGTGGAACGGGAGGCCTGGATCGCACCGCGCTCTCCGCGGCGCCGGCCGTGCTCGCGTTCGGCGGCGAGGAGGCCGTCGGGAGCGTGGCGCGGCAGGCCGTGACGGGCGCCCACGTAGTGCTCCACGGGCCCAAGGTCTCGGTCGGCTACGTCGAGCGCCGCGGGCTCACGTTCGCGGGCATCCGCAGCCTCGCCGCGCGAGCGGCGCACGATGTCTCGATGTACGACCAGGATGGCTGTCTCTCACCGCATGCCTTCTACGTGGAGCGGCGGGGGCAGGTCTCGCCGGAGAAATTCGGGGAAGCGCTCGCCGCCGCGCTGGAAGAGGCGTCGAAGGATCTCCCGCCCGTGGTCGCGGAACAGGAGGAGGCCGCGGGCGTTCAGCTCGCGCGCGCGCAGGCGCGCTTCGAATCCGCCGGCATCGCGACCGTCACGCGCGTGCTCGAGTCCCCCGGCTCGACCGCGTGGACCGTCATCGTGGACGATCGCGCCCGCTTCGAGCCGGGTCCCACGCGGCGCACCATTCGGGTGCACGCGGTCGACGGACCGGACGAGGTCGCGCGCGTGCTCGCGCCTTCGGCCCGATCCATCGAGGCGCTCGGCCTCGAAGCTCGCGGCCCGGAGCGTGTGAAGCTCGCGGCGCGCTTCGCCGACCTCGGGATCCCTAGGATCGCGCCCATAGGCTCGCTTCAGAACCCCGTGCCATGGGACACGCACGGCGGCGTGCCCCGGCTCCTACCCTTCGTCACGTGGACGACCGTGGAGCACGCAACCAGCACATCGGTCGGGTCCAGGACTCCCGGAGCGATCCGCCGCAGGCTCGGCGCCGCGGGAATCCGTCGCCGCTGATCCGCTAGGGAACCACCACCACCAGCGTTCCCGTCATCGTCGGATGGATGGAGCAGTGGTAGGGGAACGACCCCGCCGTGCTCATCGTGATCGGCGCGCTCGTGCTGCCTCCGCTGATGTTCCCCGTGTTGAAGGCGCCGCCGTTTGCGGTCGCGGTGTGGGTCGTGGCATCCGCGTTGTGCCACGCGACGGTCTGTCCCACGTTCACGGTATCCGGGCTGGGGGAGAAGGAGCTCGCTCCATTCATGCCGGTGATCGTGATCGTGACGTTCGCCCCGCCGCCACCGCCGCCGGGATTCATGGGATTGTCGTTGCCGCCGCAGCTCAAGCCGCTCAGGGCGAGGACGGCCAGCAGGGCCGTGAGAACGGTCGTGATGCCGAGGATTCGGGAAGCTCGATGCAAGGGGCACCTCCTAGGATCGTTACGCCCGGCCAGCCGTCCAAAAAGAGGGATGCCTGTGGGGACACCGGGCGGCCCTCGCTGGTTCTCTTGGATGCATAGTCTCCTAGGGGAGAGTCTCCCGATAACCCAAATTGTTACAACCCGGTAGGGCTGCCCTCGGCAAGGTGGGGGAACTCGCCCAGCGGGCCTTCTTTTCCCTGGACCCTTACGTGCGCGTAAGGGTACGATCCGGTAAGGAGGGCAGCGAGGCATGGAATCGATGAGCAAGCTCTTGAAGATCGGCGATCTCGCGCGCCGGACCGGGAAGTCGGTTCGCGCGCTCCACCTCTATGAAGAGCTGGGACTCCTGACCCCGACCGCGCGGTCGCAGGGCGGCTTCCGCCTCTACGACGACACGGCCGAGACCAGGATCCGCTGGATCGAGCTTCTACAAGACAGCGGCTTCTCGCTTCACGAGATCCAGGCGCTTCTTCGGGCCTGGCGAAGCACGCGCTACGGCCCGGACGCGATGAACCGGATCCGGGAGATCTTCGAGAAGCGGCTGGCCGAGACCAAGGAAGCGATCCTCCGCTACCAGGCGCTCGAGCGGGAGCTCCAGGGATCGCTCGAGTATCTGGGCGCCTGCCAGGAGTGCCGGCCGCCACGCACGACGCAGGAGGATTGTCCGCATTGCCCGGTGGATCACGGCATGACGCGCGAGCCCGCGCTCGTGGCCGGTTTCCACACGGGGCCGCCGACGCCGGCGACGATCCCGCTCCTCGCGTCATCGGAGAACGCATCGTGAGCCAGACGAACGACCAGCAGGCACCGGCCGCGCAGCCCGAGACCCTCGCCATGACGGAGGCGGCGGTCGAGTGGGTGAAGCGGATCCGGACCAAGGAAGGCAAGGAAGGGCAGGCGCTCCGCCTGGGAGTGAAGGCGGGGGGCTGCTCCGGATACAGCTACTTCATGGGATTCACCACGTCGGAGCGCGCGAACGACCTCGTGCTCCAGTACGACGGGCTCACCGTCTACGTGGACCCGCGCTCGCTCGAGATCCTCCGCGGCACGACCGTGGACTTCGCGCGCGGCATGCTCGGGAGCGGCATCCAGTTCAAGAACCCCCGCGTGAAGAAGTCGTGTGGGTGCGGGGAGAGCTTCAGTCTATGACGGCGCGGACCAAACGGTCCGCGATCACAGGAGCGCGGTGAGAGCCGCGTTCGATACTAGGGGAAGGAGAACATGGTAAGCGCGAAGCCGACGCTCGAAATCCGCGACCTTCATGTCGCCGTCGAAGGAAAGCCCATCTTGAAGGGCCTCTCCCTCGTCGTGAACAAGGGAGAGATCCACGCATTGATGGGACCCAACGGCTCGGGCAAGAGCACGCTCGCGAACGCGCTGATGGGGAATCCCAAGTACGAGATCACCTCGGGGAGCATCGTCCTGAACGGAGTCGACGTCCTCGAGATGAGCCCGGACGAGCGCGGCCGCAAGGGGCTCTTCCTCGCGTTCCAGTACCCGACCGCGATTCCGGGCGTGAGCGTCGCCAACTTCCTTCGCATGGCGCTCACCGCGCGGCGGAAGGAGATGGGCATCGAGAAGCCGCTCCCCCCGAAGGAATTCCGCACGCTCGTGAAGGAGAAGATGGCGCTCCTCAAGATGGACGACTCCTTCGCGGCGCGCTACATCAACGACGGGTTCTCGGGGGGCGAGAAGAAGCGCGCCGAGATCCTCCAGATGGCGGTGCTCCAGCCGGAGATCGCCATCCTCGACGAGACCGACTCGGGGCTCGACATCGATGCGCTTCGCATCGTCTCCGAGGGTGTGAACGCGCTCTCCGGTCCGAACCTGGGCGTGCTCCTGATCACGCACTACCAGCGGATCCTGAACTACATCAAGCCGCAGTTCGTCCACGTGCTGGTCGACGGGCGGATCGTGAAGTCCGGCGGGCCGGAATTGGCCCACGAGCTCGAGGCCCAGGGGTACGACTGGGTCCGCGAGATCCAGGCGGCCTAAGGACGAGGAGGCTTCGACCATGAACGAACAGCAGCAGACACTGGACATCCGGGAAGGCTACAAGGAGAAGTTCGGCTTCCATGACGACATCGCGCCGGTCTTCAAGAGCCGCCGTGGCCTCGACAAGAGCGTCGTCGCGGAGATCTCGGCCATGAAGAAGGAGCCGGCGTGGATGCTCGACTTCCGCCTCAAGGCGCTCGAGCAGTTCGAGAAGAAGCCGCTTCCCAACTGGGGCGGCAACGTCGGGGAGATCGACTTCCAGAATATCTTCTACTACCTGAAGCCGAGCGAGGAGCAGACCAAGAACTGGGACGAGGTGCCGGCGGACATCAAGCGCACCTTCGATCGGCTCGGCATTCCGGAGGCGGAGCAGAAATTCCTCTCCGGCGTCGGGGCCCAATACGACTCGGAAACCGTGTATCACCGGATCAAGCAGGACCTGGCGGACAAGGGGGTCATCTTCCTCGACACCGGGTCGGCCCTCGAGCAGCATCCGGAGCTGTTCCGCCAGTACTTCGGAACGATCATTCCGCCGAGCGACAACAAGTTCGCCGCGCTGAACAGCGCCGTGTGGAGCGGTGGCTCGTTCATCTACGTGCCGAAGGGCGTGAAGGTGGACATGCCGCTCCAGGCCTACTTCCGGATCAACGCGCAGAACATGGGGCAGTTCGAGCGGACGCTGATCATCGTCGACGAGGGGGCGTGGGTCCACTACGTCGAGGGCTGCACGGCGCCGACCTACGCGAGCGATTCGCTCCACTCGGCGGTCGTGGAGATCATCGTGAAGAAGGGCGCGCGCTGCCGCTACACGACGATCCAGAACTGGTCCAACAACGTCTTCAACCTCGTGACCAAGCGGGCGGCGGCGTACCAGGACGCCACCATGGAGTGGGTCGACGCCAATCTCGGCTCCAAGCTCACGATGAAGTATCCGAGCGTCTATCTCATGGAGCCGGGCGCGCACGCCGAGATCCTTTCGATCGCGTTCGCCGGCAAGGGGCAGCACCAGGACGCCGGCGGCAAGGCGGTCCACGCTGCACCCAACACCACGTCGAGCGTGGTCTCCAAGTCGATCAGCAAGGACGGCGGACGGGCCGGCTACCGCGGTCTCATCAAGGTCGCCAAGGGAGCCAAGGGGTGCAAGTCGACGGTGCGCTGCGACGCGCTCCTCCTCGACGAGCACTCGCGCTCCGACACGTACCCGTACATGGAGATCGAGGAGGATCAGGTCTCGATCGGTCACGAGGCGACGGTATCGAAGATCGGCGACGAGCAGCTCTTCTATCTCATGAGCCGCGGCATTCCCGAGGCCGAGGCGGCCGCGATGATCGTGAACGGGTTCATCGAGCCCATCACGAAGGAGCTGCCCATGGAGTACGCCGTCGAGATGAACCGGCTCATCCAGCTTCAGATGGAGGGTTCGGTCGGCTGAGGCCGCCGGACACGGTCCCATACAACGGAGAGAACACGTGAACCCTACCGAAACCCTGGAGCCGGCGCGGCTCGACGAAGCCATCGCGCTCGGGTCCATCAAGGCCGACGACATCGCGGCGCGCTCCGCGCGCGACGGCGAACCCGCGTTCCTGGCGCGCCGCCGGAGCGAGGCGTGGGCCTTCGCTGAGGCGACGCCTTTCCCGGGGCGCCTCGAAGAGCTGTGGCGACGCACGGATCTGAGCGGTGCGGGCTGGGACAAGGTCCTCGTCGATCGCGCGGCGGCGCCATCCGTCTCCGCGCTCGCGGATCTCTCGGCCCCCATCCAGGACGAGATCGGCCCGGCGGCGGAGCGTTCCGCGCTCCTCGTGCAGGTCGATTCGGGCCTCGCGTATCGCGAGGTCGATGAGGAGCTGACGCGCCGGAATGTCACCGTGATGTCGATCGCCGAGATGGCGAAGCACCAGCCGGCGCTTCTCGAGCTTCTGCTCGGGAACACGGTGCGTTACGGCGAGAACCGTTTCACCGCGATGCAGGCGGCGCTCGCGTCGGGCGGGGCCGTGGTGTACGTGCCGCGCGGCGTCGAGATCGAGCGGCCGATCCGGATCCTGATCGCGCGCGAAGCGTCGGGGCATGCCACGTTCCCGCACGTTCTCGTGGCGCTCGAGCCGCAGGCCAAGGCGACCGTGATCGAGGAGTACTTCTCACCCGGCGATGCCGGCGCCGGCGTGAACGTCGGCGTGACCGAGGTCTCGGTCGGCGAGGGGGCGGACCTCCACATGGCCACGCTCCAGCGCTGGGGCTCGGCCGTGGTGCACGTCGGAACCGAGCGGGTCCGGGTGGCGCGCGACGCGCGCTTCCACTGGACCTTCGCGGGACTCGGCGGCAAGGTCACCAAGATCGACATGGAGATGCACCTCGAGGGCGAGGGAGCCGAGGCGCGCTTCTCGGGCTGCTATTTCGGCGACGGCACGCAGCACTTCGACTTCCACAGCTTCCAGAACCACGTGAAGGGGCACTCCATCAGCGACCTCCTCTTCAAGGGAGCGCTGCGCGGCAAGGCCCGGACCGTGTACCAGGGGCTCATCAAGGTCCACAAGGACGCGCAACGCTCGGACGCCTACCAGGCGAACCGCAACCTGATCCTGTCCGACAAGGCGCGCGCGGATTCCATTCCGAGCCTCGAGATCGAGGCCAACGACGTCCGCTGCACGCACGGGGCGACCGTCGGGCAGATCGACGAGGAGCAGCGCTTCTACCTCATGTCGCGCGGTGTCGATCGGCACGAGGCGGAGCGGCTCATCCTCCAGGGATTCTTCGAGCCGGTGCTCGAGCGGATCCCGGCCGAATCGCTCCGGGCCATCGTGACCGAGGCGGTCGAGCGGAAGGCGGCGATCGTAGGATGAAGACCCTGGCGCCGGTCGACTTCGCGGCGATCCGCAAGCAGTTCCCGATCTTCGACCGGAAGATCCACGGGCACCCGCTCGTCTATCTCGACTCCACGGCGACCACGCAGAAGCCGGTCGCCGTGCTGGACGCGCTCGAGCGCTACTACCGCACCTACAACGCGAACATCCATCGCGGCGTGTACGTCATCGGCGAAGAGGCGACGCAGGCCTATGAAGACGCTCGCGGCAAGGTGGCCAAGTTCCTGAACGCCGCGTCGCATCGCGAGATCGTGTTCACGCGCGGCACGACCGAGTCGGTGAATCTCGTGGCGCACGGTTGGGGGCGGAAGTTCGTCCACCAGGGCGACGTCATCCTGCTCACCGAGATGGAGCACCATTCGAACCTCGTGCCGTGGCAGCTCCTCGCCCAGGATCGCGGCGCGACGCTCCGCTTCATTCCGATCGACGGCCACGGCCGGCTCGACCTCACGAATCTGGACCGGCTGCTCGAGGGGCCGGTGAAGATCGTCTCGCTCGCGCACGTCTCGAACGTGCTCGGCACGATCAACCCGGTCGCCGAGATCATCCGCCGCGCCCACGCCTTAGGGGCGCGGGTGATGCTGGACGCGGCGCAGAGCGTGCCGCACATGCCGGTCGACGTGCGGTCGCTCGGCTGCGACTTCCTCGCGCTCTCGGGGCACAAGATGCTCGGCCCGACCGGGATCGGCGTCCTCTACGGCAAGCGCGAGGCGCTCGAATCCATGGATCCCTTCCTGGGCGGCGGCGAGATGATCCGCGAGGTCAGGCTCGAGGGCTCCACCTGGAACGATGTGCCCTTCAAGTTCGAGGCGGGCACGATGAACATCGCCGACACGATCGCCTTCGGCGTCGCGATCGACTATCTCGAGGGGATCGGGATGGCGAACGTGGAGGCGCACGGTCGGGAGCTGGTCGAGGAGACCTTCCGGGTTCTCGGCTCGATTCCCGGAGTGACCATCTACGGGCCTCCGGCCAGCGAGCCGCGCGGCGCGATTGTCTCCTTCACGGTCGACGACATCCACGCGCACGACGTCGCGGCGGTGCTCGATCGCGAGGGGGTGGCCGTGCGCGCGGGACACCACTGCGCGATGCCGCTCCATGCCAAGCTCGGCATCGCGGCGTCCACGCGGGCGAGCTTCCACGTCTACAACGTGCCGGACGACATCCAGAAGCTCGGCGACGGCATCCGGAAGGCGAAGCAGCTCTTCCACCGATGAGCTTCGACGACCTCTACCGCCAGACCATCCTCGACCACTACCAGAATCCTCGCAATTTCGGGACGCTCGAGCATCCCGACATCAGCGCGGAGGATTCGAATCCGCTCTGTGGCGACGAGATCCGCATCGACCTGCAGGTGAAGGACGGCGTCATCGAGGACGTGCGGTTCTCGGGCAAGGGATGCTCCATCAGCCGCGCGGCCGCGTCGATGCTCACCGAGGAGATCCGCGGGAAGACGCTCGACGAGGTGAAGCGGATCGGCAAGGACGACGTGCTCGAGATGCTCGGCATCGAGCTGGGGCCGGTCCGGCTCAAGTGCGCCCTGCTTGCGCTCAAGACGCTGAAAGTGGGAGTCTATGGAGTCCGGGGCTGGCCCGGCGACGACGAGGAGGACCGATGACGGAAACCGCGACCCGGTTCGTCCGGGTGGGACGCGCCGCCGACGTGCCTCTGGGCGGAGTCGAGGTGTTCGACGTGGAAGAGCGCCGCATCGCGGTATATCACCTCGACGATGGGTTTTACGCGATCGAGGATCTCTGCACCCACGACGGGGGGCCGCTCGGCGAAGGCGAGATCGACGGCGACCAGGTGATCTGCCCCCGTCACGGGGCGCGCTTCAGCATCAGGACCGGAGCCGCCCTGACCTTCCCCGCGATCACGCCGGTGGACCACTACCCGGTGCGCGTCGAGGGAGACGACCTCTTGGTCGGCTTGACCGACTGAAGTATTAAGGAGCGACCATGGCCACCGACGAAGAAATCAAGACCGCGCTCGAGGAAGTGGTGGATCCCGAGATCCACCTGAGCATCGTGGAGCTGGGACTCGTCCGCGAGATCGATCAGAGCGGAGATCCCATCGTGATCCGCATGCTCCTCACCACGCCATTCTGTCCCTACGCGCCGCAGATCGTGGCCCAGGTGAAGGAAGTCGTCACGCGAGTCACCGAGAAGGGGGCGGAAGTGGAAATCCTGCCCGAGCAGTGGACCCCGGAGATGATGCCCGATCCGGGTCTGCTCGGCCGCTGGTAGGAGGGTGACATGACCAAACTGTCCGAGCCCGAACTTCGCGAAGCCATCCATGAGCTGCCCGGCTGGGTCGATCAGGACGGCAAGCTGACCAAGACCTTCACGCACTCGTCGTTCCCGGAAGCGATCGTCTTCGTCAACGCGGTCGCGCACATCGCCGAGCTGGCGAACCATCATCCGGACATCGACGTGCGCTACTCCAACATCACGCTCTCGCTCGTGACCCACGACGAAGGGGGGATCACCCCCAGGGACGTCGCGCTGGCCCGGCAGGTGGAGGCGATCCGCCGCAAGGCCGGCGTGCCCGCATAAGGGCGGAGAACGCCCGCCGAATGCCGAGCACGCTCGAGCCGCTCCTCCGGCCCAAGTCCGTGGCCGTCATCGGAGCGTCCCGTCGTCGCGACTCGATCGGGGGCGCGATCCTCCACAATCTGCTGGAGCAGGAATTCCAGGGACCGGTCTATCCGGTCAATCCCAGCGCGGACCACGTGCAGGCGGTGGCGTCCTATCCCTCCGTCGAGGCGATCCCGGGTCCGGTCGACCTCGCGATCATCGTGGTGCCGTCCGTGCACGTGCTCGACGTCGTCGAGGCGTGCGGACGTAAAGGGGTGCGCGCCCTCGTCGTGATCTCGGCCGGCTTCAAGGAGGTCGGCCCCGAGGGAGCGAAGCGCGAGGCGGACCTCCGCGCGGCCGTGCGGAAGCACGGCATGCGCCTGATTGGCCCTAACTGCCTCGGCATCCTCAACACCGATCCCAACGTGCGGCTGAACGCGACCTTCGCTCCGGTGAATCCGCCTATCGGGCGCGTGGCCTTCTCGTCGCAGAGCGGCGCCCTGGGCCTCGCGATCCTCTCGTACGCGCGGGAGCTCAACCTCGGCATCTCGCAGTTCGTGAGCGTGGGGAACAAGGCCGACGTCTCGGGCAACGATCTGATCGAGTTCTGGGATGAGGACGATGGCACCGATCTCATCCTTCTCTATCTCGAATCGTTCGGGAATCCCGCGAAGTTCACCCAGCTCGCACGGCGCGTGGCGCGGAAGAAGCCGATCGTCGCGGTGAAGAGCGGACGCACGGTGAGCGGCGCCCGCGCGGCGTCGTCCCACACGGGATCGCTCGCGGGGTCCGACGCAGCCGTGGCCGCGCTCTTCCAGCAGAGCGGCGTGATTCGCACCGATACGATCGAGGAGCTCTTCGACACCGCGCTCCTCCTCGCGTACCAGCCGGTTCCGAAGGGGCGGCGCGTCGCGATCCTCACGAACGCGGGCGGCCCTGGCATCATGGCGGCCGACGCGTGCGAGTCGGCCGGCCTCGAGCTGCCGTCCTTGGCGCCCGGGACAGTGAAGGCCTTGCGCGCGTTCCTGCCGGCCGAGGCGAGCGTGAAGAACCCTGTCGACATGATTGCCTCCGCCAATGCGCCTTCCTACGAGAAGGCGCTTCGCTTGTTGGTGAACGACGAAAACGTGGATTCCGTGATCGTCATCTTCGTCCCGCCCCTCGTGACAGGGGCCCATGACGTGGCGCGCGCGATCCTGGCCGGCGGAAAGGGAAGCGCCAAACCGATCCTTTCCTGCTTCATGGGATCGCACGGGATCCCTGAGAGCTTGAAATCGCTCAGCGAGGGACACATTCCCTCGTATGCGTTCCCCGAGGCGGCCGCGCGGACCGTGGCCCGCGTCGCGAAGTACGGCGCGTGGCGCGAGCTGAAGCCGGGTGAAGTCCCGAAGCTGAAGGGCGTCGATCCCGAAAAGGCGCGCGCCGCCATCGAGACCTCGCTCGAGGCTGGCTCCGATGAATGGGCCCCACCCGCGGCGCTCCAGGAGATCCTCCAGGCGTACGGCATCCGCACGCCGGAGCTTCGAGCGGCGTCGAATCGCGGCGAGGCCGCGGTGGCGGCGAAAGCCATCGGCTTCCCCGTCGCGATGAAGGTGAAATCCCCTGACGTCGTCCACAAGACGGACGTCGGAGGGGTGAAGCTTGGGCTCTCTACCGAAGAGGATGCCGCACGCGCGTTCGACGAGATCAGGGCGTCGCTCGCGAAGGCGATGCCCAAGGCTCGATTCGAGGGGGTTACGGTGGAGGCGATGGTGGCGGGCGGAATCGAGACGATCGTCGGCATGTCGCGCGATCCTCAGTTCGGACCGGTCGTTCTGTTTGGCTTGGGGGGCGTGTCGGTGGAGGTCCTGCGCGACATCACGGTTCGCGTGGCGCCGATCACCGACCGCGACGCCGAGGAGATGGTGAACGAGATCCGCGGCTCCGCGCTCCTCAAGGGCTATCGAGGCGCGCCGCCCGTCAATACGACGACCCTCCTCGATCTCCTTCACCGCGTCTCGCGTCTCGCGATCGAGCAGCCCGAGATCCGGGAGCTGGACCTCAACCCGGTCGTCGTCTTCCCGGGGAACAAGCCCTGCTTCGCCGTGGACGCCCGGATACGCCTCGCCCGAGTGGAAGCGTCGGCAGCGGCTCCCGCTGAGACGGTGGGTGCAGGGGGACGGGGTTGAGCCCGGTCGAGCGGAGGGATCCGCGCGTCGCTCCCAAGATCCCGCGCAAGGTCCAGGATCCCCGAGGGTGGTTCAGCCGCGTCCTCTTTGGATTCCGCCCCGAAGAGGTGATGACGATCCTCTTCTTCATCCCGATGGTGCTCGCGCTCGCGGCCATGAGCCGCGAGAACGCGATCCTTCCCGGACCGGCGGCGACCTACCCCGGTTCGTTCGTGCGCCTCCTCGCGCTGGTCGGATCCACGGGGCTCTGTCTCTGGATCGTGCGCTACCGGCCGCAGTGGGAGTTCGCGCGGGACGCGATGCCGTTCGTCTTCTGCGC
>DATJGP010000129.1:0-29850 GCA_035494915.1 Candidatus Eiseniibacteriota bacterium | reverse complement strand
GAAAGGGCAGTACATCCCACCTGGGAAGCCCGATTCCGTCCAGGTCGTGATGGCGGGCGGCTCCGCCGATTCGGTTGCCTTCGCGCTCTCGCTCAATGGCGGCGCGAGCTATCCCTATCCTCTCGGCACGATCGCGGCCGTGTCGCCGGGGATTCCGCGCTCGCTCGCGTGGTGGGTGGACGGCTCGTACGCGACCAGCTCCGCCAAGATCCGCGCGGTGGCGTATCGCACGGCGGGCAACCTCACGGCCTACTCGGACAGTCTCTTCCTGATCGCCGCGCCGACCGCGGTCGAGATCGCGGACGCGACACCCGCGCCACGGTTCGCGCTCGAGCCCAACGTGCCGAATCCGTTCAATCCGGTGACGCTGATTCGCTTCGCGACGGCGCATGCCGGGCAGGTGACGCTGATCGTGTACGACATCCACGGCGCGCGCGTGCGCTCGCTCGTGAACGAGTGGATGCCGGCGGGGTCCTTCCGCGCGAAGTGGGACGGACGGAACGATCACGGGATCGCGGTGGCGTCGGGCGTGTACCTCTACGAGCTGCGTGAGAGCGGGAATCGGATCTCGAGGAAGATGAGCCTGCTGAAGTAACCGAGCCCTATCATGCACCAAGAAGAAGCGGCGCGCCCCGTGGTCGGGACGCGCCGTCGTGGTCTTGGCTTCGTACGCCGTCTACTTCCCCGCGTGACCGTGCACCGAGGACGATCCCGCGCCAGCTCCAGCGCCCATACCGCCCGCACTCTGCCCGTGCGTCGACGATGCGCCGTGGGTGCTCGAAGATCCGTGCGTGGTCGACGCTCCGTGCGTGGCCGACGCGCCCTTGGCGCCGGACCCGTGCATGGTCGCGACCTTGCCGTCGCCGGTGCTCTGCCCCGTGGCGACCTTGCCCTCGCTCTTCACGGCCGAGACGACATTCCCGAGCTTGAGCCCCATCCCATTCGCGATCTGACCCCAGCCGAGGTGGTCGGTCGTCCGCATTCCGAAGAGCTGATCGATCGTGACATCGGTGCCGTTGGCCGCCAGCGAGTGCGCGATCATCAAGTCGCCCCAGCCGGTGTTGTACTGAGCCTTCTCGGCCATCAAGGCGTCCGAGGTCATGCCGAACTCGGTCGCGAGGCGTCCCGCGACGACGCCATCCCCCTTGGCCGCCGCTTCCTTGTCCACGGAGGCCTTCGTCGCGTCGAGCTTGCCTTCGGTGTCCTTCGCATCTTTCTCCGATGTCGTCTGCGCACGCTCCCGGATCTCGGCGAGCTTCGCGTTGGCCGTCTCGGTGGCCGTGCTCGCCTGGGCGTTCGCTTGATCGGTCACCGGGACGCTGGCGGGCGGCGAGCCGGTGTTGTCCCCCGTCTGGGCCAGCGCCCATCCGCTCGACAGGAAGATTCCCAGGATCACCAGTGAGAAGCGCTTCATGGTGTGCTCCTTTCTCAGCGCTCGAAGAGCGCGGTACGTTCCCACAGCCCCCTGCCCATGGGATCCGGAGTCATGTCCTAGCGGACGAAGACCCGGATGCCGAGGAACCCGGCCGCCTCGGCCCCGGCCGAACTCGTTTCCGAAGAGCCGCCGGCCGTGCGGCCGTGGCCTCTGGATGCGAGCGGTGCACTCGCGCCTCCCTGGCTTGTGAGCGTCGACGCCGACGCGATGTTCTTCCCGAACATCATCTGACCGAACAGCTGGAGCCTGCTCGATCCGCTCCACGTCAATCCCAGGATCCCCTGGGCGCTCCCGATGTCATCCTGCCACTTGCCGAGGGCGCCCCCGGCCAGCCCCGAGACGACGGGGCTCAATGGGATGGCCGCTTCCGCTCCGATCTGATTCAGGTGCGCGGTCTGATTGTCCTCGAAGTGCGCCGCGTAGGCGAAGACCGATCGGCCTTCCCCGAGGCGAATGGTGGGACCGGCCTGAAGACGCCATGCGCGATAATCCTGATCCCCGATCGCATGGGTTCCGATCACGCGTGCCCCCGTCGAGGATCCCAACGTGACGCCGATGTTGGCGAGAGCGCTCCAGCCCCATCCCGTGTCGGAGCTGTGATAGCGATAGGCCGCGAGCGTTCCGTCTCCGCCGCGTCCCGCTAGCGTGCCGAACACGAGCGGCGCGTTCCAGGTGAGCCCGTTCGGCCCGCCCTGATAATCGTATCCTGCTCCGGCGGTCCAGGCCGCCCTGGAGGGGCGCGCCGTCGCGATGAAAAGGACACACGCCAGGGCGCCCAGGCCGAATCGGGCCAACCTGCGGGCCGGCTTCATACTCGTTCTACCTGATGGTCCGGTTGGGAGTTCCGGGATTTGGCGGCTGGGCCGGGCTAAGTCGTTGCAGGCGTGGGGATCTTTAGATCCCGTACGCCTCCGGATCCCACCGCAGCCCCAGCTCCGAGGGGGGCGCCATGTAGCCCGCGAGCGCGGACGCGGCCACCACGGCGGGGCTCGCGAGATAGCCTTCCCCGCCGACGCCCATCCGGTTCTGCCAGTTCCGATTGAACGTCGTGATGGCGCGTTCGCCTGGCTCGAGCGAATCGGGGCCCTGGCCGAAGCAGGGGCCACACCAGGATTCGCGGATCTCGGCGCCGGCGGCGCGCAGCACCTGCGCGATCGACTCTCCATCCAGACGCGGGTCCGGCCGCTCGATCAATTGCTTCACGGTGCCGCTCCCCGGGAACACGATGAACTCGACGTCGCGCTGCGCGCGCTCGATGCCCGCGGTGCGCGCCCCGCGCAGCACGAGCGCCGCCTGGAGCAGGTCGTCGTAGCCGCCGTTCGTGCAGGATCCGATCATGGCCTTGTGGAACGTCAGCCGCTCGGTCGCGACCTCTTCGGCCGGGAACGCGTTCCCCGGACTGAAGGGCTTCGCGATCATGGGCGCGACGGACGAGAGGTCGACCGTCTCGTCCAGCTCGAACCTCGCGTCCTCGCCGGGCGTGACGCGCGGATACGGAAGAGCGAACCCGTGAGACTGGTACCACGCCTCGGTCACCGCATCCTGCGCGAAGATGCCGTTGAGCGCCTCGCCTTCGGCCATCATGTTCGCGATCGTGTTCCGGTACGGGATCGGGAGCTCGCCGTTCAAATCCACGAACTCGACCGACATTCCCTGCGACTGCTTCACGCCCCAGCCCTGGAGAAGGCGTAGAACGATGTCCTTGCCGCTCACCCAGGGCTTCAGCTTCCCGGTGAACACGACACGGCGCTGCTTCGCCACCGTGACGAAGATCGTGCCGGTGGCCCATCCGAACCCAAGGGTGGTGCTCCCCACGCCAATGCCCACCGCACCGTACGCGCCGTACGCGCGGCTATGCGAGTCGGCGCCCGGGTAGAAGCCACCGGGCACGATCAGCCCCTGCTCCGGGAAGTAGAAGTGGAAGATGCCCGTGCCGGGCGAGGCGTAGTACGGAGCGCGGATGTCGTGCTTGTCGGCGAACGCTTTCGAGATGGAGGTCTGCTTCTGATCCGCGTTCTTTCCGGTGAAGACGAAGTGGTCGTTGGCGACCGCCGCCAGCCTCGGCCTCTCGTCCGGATCCCCGACGATCTGCTGGAACGTGTGGATCGCAAAGGGGGCCGTGCCATCGGAAGCGGGCAGGAGATCGGCGTAGACCTGGATCGTCGCGCCCGGCTTGACGTCGGCCTTTTTGTCCACGCGATGCGCCCAGAGGATCTGCTCGGTGGAAGTCTGGTAGCGCGCGCGGAACGGATCGGGGAACTCGACCTGCGGTCTCCGTCCGCGGGCCGCGCCCATCTCGCGACGGCCGACCGCGATGATGCCGCCGCTGTGGCGGATCTCCTCTTCCTTCGCCGTGAGCGGCTTCGCCTCGTAGCTCTTCCCCTGCGTCACGTTCCGGATCGCACGCGATTCCACGTCGAACTCCATCACGTCGCCATCTCGCGCGTCTTCGACCGCCTCGACGCACTGGACGACGTGGAGTCCCAGGTTGAGCGCGTTCCGCCGGAAGATGTCCCCCATGTTCGCCCCGCACACGACGACCATCGTGAGTCCTGCCTCGTCGGCAATCGCCTTGAGCCCGGCCGGCGACATCTCGCGCGAGGATCCAATCGCGAAGCGATCGCCCGCGACCACGAAGGTCTCCCCCGCGTGCACGCGCGCGCGGAACTCGGGCATCAGGTGACGGAACGCACCCGCTTTCCAGCGCTCGTCGAGCGTCTCGAGGCTCTCGGAGACGCAGTCTTCCGCAGGGGTGATCTGGTCGGTGTCGATCGCGTCCATCTTCTTCCCCGGCCGCTTGGGGTCCCAGAAGATGAGCGCCCGCCCGCGCACGGTCTGCTCGGCGCCGACTCCCGCATGCGTGGTGCTCACGAAACCTCCTGCATGGCGTAGAGACTGCACAGGGTATGGGCGTAGCTCGCCACGTAGCTCTTCCCGTCCGGAGTGAGGATCACGTTGTTGATGTTATCGACGCCGCGCTGCTCACGGGGACGAACCTCGAGCCAGAGGGACTCCTCGCCGGTCTTCCGGTCGACGAGGAAAACCGGTGAAGGTAACAATGACTTGTCGAACACGAAGAAATGGGTCCCCTCCGCGTTCCATCCTATGGGGCGCCGGCTCTCCACATCGGGCCCGACCCGCCGGACGGAGCTCCCGTCGGTGGCCACGACCACCACGTGCCGTTCGTGGTCGATGGCCAGGAGCTCCAGCCCGTCAGGGGAGATGGTGGCAATCTGGTGGAAGGGCTCGTCACGCAAGCGCCGGAGCGCTTTGGTCTCGAGATCGTACACATAGAGGCGCGCCACGCGCGTCTCGTCGACTGCCATCGTGATGAATCCCTTGCTGTCCGGGAACCAGGCCGCGTTCACGCATCGGACCCCGAGCTTCGGAAGGACCTGCGCCGACCCGATTCCCGTTGGAAGCAGCGTGTAGTCCTCGTGCGCCTCGCTCTGTGTGACGAGCACCCATTTGAAGTCGGGCGACAGCCGGAAGCAGTCCCCGTCTCCCAGCCTGATCGGAGGCGATCCATCGAGACGTCGTATGTAGGTGCCGGGCTGACCGCCGGTGATCCCCGACTCGCCGAACAGGACCCACTCTCCGTCCGAGGAAATGTCGCGGGCGAGCGTCCAGTCGAGCCAGGAGATGTCTTTCACCTCACCGCTGTCCTTCGATCCGCTCTCCATGCGCATCCTCGGGATGACGGAGAGTGCCAGGATGTCGCCGCGCGCCGAAACGTCCTCCACCGTGGTGAAAGTCGGCGCCTGGTAAACAGGCTCCGGATCCTCTCCGAGCGGTAGCCGGTAGAGGCCAGGGGACCGATCGGCCCGCGCCGCCGAAAACCAGATCGCCTTTCCCGACGGGTCCCAGCCATGGCGCCAGGCGGCGTAGTAGTACTTGCTCTCCGCGATCACGCGGTTTTGCAGATCGATCACCCGGAGATAGCCGCCGTTGTCCGCGCGCACCGGGTGATCCATGAAGGAAAGCATCGTGCCGTCCGGTGAGATTCTGATACCGCTCATCCACGCCTCGGCCTCGCGAATGACGGTCCCGATCGGATACTCGAGCCTCTGCTTTCCATCGACCTCGCGGATCACCGCGAGCGAGCGTCCATCCGGGCTCCAGTCCGCGAAGGTCACCCGGTCCAGCATCTCGCGCGGCACGCCTCCGATGAGCGGCAGGCGAGCCAGGGTCCCCATGATGACGAATCCGCCCAGATCGCGCGGGCGCGTGATGACCGCGATCTCGTCCCGCTTCGACACCGCGAGGACATCGCAGTCTTGCACTCCGAGCGGTCTCGCCTCCACGCTCCCCACGCGAGAGAGATAGATCTGGAAGGGCCCGCCGTCCCAGCTGGCGCTATAGACGACGGTTTGCCCGTCGGACGTGAATCGCGCCCCGCTGATCTCCCCCTCGGTGAAGGTGATTCGCCGGAAGTGGAATTCGGGACGGCGTACGCGAGCCGCCGGAAGCGTGCCCTCCGTCGGCGTCGCGCGCGGCGCGAGCCTTCGCGTGCGCATGCCTGTTTCCACCACCTGAAGTGCTAGCTCGAGATCCCGCGCCGACGCAAACCGCTGATCCGTGGGCTTTTCGAGACAGCGCAGCGCGATCAGCGCGAGTCCAGGCGCCTCGACATCCACTGCGCCGTCCCACTCCGCCGGCTCCTTGGTGAGGATCGCGGTCATTCGATCGGCCGGCGTCTCACCCGGGAACGCCTTCGTACCCGTGATCAGCTCGTGGAGGATCGCGCCGAGCGCGAAGAGATCGGCGCGATGGTCCACCGGCTGGTCGCGGATCTGCTCCGGAGCCATGTAGGACGCGGTCCCCATGATCTGCCCGGTCTGCGTGAGGGTGTGGAGCTGCGGGCCGGTTTCATCCCGCGGCGGCGCGTCGTCGCGCAGGAGCTTGGCGAGGCCGAAGTCGAGGATCTTGAGCCGGCCGTCGGGAAGCACGAAGAGGTTCTCGGGCTTGAGATCGCGATGCACGATCCCCTTCGCGTGCGCGGCGGCGAGCCCCGAGGCGGCCTGGATCATGAGCTCGACCGCGCGTCGAGGAAGTACCGGACCGCGGCGGATCAGAGCGCCCAGGCTCTCGCCCTCGAGAAGCTCGCTCACGAGATACGGGATGCCGTCGGTGGCGCCGACGTCGAACACGGCGACGACGTTGGGATGGCTCAGTGCCCCCGCCGCGCGCGCTTCGTGCTCGAAGCGCTGGAGCCGCTCGCGATCCTTCGCGAACGAGTGCGGGAGCACCTTCACCGCGACGTCGCGACCGAGCCGGGAGTCGCGCGCGCGATAGACCTCGCCCATGCCTCCCGACCCGAGCGGGGTCAGGATCTCATAGGGGCCGAGCTTGATTCCTTGGGCGAGGGGCATCGTTCTCCGGGAGCGCTAGGTGGTCGTTCACGGTGCAGTGTACCACCCGGAAGCGCCGCGGAGATCAGCCCGGGCGTCCGTCCGCGAGGGCCTTCTCGAGGGCGCAGCGGACGCCATCCAGAGGCTCCGTGCGGAGCGCCTCGCGGATGGCGGCTTCGGCGCGCGAGGACTTGAGCCGGCGGAGCGAGCCGGCCGCCGCGCTTCGCACGCGGAACCAGGGATCGGAGACCAGCTCCTCGAGGCGGCGCTCCACCTCGGAGCTCAGGATGCCGAGCTTCCCGAGCGCCTTGGTCGCGGCTTCGCGCGCTTCGTTCGGGAACCGGGGCTGCGTGTGCTCGAGCAGGATGGGGAGCGCGCGCTGGTCGCGGAGCCGCGCCATCGCGTCGAAGATGAGGACCCGCAGCATGTCGCGGTGGCTCTCGCGCTTGAGCTCGGCCTTCAGGGCTTCGAACGCGCCTTCCCCCTTCGCCCGGGCGATTCCGATGAGCGCGAGTCCGATGTTGAACGAAGACGTTTCGTCGGCGACCGAACGGGTGAGGCGCTTGACCGACGCCTCGTCGCCGATCCACCCGAGCGCCCAGAGGACGGCGCGACGAACGCGCGTGCTCGTCTGGACCGCCTCGCGGGCGAGACGGTCGGTCACGCCCGGGACGCGGCGGCCGATCTCCCCCAGAGACACCGCCGCGGCCGAGCGCACGCCCCAGAAGCGATCGCTCCGCAGGGTCCGGAACAGCGCGGTGATGACGCGATGGTCGCCGCGGCTCGCGAGCTCACGCGCGCAGCGGATCCGCTCGAGCGCGAACGGCGAGCCGCGGAGCCCGTGGAGGAGCTCCTCGTCCGACCGCGCGAAGTCCATGGTCTTGAGCACGTCGTGCTCGGGATCGAGCGCCACGTAACGAGGCCGTCCCGGGAGCGGGACGTGGATCGTCTCGCGCTTGCCGTGGAGATCGAGCGGGATGCGGAACCGCTTCCCCGCGCTCACCACCTCGAGTGTCAGCGGAATGCGGTAGAGCGGCGTGACCTCGTCCACCTCCTGCACCTGGTCCACCGTGAGATGGAGCGTGCGCGCGCTCTCATCCCACGAGCGCGTGACCCGGAGCTCGGGATGGCCCCCGTGATAGACCCACTGATCGAAGAACCAGGAGAGATTCCGCCCCGTCTCCTCCTCGAACGCGCGGCGGAGATCCGCCGTCTCCACCGACCCGAACGCGTGGCGCTCCAGGTAGCGCTTGAGCGAGCGGCGCCAGGCCGCGTCGCCCACGAGCGCGCGGAGCATGTGGAGCACGCAGGCGCCTTTCTCGTAGAAGTGCCGGTCGAAGAGGGACGAGGGATGGCTCCATCGCGTCTCGACGAGCGGCCTGCGGTAGTCCTCGCCGTCCTCGGTGAGGTACGAGCACATCTGCTCGAGCCTCGCGTAGTCGGCGTCGTCCCGTCCCTCGTCCGATTCGCGAAACACGATCTCGGAGTAGGTGGCGAAGCCCTCGTTGAGCCAGCCCTCGGACCAGTCGCGGCAGGTGACGAGATCGCCCCACCACTGATGCGCGAGCTCGTGCGCGATGAGCGAGTCGTACCGTTCTTCGAAGGAGTCGGTCCCGGCGTGGAGCACGCGCTCCATGAGCGTCGTCGCGCTCGTGTTCTCCATGCCACCCCAGGTGAAATCGGCCACCGTGCTCTGCGCGTACTTGGGGTACGGATAGGGGAAGCCGAACACGCGCTGGAAGGTCGCGATCATCGCCGGAGTCTTCCGGAAGAGGTCGCGCCCCTCGCGCTCCAGTCCCGGCGGCACGTAGCCGAAGAGCGGCACCGATCCGGCGCGGTCCTTGAGCTCCGAGTATTTTCCAACCACGAGCGACGTCAGATAGACGGGGTGCGGGGTGTCCTGGCGCCAGTGGTACGTCACCGAGCCCTGCTTGGCGCTCTTGCGGCCGTTGCGCCGCGCGGAGGCCGCGCCTCGCGTCTTGCGCGACACGAGCCGGCCATTGCCGATGGCGCGATACCCCGCCGGCACCGTCACGATCATCTCGAGGGTGCCGCGGCTCTCCGTGCTCTCGAGGCACGGGATCCACCCGTGCGTGTCGTTGGCCTGCCCCTGCGACCAGCCACTCGGCACCCGCCGAGGCTCGGCCTCGGTCGGACCGACGAAGAAGAATCCCTTCCGCGGCCGCGTCGCGTACGCAATCTCAACGACCGCTTTGCCCCCCGCGCGGAGCGGCTCGGGGAGCGCGACCCGGAGCTTCTCTCCCTCGGTCGCATGGGCGAGCGAGCGGCGTCCGATCTTGATCGAGGCGATCCGCATCTCGGCGGCGTCGAGCACGACGTCGCGGAGTCCGTCCCGGAGAGACTCGATCGTCAGCGCGACGCGTCCGCGCAGCTCCCTCTTGTCGAAGTCGACGTCCAGCTCGACCTTGTAATGACGCACGTGGAACTGGAGGTCGCGGCGGGGCGAGGGCGATTCGTTCCAGGGCTTCCGCCCGGAGGGCGGAAACGGGTCGAACGGCGGCGTGTCGAGGGCCGCGCGGCGGCCGAGGAAGACGGGATGGTAGATCGGGTCGTGCACCGGCATTCGTTCCTTTCGTTCGAGGAAGAGCCATGGTCGCCCGACCCGCGCGCGCGTGTCAAGACGGCCGCGCGGGATTACACTGGGTCCATGGACTTCACCACCACGGTCGCGTCGATGGCGCGCGTCTTCTCCGACGCCGCCCTCGAGATCCTGCCCCTCTTTTTCCTCGCGCTCGTCCTGGCCGCCGTGCTCGAGGAGTTCGTGTCCAACCGGACCATCGAACGCTTCCTCACCGGGCGCCACCCCGCGACCATGCTGGTCGCTTCGACCACGGGCGCGCTGCTGCCCCTGTGCACCTGCGGCATGGTGCCGCTCGCCGTGTCGCTTCGCCGCCGCGGGAGTGACCTCAAGCACACGTTCGCTTTTCTCACGGCTGGAGCGGCGGTGAGCGTTCCGGTACTTCTCCTCACGTGGAAGGTGCTCGGCTTCGGATGGATGGTGGTGCGCTTCGTGACGTCGGTGATCTTCGGGCTCGCCGTGGGCTACGCCGCGGTGAGAGCACTGCGCAACGAGGCGGCCCGCTCCGCCGAAAGCCCCGGCGGGCGAACCGCGGGCGCCCTGGGTCCCGCGCCGGATCTGGACGTGACGCCGATCCGGCGCTCGCGATGGGTCACGATGCTGCGTCGGCTGCGCGGGCAGCTCTTCGAGTACTTCCCCTGGGTGCTCGTCAGCCTGGCGCTCGCCGCGGTGGTCGACGTCCTCGTACCGCGCCACATCGTCAGCTTGCTGTACGGGCAAAGGAGCGTCATCGGATCCATCGCCGCGGCGCTCACGGGGGTGCCCTTTTATTTTTGCTCGGGGGCGGAGCTGCCGCTGGCCGGAGAGCTCCTCGCCAAAGGCATGGGGCGCGGACCGGGCGTGGCGATGCTTCTGTCGGTCCCCATCGTGAACGTGCTGACCTTCGGTGTGGTGGGACGGTGGCTCGGGCCGCGCGGCGCGGCGGTCTACCTGGGGCTTTGCGTGCTGGGCGCGGCCTTGATCGGCACGATCGCCGGGTGGATCTGGACCTAGCCCTTCGGCTCCAGGTGTCCGCCGAAGCCGTATCGCATCGCCGAGAGCACGCGATTCTGGAAGTCGTCCCCGCCGCGCGAAGCAAACCGCTCGAACAGCGCGGCCGCGAGCACGTGCGCCGGCACTCCCTCGTCGTTCGCGGCCGCGAGCGTCCAGCGCCCCTCGCCTGAGTCGGACACACGCCCCTCGAAGCCCGAGAGCGCCGGGTTGAGGGCGAGCGCCTGCGCGGTGAGATCGAGGAGCCACGACGCGACCACGCTTCCCCTCCGCCACACCTCCGTCACGTCGGCGAGATTGATCTCGTAGCGGTAGTGCTCCGGGTAGCGCAGCGGCGCGGTCTCGGCGTTCGCGTCCCGCTCCTTCATTCCGGCATTGGCGGCGCCGAGGATGTTGAGCCCCTCCGCGTACGCGGCCATGAGCCCGTACTCGATGCCATTGTGGACCATCTTCACGAAGTGCCCCGCGCCGGCCGGCCCGCAGTGAAGGTAGCCTTGCTCGGCGGTCCCGCCCATTCGCTCGCGCCCGGGGGTCCGCGGAATGTCCCCCCGTCCGGGGGCGAGCGTCGCGAAGATCGGATCGAGCCGCTTCACCACCTCGTTCTCGCCGCCGATCATGAGGCAGAAGCCCCGCTCCAATCCCCACACGCCGCCGCTCGTTCCCATGTCGACGTAGTGGAGGCCGCTGTTCTCCAGGCGCTCGGCGCGCGCGATGTCGTCGTGATAGTGCGTGTTTCCGCCGTCGATGATGACGTCGTCCCGCTCGAGCTTGGGATGGAGCGCCTGGATCGTGCTGTCGACCGCGGCCGCGGGGAGCATGATGATGATCGTGCGGGGGCGCTCGAGGTTTTTGATCAGCTCCTCGGGCGAGTAGGCCGGGGTCGCTCCCTCACCCGCGAGGCCGGAGACCACGTCGTGCGAGCGGTCGTAGACCACGCACGCGTGCCCGCCGCGCATGAGCCGCCGCACCATGTTGGCCCCCATCCGCCCAAGCCCGATCATCCCGACTTGCATCGACCCTCCTAGCGTGGCTGCTCAGAAGTGTCCGAGAACGTTCGGACAACTTCGAGAAACTCGGATTCTCTCATCCTCTTACCGAGTGTCTGTCGCTCGGGAATAATTCTCAATGTCGAATCCTGGCTTCTGGGCTCTGGGACCCACTGGCCCGCGGGAACCGGACGCATGGAATTGGGCACGGCAACCGTCACGGTCCCTCGGGTCAGTCCTACGACCGGCCACCCGGCCCCACTGTGCACGGTGCCGTCCGTGGCCACTGAGTAACATCCCTGCCCCAATCCGAGGACGGGCCGATGGTACCCCTCGGCTCCAAGGTCCCTGGTTGCGAAGACGATGTAGCGCTGACCCACACTGAATCGGGGCTGTCCCTCGACCGCGATCATGTCATTGTCCGCCATTCCCCCCTCGAGGGTCAGGGTCAGGCTGTCGGAACGACTCGCGCCCTTGATCATGTACAAATCCCGAAACACGATGCGGGACACGATGGTCCCATCGAGACGCTCTCCGCGGACGCTCATGACCTTCCCCGAGAACACGTAACCGGCATGGTCGAAGAGCTCCTTCGGAGCGAACGGACGGACCATGGTCGCATGAGCTTCGACTCCACCCACGAGAATGGCTCCCACGACGAGGAGCGATATGAATTTCAGACGCATTGGTTTGCTCAGCCTTTCTTCGGCGGCTGGCTGGGGCGGATCTCGACCGCGCTCGGGAGCGAGCGCGAGTCGTGCTGGAGGAGATCGATCACCACCCGCGCGACGTCGTCCGCGCTCAGCTTCCAGCGCTGAGCCGGGTCGGGACCGGCGCCGCTCGAGAAGCCGGTGTTCACGCTGCCCGGCATCACGTAGCTCACGCGGATGCCGTCGTAACGGATCTCCTGCATCAGCGCTTCGCTCATCCCGTTCACCGCGAACTTGGACGCGTTGTACGCGGTCGCGCCCGGGAAGGCGTTCTTCCCCGCCAGGCTCGAGAGATTGATGATGTAGCCGCCGCCGCGCTGGCGCATCCGCGGGATGGCGGCGCGGGAGCAGAGGAATACGCCCGTGACGTTGGTCTCGAGCACCGTGTTCCACTGCGCGAGCGTGGTCTCCTCGAGCTTCCGGGTCATGCCGACGCCGGCGTTGTTCACGAGGATGTCGAGCGCGCCGAACGCCTCGTCGGCTGCGAGGAAGAGCGTCTCGACGTCGGTTTCGCTCCGCACGTCGCACGCGCGCCAGGCGACGCGGCCCGCATGCGCCCTCTCGAGTCGCTTCCCGACCGATTCCACTTCCTCCCCCTTGCGGGCGGAGATCATCACGCGCGCGCCCGCCTTTAGCAGCTGCTCCGCGATCGCGAGGCCGATGCCCTTCGTCGAGCCGGTCACGATCGCTACCTTGTCCTTCGAGTCGCTCATAACGCTCCCAGGCCGTCGCGAAGCGCGTCGGCCAGTTGAGTCAGATGTCCCGTGAAGAAATGATCGGCCCCCTCGACGAATCGAACCTCCACCGGTCCCTTCGCGCGGAGCCGTTCCGCGAGCGCGAGAATTCCCTCTTTGGAGCCGTACTGGTCGCGCGAGCCCTGCACGATCAGCATCGGCGCGGGCGGGCGATCGAGGTAATCGAACGTGCGGCCGTCGATGTTGGTGCTCACCGGCATGCCGAGCCCGATGAACCGCTCGACCTTGCCATCCCGGAGCGCCCAGATCGATCCGACCCAGGACCCGAACGAGAACCCGGCGAGCCACAGAGGACCCGCGCCCGTGCGCCCGCGCGCAAAGGCGGCGGCCGCGGCCACGTCCTCCACCTCGCCGTCCCAGCCGGAGTACGAGCCCGCGCTCTGGCCCACGCCGCGGAAGTTGAACCTCAGCGTGGGATGGCCCGCGGCATGGAGCACCTTGTAGACCGTGTGGACCACCTTCGAGTGCATCGACCCGCCGTGGGCCGGATGGGGATGGCAGATGACGGCGGGCGCGAGACCCTTCCCCGGATCGGACCAGAGCCCCTCCAGGGGGCCCTCCGGCCCGGGGCAGGAGACGGCCTCGACGGTTCTCTGAGCGGCATCCATCCCAGTACGGTATAATGGGCGGGCTCAAGTCGCAAATCCCGCAGCCAGGAGGAGTTCCAGTGGCACTCCGAGTCGATAGCCCTACGGCCACCGGTCTCAGCCGGTCCGAGCTGGTCGATATGTACCGCCTCATGCTCCTCTCGCGGAAGCTCGACGACGAGGAGATCAAGCTGAAGAAGCAAAACCTGATCTATTTCCAGATCAGCGGTGCCGGGCACGAGGCGGTGCTGGTGGCGGCGGGGAAAGCGCTCCGGAAGGGCTACGACTGGTTCTATCCCTACTATCGCGACCGCGCGCTCATGCTCGCCTTGGGCATGACGCCGGTCGAGATCCTCTACGAAGCCGTGGGCGCCGCGGCAGATCCCAACTCCGGCGGACGGCAGATGCCGAGCCACTGGGGCCTCAAGCGCGCCAACGTGGTGTCGCAGTCGAGTCCCACCGGCACGCAGTTCCTCCAGGCGGTCGGATGCGCCGAGGGCGGACGGCTGCTGACCGTGCTCGACCAGATTCGCGACCGGCGTCCCGCGTACAAGGACGAGGTCACCTACGTCTCCGCCGGCGACGGCACCACGAGCGAGGGCGAGTTCTGGGAGGCCATCAACTCCGCCGCGACCGGCGCCGCGCCGGTCCTGTTCCTCATCACCGATAACCAGTACGCGATCTCGGTCCCGGTCGAGGCGCAGACGCCGGGGGGCGACATCGGCCGCTGCATGAGCAGCGTGCCCGGCCTCCGCGTGATGCGCGTCGACGGCACCGATCCCATCGCGTCCTACCAGGCGGTCATGGAAGCGGCGCAGCACATGCGCGCGGGCAAGGGCCCGGTGCTCCTCCACGCGATGGTGATCCGTCCGTACGGGCACTCGATGTCGGACGACGAGGTTTCCTACAAGCCGTCGCACGAGCGCGAGGAAGAGGCGCGCCGCGATCCGGTGCTGACCTATCCGAAGTATCTCGTGCGCGAGGGCATCGCGTCCGAGGAGACGATCGCGCAGATCCAGAAGGACGTGGATGCCGAGATCGCCGAAGCTGAGGCGCAGGCTCTCGCCGCCGCGAAGCCGAAGCCCGAGACGATCTACGATCATTTGTATTCGCCTACGGTGGATCCTTCGAGCGCGGCGTTCGAGACGGAGCCGAAGCCCGAGGGCCAGCCCGAGACGATGGTGACCTTGATCAACCGCTGCCTTCGGGACGAGATGGAGCGCGACGGCCGGATCGTGATGTTCGGCGAGGACGTGGCCGACGCGACGCGCGAGCAGAACCTCGAGAGCGTCCCCGGCAAGGGAGGCGTGTTCAAGGTCACGGCGGGGCTTCAGAAGAAGTTCGGCAAGACGCGCGTCTTCAACTCGCCGCTGGCGGAGGCGAACATCGTCGGGCGCGCCATCGGCATGGCCACGCGCGGCATCAAGCCGGTCGTCGAGATCCAGTTCTTCGACTACATCTGGCCCGCGATGATGCAGATCCGGAACGAGCTCACCATGATGCGCTGGCGCTCGAACGGCGACTTCTCATGCCCCCTGGTGATCCGCGTCGCGACCGGCGGCTATCTCCAGGGCGGCTCGATCTACCACAGCCAGTCGGGCGAGAGCATCTTCGCCCATTGCCCCGGGTTGAGGATCGCGTTCCCGTCGACCGCGCAGGATGCGAATGGATTGCTGCGGACGGCGATTCGCTGCGACGACCCCGTGCTGTTCCTGGAGCACAAGAACATCTACCGCCAGCCCTACGCCAAGGGCCCCTACCCCGGCCCGGATTACATGGTGCCGTTCGGAAAGGCGCGCGTCGCGCGCGAGGGCTCGAACATCTCGGTGATCACCTGGGGAGCGACGGTGAATCGCGCGATGCAGGCGGCGCAGAGGCTGGAGGCCGAGGGGATCAGCGTCGAGGTCATCGATCTTCGGACCGTGGTCCCGTTCGACCGCGAGGCGATCCGCCGGACGGTGGAAAAGACGGCGCGCGTGCTCGTGCTCCACGAGGACGTGCTCACCGCCGGCTTCGGCGGCGAGATCGCCGCCGTGATCGCGGAGCACCACTTCGATTCGCTGGATGCACCCGTGCGGCGCATTGGGGCCACGGACACGCCGGTCGGCTACGCGCCCGATCTCGAGGACGCGATCCTGCCCCAGGTGGACGGAATCACCCAGGCGTTGAGGGATCTGGCGAAGTACTGAGGTTGCGACGTCGCAAGTCGACCCGGGCCACATGCCCCGGGGCTGGGCTGCGGCGGATCACTCCGCGATCAGATCTCCCAGCCGCTCGATCCTGGCGTCCCCCGGCCGCAAGTATCCAATGAAGAACGCACCGGCAGCTCGAGCCGCGCCCTCGTCGAACATCGAGTCACCCACGTAGGCCATCTCCGCCGGAGGGACTCCGGTCTCGCGCGCGATCAGGTGCAACAGATCGGGCGCGGGCTTCCCTTCGGCCACCAGATCCACGCCCGCGATGACGTCGAAGTACTTCGCGAGCGATGCTCCCTCGAGGAGATTCGTCGCGATCGCCATCGGCGAGTTCGTCGCCACGGCGAGCTTCTTTCCCTGGCGCCGCAGCGCCGCGAGGGTGGCTGCCGCGTCAGGCTCCACGTCGACCATGGCAGCGAACTTCGGCAGCGCGCTCTGGTAGTGGGTCATGATCTGCGCGGCGGACCACTCCGGGAAGAACATGCGCCGGTCGGCCTCGACATCCTGCCCCCACGTCATCTCGAACTGCTCGCGGGTCAGAGGAGGCTTTCCGTGCTCGCGCAGCGCGTCGTTCAAAAGCTCCCACCAGCAGCGGAAGGAATCCAGGAGCACTCCGTCCATGTCGAATGCGACGACAGGGTAGGAATGGACGAGGGCCAAGGCGTCAGGCATCGTCGCGCCCGGGTGCGTCACGGCTCTCGCGCGATCCACCGCCCGCCAGCGCGACGAGTCCACCGTCGCGCCGTACCCGCCCCTCCCCTTCCAGCTTCGCGAGGTGCGCCTCGAGCGTGAGGGCGGCCAGCCGCGGATCGGCCTCCGGCGTGTCCGCGTACACGCAGACCCTGAGCGCGTCCTGCGCGAGCGGTCCATCCGCGAGCGATTCCAGCACGCGTCGCTCGCGCAAGGCGCGGTGCTGGATCCGCTCCGCGAGCATCTGATCGACGCCGCGATTCGGCGGTCCGTGTCCGGGCACCAGGGTTCGGGCCCCAAGCGCGCGCACCCGCTCGAGCGATTTCAGATACGCGCGCATGTCGCCGTCGGGGGGCGCGATCACGACCGTGCTCAAGCCCGAAACCAGATCGCCCGCAATCAGCGTCCGGGACTCCTCTTCGAAGAACGCCAGATGAGAGCGCGAGTGCCCCGGTGTCTCCATGACGCGAAGGAGCCGGTGATTCCGCCCCGGCAGGTCGATGACGTCTCCGTCGACCATCACCAGATCGAGCGGCACGCGGTCTCCGACGAGCGCATGTCCCCAGACCGGCGCGCCATACCGCTTCCGCACCGCCTCCACGCCGCCGATGTGATCGCGATGCGCGTGCGTCAACAGCACCGCGCGCACCCGCCCGCCGGGGCCGAGGTGCTCCTCCACCACCCGATGGAGCGCTTCCAGATCGTCCTCGGCATCGGAGCCCGGATCCACGATCACGACGTCCCCATCGCCGACCACCACCGCGTTCGTGTGGGTCGCGGGCGGGATCGTCTCGGTCCTCATGGGGATCATCGTGATCGCGGGACGCACGTGGACATGCCGTGACGGAACGCCGTTCGCTTCGGGAATCGCGTGGAGCCGCGCCGGCAAACCATGCGAGCCCTCGGCGAGCACGCGGATCGTGTAGAGCGTGGGCATGGCGAGGACGATCTTCTCGTCCTCCCACTCTCGGAGTGCGACGCGGGGGGCGATCCAGCCGCCCGACTCCAGCTCCCCGGGCCAGACATCGACCTCGGGCGGAGTGCCTTCGAACAGGAGCAGGAAGAACTGCGTGTTGAAGCGCGCCCGGCTGAAGTGCGGGGTGATCCAGCGGCCGCAGGGAACGTAGCTCGACTGATCGAAGTCGAGTCCCCACTCCTTCACGGTCGGCCAGAACAACATGGATCCGTCGAGCACTGCCTTGCGAACGCGGCGCTGCTCGTCCAGCGCGGGCAACGCACCGCGGAATCCATGCAAGAGCCCCGTCTCCTCGAACAGCTCCCGCGCGGCGCAGCGAGCCATCGTCGGAAGCGCGGCCTCGGGATCGTCCGGCATCGGCCCGTCTTCCTTGGCCCACCGTCCTCCGGGGAACGAATGGAAGCCGCCGAGGAAGGGATTCGCCTCGGACCGGCGGACCCACAGCAACAGATCCGGCGAGCCGCGGCGAACGGCGATCACGCTCGCGGCCGGGCGGAGCGCAGGGCCAGGGGGCGCGGCAGAAGGCGTGGGCATCGAGGCGCTGGGCTCGGTCATTCCATCAACACCGGCGGAAGCGCGTCGCGCAGGGCGCGGGTGTGATCGGGGCCGGTGCCGCAGCAGCCCCCCACGATCTGCGCGCCGAGCTGCACCCATCCGGCCGCGGCGTCGGCGAAGCGGTCGGGGGTCATCTCGGGATCGAAGCACCACGTGCTCCGTCCGAGGTCGGGCGAGCCGGCGTTGGCGTAACAGCCGTACGGGAGCGCGGTGGCGCGCCCCATCACCTCGAGGCACTCGGTCGCGATCGCGACGGGCACGCAGTTGACCAGCACCGCGTCGGGCGCGAGGGTGGTCACGAGGCGCACCGCAGCGGCCAAGGGCTCGCCGCTATAGAGCTCGGTGCCGCTCTTGCACAGGAAGCTGATCCAGACCGGAAGCTCGGTCGCGCGCGCCGCGCGCACGGCGGCCGCGGCCTCCGCGGCGGTCCCCATGGTCTCGATGAGCAAGAGCTCCGCCCCCGCGCGGGCGAGGCGCTCCGCCTGATCGCGGTGCTCCTTCTCCGCATCGGGCGCCGCCGGCGATCGCTCCGGGCGATAGCAGTCCTCCAAGGGCGCCATCGATCCCGCCACGCGGACGTCACGCCCTCCCGCCACGCGATCCCGCGCTTGCTTGGCCAGGTCCACGGCGAGCGCCGTCAGACGATCCGCCTCCGCTTCGAGCCCTGCCTTCTTCAGTGAGCGCGGCGTCGTGCGGAACGTGGCCGACGTGATCACGTCCGCGCCCGCCTGGATGTAGGTCTCGTGCACTTCGCGCACCTTATCGGGCGCATCCAGCAACGCCTGCGCGCTCCATAAGGGAAGCGAGGTGGAGACGCCCAGCCTCTCGAGCTCGGTGCCCATGGCGCCGTCGAGCAGGATGATGTCGCCCCGCGTGAGCCGGGCCTGAATGGGATCGAGGGCCATCGTTCAAGGGTACAGCGTGGGGCCGGGGGCGTCAGCCTCCGACGGAGATCTCGTCGGGAGGATTGAGCCCGTGGAACTGCATCAGATCCTCGATCACCGCGCGCCGGCGGCGCAGGATCGCGGTCATCGAGGTGTAGCCGTAACGGAGGATGGCCTCCCGCTCGGTGTAGCTCATGGTGTGGTGGAGGAACATCATCGGCTCGCTCGACGAGGGCTCGATGCGGTAGAGCTTCACGCTCGGGTACTCCACCTGGCACCGGCGGATCTCGCCGTCGAGCCGCACCCGCGTCTCGATGCGCGAGGCCTGGTCCTGGATGAAGGACATCCCCTTCTCGCGGATGGTGGCGCAGCGTCCGTCGCCGCGCGGCAGGCAGACCGTTTGCCGGTCGTTCGAGATGTTGACCAGGGGATTGATGATGAGGATCGTCGACGCTCCCGCGCGCACGGCCACGTCGATGTGCGCCACCTTTCCGGTGGAGCCGTCGATGTAGTCGCGCCCGTCGATCCGCACCGGGCGGAAGAGCAGCGGGATCGCCGAGGACGCGGCGACCACGTCCCCGATCTTGCACGTGGAGCCATCCACGTTCGAGAAGATGCGCCGGGTGCCGAGGTCCAGATCCGTGGCAGGGATGTAGAGCTCCTTCTCGAGATCCGCGAAGTCCCCGGACTTGCCGTGCGCTTCGAGGACGCTCGTGAAGAAGGACTGGAAGTTGTCGAGCGCGAACAAGCCGGCCGGGAGCCGCTCCTCGATGTAGTGCATGAAGTCGAACGGAGACGGTCGCTGCCCGCCCTTCACCCGCCGCACGAAGTAGCCGGGGATGGACCAGGTGATCTTGAGGAACGAGCGGAGGATGGCCCAGCGGTTCACGTCGTACATGTCTCCGCGGCGGAACTGGAGCGCGGGATCGGCGTCGGTGAGCAGTCCCCAGTAGACCTTCCGCGCGGGGATTCCCTTCGAGAGGATCGCGGCCACGGAGGCGCCCGCGCTCACGCCGATGTAGATGTCGAAGCCGGTGCTCGAGAAGTCGAAGCCGAGGAAGTCGTCGAGCGCGGCGAGGCAGCCGATCTCGTAGAACGCGCCGGAGAGGCCGCCGCCGGAGAGACTGAGGCAGATCTTGCGGCGCCCGGTGGACGGGGTGGTGTCGCCTCGGGAACGAAACTGCGGCCACGCGGCCTTGGAGGCGTCGCTCCGGGCCTGTGGCCGATTCGTTTCGGGGTCGGGTTGGATCATCGACTCCTAGGATAACGGAAAAGCGCGTTCACGATGCGATCGGAGAAGCTCGGGAGTGCGGAATTCAGCATCGCGAGCGCCCGGTTCCGGGCCGGGAGGTAGATCTGGGGCGGATGGCTCCGGAGCGCGCGCTCGATCCCGGCCGCCACCTGCTCCGGCCGGAGGATCGTCCCCGCGGGACCGAGGCCGAGCGCCCGATCGCGACCGGCCTTGTCGATGAAGCCGGTCTCGACCGCGGCCGGCAGGAGCAGCGTGACGCGGAGCCCGCGCGGTCCGAGCTCGCGCCGCCAGGCCTCGGTGAGCCCGACCACCGCGAACTTGGTGGCCGCGTAGAACGAGTAGTAGGGGGCGCCCACCTTGCCGGCGTAGCTGGCCACGTTCACGAGCGCGCTCCCCGGACGGGCGAGGAGCTTGGGGAGCGCGGCCCGAGTCATGCGGATCACGCCGACGAGATTGGTCTCGATCATCTCATCGATCTCGGCGTCGGTCGCCTCGTCCACGGCGCGAAGGTAGCCGAGACCGGCGTTGTTCACGAGGGCGTCGAGACCGCCGAAGCGCCCGACCATCGCGGTGACGGCCCGCTCCGCGTCCGCCTGGGAGCGCACGTCCCCCTGGATGGCCAGAGCTTCGCCCCCCGCCGCCGCGACCTCCTCGGCCAGCGCGCGGACCGCGGACTCGCCGCGCGCCATCACGCCGACGCGGCTGCCCAGGCGCGCGAGCCGGAGCGCGGTGGCACGCCCGATCCCCCCCGACGCGCCGGTCAGGAGGACGGCGCGGCCTTTAAGCTCCACGCACCTCGCTCAGCGAACCGCCGCCATGGCGGCTTCGGACTTGGCCTCGGCCTTCTTCGGCGAGCCGTCGACCAGGTGGCGGTGGAACCAGTCGCGCATGATGTGGAGCCGGGCGAGCCGGCGCGACGGCGTGCCGCCGCGCGAGAGGCCGTGGCTCTCGCCTGGGAACAGCACGAGCTCCACTTCCTTCCGGAGCGCCTTCAGGGTCTTGTAGAGGATCTCCGCCTCCGAGATGGCGCAGCGGAAGTCTTGAAGACTGTGCGTGATCATGAGCGGCGTCGTCACCTTTTCGGCGTAGGCGAGCGGCGACTGCTTCCAGAGGATCTCCGACGTCATGTGCCACGGCTCATCCCCGAACTCGGTGGGCGAGCCGCCGAGATCGTCGCTCGCGAGGAGGAGGGTCGAGATCGTGACCACGCTTCGCTGCGTGAGCGCCGCGCGGAAGCGATCCGTGTGGCCCACGATCCAGTTGGTCATGTACCCGCCGTACGAGCCGCCCGTCACGCCGAGGCGCGCCGGATCGATCTCCGGATTTTGCTTCAACGCCTCGTCGACCACCATCATCAGGTCGTCGTAGGCCGGGCCGGCCCAGTCCTTCACGATCGCCTGCGAGTGCGCCTCGCCGTAGCCGAGGGCGCCGCGCGGGTTGGAGAAGATGACGTAGTAGCCCGCGTTCGCGAACATCTGGAACTCGTGGAAGTAGCACGCGCCCCACTGGACGCGCGGGCCGCCGTGGATCTCGAGAATGGCCGGATGCTTCGCCTTGGGATCCGCCCCCGGCGGCTTCAGGACCCACGCCTGCACCTTGTGCCCCTTCGGCGACGTGACCCACATCTCCGTGGGCTCGACGATCGTGAGCTGATCGAAGAGCGCCTTGTTCGGCTCCACCAGCGGTGTGAGCGTCCTGGTCTTCGGCGAGAAGCGGGCGATGGTGCCCGCGTCTTTGTGCCCCTGGAGGAGCACGACGAGGTCGTCGCTCCCGCGGGCGCCGCAGGCGTCCGCGATCCGGTGCGCTCCCGTCGTGAGGCGCTCGAGGTTGCCCCCCTTGGCCGGAACGGCGCAGAGCGGCACCGAGCCGCCTTCCGTGACCGGGAGGTAGATCGAGGAGCCGTCGCGGCTCCAGATCGGACGCATCGACCCGTGGAAGTCGCTCAGGTCGCTCCCCATCACGTCGAAGCCCATGACGTCGACGCCCTTCATGAGATCGATGGGCTCGCCTCCCTGGGCCGGCACCGTCCAGAGGTGCGCGTTGTACCAGCCCCACCAGTCGTCCTTGTGCTGATGGCCGAGGAACGCGATCGTGGTCCCGTCCGGCGACCACACGGGCGACGTCGCGACGCCCGGCTGCGGTGTCAGGTTGCGCGGCTCACCGCCTTCGGACGGCATCACCCAGACGTCCATCTCGACGTAGTAGTTGTAGTCGTTGTCGGGGTGCCGGTTCGCGGAGAACGCGAGCCACTTCCCATCCGGAGACCAGACCGGCGCGTCGTGATCCGCCGCACCGCTCGTGAGCGCGCGCACCTGGCGCGTCGCGAGGTCCAGCACGTGGACGTGCGCCCGGCCCTGCGGCAGGAAGCCCTGGCCGTCGAACTTGTAGCGCATCGTCTTGATGTGCATGAACGTCTTGGCGGGCAGGTCCTTCTTCTCGGCCTTCGCCTCGTTCGCCTTCTTGAGCGGCACGCTCCCTGGGAGATGGCCCAGCTCGACCGGGTCGGTCGGCGTGTAGACGAACGAGATCTTCGAGCCGTCGGGGGAGTACGCGAGCCCCGCGAGCGAGCCGTCGAGGTCCGTCAGGCGCTCGGCCTCGCCGCCATCGAGCGGGAGTCGATAGATCTGGCTCTTCTTGTCCTTGCGGTCGGAAAGGAACGCGAGCCAGCGACCGTCGGGACTGAACGTGGCGCCACCGTTCCGGTGCTCGCCGAACGTGATGCGGCGCGGCTCCCCGCCCTGGAGCGGCAGGAGCCAGAGATGGGACTGGTACTTGTCGTTCTCGACGTCGATCGTCCGCACCTGGTAGACGGCGTTCGCGCCGTCCGGTGAGAGCGTGACGGCGTCGACGAATTTGAGATCGAAGAGATCCTCGGGCTTCAGCGGACGGCGGGTCTGCATGGCGTTCTCCCTTTCGTTTGCTACTTCGCACCGCCCGCGCGGAAGCGCGCGAGCTGCTGGGTCAGATAGGAATCGTTGGGCGCGAGGGCCAGGGCGCGGGACTCGACTTCCACGGCCTTGGCCTGGTCCCCCATCTTGAAATGGATCTCCGCCAGAGTGTCCAGGATGCCCGTGTCCTTGGGCTCGAGCTTGACCGCGCGCTCGGCGGCCTGGAGCGCCTCGGGCAGGAACACGCCGTTCTCGGCACACGTCCACGCGAGCCCGTTCAGGTTCGACGCGTCGTTCTCTCCGCGCGCGAGGGCGCGCTTGAGCGCTTCGCCCACGCGCGTCCGCTCCATCTGGGCCAGATCCTTCCGGCCCGCCTTCTCGTAGGCCTCGGCGTAGCGAAGATGCGCCTCGGCCAGCTTGGTCGCCTCGTGGATCTGAAACACGCGCCGAAGCTCCTGGATGGGCGACTTGCTGTCCTCGACATGGAGATCGATGTAGCGCGTCCGGTACTCCGGGAATTCATCGCTCGGACGCACCACGAGGATCGCTGCCGACTGCATGCCGCGCTTGTCCCCTCCGGCGGCCTGTCCCGCGTCGAGGGCGGCCAAGAGGCGCGCCGCGAGCTCCCCGGGCGTGTTGAGGAACGCGCGCTCCATGTCCGCAACCACCGCCTCCCCCGCGAGGATGTTCCCCTGAATGGAATAGCCGTAGCCCGTCCGGTGCCCCGCCCACGAGGAGCAGTCCTTCCCGGTGTGGGCCGCACTCGCGCCGTGCACGTCCACCACGCCGAGCTGGCGGTGGGTCTGCCCGCTGTCGGAATCGACGAGCGCGCGGACGACGTCGGGGGCCGCCATTCCCTTCCGGAGCATGTCGAGGCCGAGCGGACCGAACGACTCGTTGGTGGACGCCTGGGTCGCGATGCCGCCGACGCCGGCTTCGGCCCACGGCACCGCTTCCGCCACGCTGAACGCGCGAGACTGGACCGCCACGCCCAGCTCCTGCGTCGTCGAGTCGTAGGCGACGATGGAGAAGGTGGCGTGCGCGAGCGCGGGGATCAGGAGTGCCGAGAGAACGAGCGCGGCAGCGCCGAGCCGCCGGCCGTGGATCACTGCACCGGTCCCTTCTGGAAGCGCTCGATCTGCTGCTTCAGGTAGACGCTCTTCGTGTCGATCGACGCCGCCCGCTTCTCCACCTCGACCGCCTTGGCCGCCTGGCCGTCCCGGAAGTACGCCTCGGCGAGCGTGTCCAAGACGTCGACATTACGCGGCTCGATCGCGGAGCCGCGCTTCGCGGCCTCGACGGCGTCGCCAAGGAACATGTCGTGCGTGGCGCACGCCCAGGCGAGACCGTTCAGGAGCGACACGTCCCTGTCGTTCCGCTTGAGCGCGCGCTGCATGCTCTCACCCACGCGGTCCCGCTCGAGCCTGGCCAGGTCGTGGCGGCCCTCGGCGTCGTACTCGTCGGCGAAGTCGAGGTGCGCGTTTGCGAGGTGAAATCCCTCGAAGATGTTCCAAACGCGCCGGAGCTCCTTGATCGGCGTCTTGTGGTCCTCGATCCGGAGATCGATGTAGCGCGTGTTGTACTGGGGATGCGTCGTGCTCGGCCGCATGATCATGAGCGCCGCCGACTGCATGCCGCGCTTGTCGCCGCCCGCGGCCTGCGCCGCCTCGAGGGCTGCGATCAGCCGCTCGGCCATCTCCCCCTTCGTCTCGCGGTAGGCTTTCGCCATGCCGGCCGTCACGGCCGGCCCGGCGAGGATGTTCCCTTGCACGGCAAAGCCGGGGCCCGTCTCACCGCCCGCCCAATCCATGCAGCGCGGCCCGGTCCAGTTCACCGCGCGGCCCTGCGCGTCGACGATTCCCACCTGGCGGCCGGCCCAGGACGTGTCCGTGGCCGCGAGCGCGCGCATGACATCCGCGGACGACATGCCCGTCGCGAGGAGCGCGAGCGCCTGCGGGCCGAGCGCCACGTTCACGTTCGCCTGCGTCGCGACCGCGCCCACGCCCGCCTTGACCCACGGCACCGCGGTCCCCACGGAGAAGTACTTGGACTGCACCGCCACGCCCAGCTCCTGGGTCACCGAGTCGTAGGCGACGATGGAGAAGGTGGACGTCTGCTGGATGGCCAAGGCGGGCCCTGTGAAGCCTGCGCACGCGAGGACGAGGGCCCCCGCGACGAACGACGGGACACGGTGTGGGCGGATCATGGCGATCCCCAAGGGTTGAATATGGGAGGAGCGGGTGCCGGTAGCCTTAGAACCTAGCAAAAATGGGGCAGGCAGGCATCAGGGGGCTGCAAAAGCGGGGGCCCGGCGCGCTGGCGCCGGACCCCGAAGGGGGCGGCCCCGCAGGCCGCCCGGCGGAGGGGACCTTGGGTCAGAACCTCCGCGTGATCACCAGCGACACCGCGTTGGCGACGTAATCGAGCGCGTTGTCACCCATGAAGAACGCCCGCGTCTGGCGGGGCGGCGCTCCCGTGACGAGGAGGAGCGGAATGTCCTGCGACGCCCAATCGTTGGCGTCGTACTCCTCCCAGGACCACCGGGCCGCGACGTCCGCCACCTGAGTGAGCGCGTACCGGACTTCCGTGCCCACTCCATCGCGGCGATACCACGTGCCCGGCAGGTTCTGCGCCGGAGGGGTCAGCTTGGTGCTCGTGAGCCTGTAGGTGCCAGGCGACCGCTCGTAGAAGCCGGAGAGGGTGACCTCCACCTTCTTCGTCGCGTGCCAGCCGATGTCCCCGGTCGCGCTCGCGATCTCGTCGTAGAGACGCGCGCGCCAGTTCAAGGAGTCCGCCTGGAGCGGCACGCCCGTGTTGGACGTGCGCGACGCCTGGTTCGTGTAGATCCACGAGTATCCAAAGGTCCCCTCGATGTCGAACTTGTCGTTCGGCGAGTAGACCAGGTCCACCGCCGCCGACCGCTGCAGGTCGTCCTGCAGCCCGAGCGGCGTCTCGTGATACTCGTTTCGGAGATACCGGTAGTTGAGCGACAGCGCCAGCGGCGAGATGCCGGTCCAGGAGAGGCTTGCCTCGCCCAGATTCTGGATGCGCGACGCGACGTCGAAGCGCCGGAGTCCCGGCTGTTCCTCGAACGCGCCGGTGTCCGTCTGGTAGTGCTCGATGTTGAGCGCGTCCGCATCGCGATCGCCGTAGCGATAGCGCCCGATCGCCGTCAGCCAGGTCCTGGGCCTGAGGACGATCTTCCCCTCGCCCGCCAGCTCGTTGTCCGCCGCGATCTCACGGAAGGTGTGCTCGCGATGCGTGAACTCCACCGTGCCGTAGACGCCCACCTGCCGTGTGGGGCTCCAGTCCACGTCCGCGCCCGAGACGAGCTGCTCGCTCCCGAACGGTTCCGTCGTCACTGGCGTCCCGTTCCAGGAGCCGTCGAAGGGCGCTTGCCCCGCGAACGTCCACTCGGGAGTCTTGTTGTCGTACTTGTGATCGCGGAAGCGGAGCGTCGCTCCCAGGCGCGACAGCGGATGCGTGGTGAACCTCAGGTTGATCGTGGTGAGGTTCGCCTTGCCGTCCGTATTGGTCCCGGGAAGCGGGAAGCTGTCCGTGCGCGCGAAGAGCGCGGAGTTGATGGTGTAGGGCAACCAAGGATCGTTCTGCTTCGTCTGCGCGTACTCGAACGCGCCGTCGAGCGACGAGCGGCGCCCCAGCTGGTACGCGAGATTGAATCCGGCACGCCACTGCCGGTTGTCCGGATAGAGATCGATCCGGCCCTGGCTCGGCGCGGCGACCGAATCCGTGAGGCGCGTCGGATTGTCGAAGGTCAGCGTGCTGATGTGGTTGTCGAATGCGGAGAGGCCGAGGATCCCCTCCAGCGTCATTCGCTTCTTCGTGTACGTGAGACGCGCCTCGCCGTTGGCCATGGATTGCCGGATCGGCTCCGCGGTCTCGACCACGTTGCTGAATCCGAAGCTGCCGCCGTAGGCCTTGTAGCCCGACCGGTTCCGCCGAGACCCCGTGATCTCGAAGCGGAATCCCGCCCCCGGCCGATCTTTGAGCCGCGCCTTGAGGACGTCGGTTCTGAAGCCGAGGTCCTGCGGCCGGGCGTGGTTCAGATAGTCCGTCATGGTCGACACGAAGGCCGTCGAGTCGCCCGGACCATCGTTGGTCTGGATGGCGGCCTGGAGCGCGTCCGGCACGACCTGGAGGCCGGGCTCGTGGAACGCGAATCCGGTGCTGGAGACGAAGCTCAGGTTATGCGGCGTCTCCCGATAGCTCACCTCGGCGGTCCACTTCGGTTTGTGGTAATCACCCGCGATGTATTCGTCGGAGCGCAGCAGGTTCGAGCCCCACGCCCGCACACGGCCGCCCAGGAGCGGATTCCGGTACAGGAACGACTCGATGAAGAGCCCCTGCGGCACCTCGCGGAACTCCTGATACTTCGCCTCCTCCTGCGACTGGTACCACCACTGCGTACCGCCGGTGACGTATCCGTCCGCCCGGGCGGCTGCGCTCCATCCCGCGAGGACCGCACCTGCGGCGAGAGTCGCCGCCAACCACATCGACCGTCTCATCGTCCGCCTCCCTCTACCTCAGGAACGTCTTGCCCGAGGGATGGTTGGAGCCATGGATCTGGGTGTGGCAGTTCGTGCACGACCGATTGAACAGACGGTTGCTCTGGAGATCCGGCCGGTCGTAGAGCGTGCTCGGGTGCCGCGATGCGATGTGGCACTGCTGGCACAGGAAGGGACGCTTCGACGCGAGCACCTTGTCGTTGTTGGAGCCGTGCGGCCGGTGGCAGGTGACGCAGTTCTCGCGCACCGGCGGATGCTCCCAGAGCATCGGCCCCCGCTTGTCCATGTGGCACTTGGTGCAGAGGTCGTTGTTGGACACGCCCCGGATCATGTGCGGCCCGATCGATCCGTGGGGATTGTGGCAATCGGAACAGTCCATCCCACCCTCACGCAGCGGCATGTGCGCCGTGTGCGCGAGCTCGGTCCGCTTGTCCGAATGGCACGTGACGCAGAGCTGGGTGGCGCGCGCCTCGCGCAGCAGGAATTTCCCGCCTTCGGACTTCGCGTCATGGATGCTGTGGCAGGACTGGCAGGCGACGTCGTTGCGCGCGTGCGCGCTCTGGTCCCAGTGCACCTGCTCGCCATTCATGTGGCAGGCGCGGCAGACCTCGGCCTGTGCGGACGGCTTCATGTACTTGAAGTTCCGGATCGCATAGAACTTCGGGTCCTTTTCGTCCCCCGCCGCCTCGACGTGGAGCGAGCCGGGCCCGTGGCAGCTCTCGCACTGGACGGTCGTTCCCGCCGGATGCGAGTCCACGTGGGCGTTGTGATGGGGGTTTGGCTCGAACTTGTCGGCGACCGTGTCGTGGCACTCGACGCACTGGCTCATGCCCACGTACGCGGCCGTGGCCGCGAGGGAGTCCACGGAGGCGCTCCCCCACAGCGAGCCCGCGGCGTCGCCGGGTTGTGCCTGGGCCGCGCCTGCACCCGCGACCCCGAGGGCCGCGACTAGGACTACGACGGTTCGAATGCGCTTGCCGCGAGTGAAGGGCCACGGCCGACCCGTACCTGCGTGGTTCACGGCTGGACCTCCTTACACGATCCTTGGTTCGCCCTGATCGCAAAGGGCCCCACCAGCCAAACGATGAACAGTCGCATTGTCGTCCCGGGGAGGGTGGCTCGATAGAGCTACCTTGGTAGTAGCGGCGACGAGACGAGTGGTCCCTTGCCGCCCCGAGGACCCGGGTATAGACTTTTGGAGTCGCAGTGTCCCCCGGCCCCCCGCCCAAAGCAAGGGGCCGGTTCGTTTTTCCCCGGAATAGCCGCGCACGGCCGGGCGTAGGACACTGCGATGAACACGACCGCATCACGTCGCATCGACCCGCGCTACTACCAGATCGTGGCACTCTCCTGCCTCGTCCTCTATTCCCTGATCTGGTTCCGCTTCGGCACGTCCCCCTTCCAGATCGCGCTCACCCTGGGCGCCGCCCTGGGCACCCAGTACGCCTGCACGCGGATCTGGGGGCTTCCCAAGTTCGACTCCAAGAGCGCGCTGATCTCCGGCCTCGGGCTCTGTTTCCTGGCTCGAACCAGCCACCCGCTCCTGGGGGCGCTCACGGCGGTGGTGGCGATCTCGAGCAAGTTCGTGCTCCGCTGGAAGGGGAAGCACGTCTGGAATCCGACCAACTTCGCGCTCGTTTTCATGCTGATCGTGTGCCCCGGGTTCTGGGTCTCTCCCGGACAGTGGGGCAGCGTCGCGTTCTTCGGCTTCCTGGTGGTGGGGCTCGGCGGGCTCGTCGTGAACCGGGCGGCGCGCGGCGACGTGGCCTATGCGTTCCTCGCCGCCTGGGGCGCGGTCTTGATGGGGCGCGCGCTCTGGCTGGGGCAGCCGATGACCATCCCCTACCACCAGCTCCAGAGCGGCACGCTCCTCATCTTCGCGTTCCACATGATCTCGGACCCCAAGACCACGCCCGACTCCCGCGCCGGACGCATCCTCTTCGCCGCGCTCGTCGCGCTGGGGGCCGGATTCGTGCAGTTCGTCCTCTACCGGACCAACGGATTGCTCTGGTCGTACGCGGTCTGGTCGGCCGCCGTCCCTCTCATCGATCGCATCCTCCCGGGCGCGCGCTACGACTGGTCGCGTCCCGTGGTGGGCGGTCGCGCCAAAGGAGTCGTGCATGAAACGCCTCATGGTCCCCTGCCTGTTCCTGTCCGCGCTCGCGCTCTGGGCGCCTAGGGCCGACTGCTTCTGCGGCTTCTACGTCGCTCGCGGGGACGCGAAGATCTTCAACAAGGCGTCGAAGGTCGTCATGGTCCGCGACGAGGACCGCACGGTGCTCACGATGGTGAACGATTTCAAGGGGAACCCCGAGGAGTTCGCGGTGGTGGTCCCGGTGCCGACGTCGATCGCGAAGCAGCAGATTCACATCGGGGACAAGGCGGTGGTGGATCATCTCGACGCCTACTCGGCGCCGCGACTGGTCGAGTACTTCGATCCCGACCCGTGCCAGATCATGGCGATGGAGAAG
>DATJGP010000128.1:0-9017 GCA_035494915.1 Candidatus Eiseniibacteriota bacterium | reverse complement strand
TAACGCGCCGGGCCAGGGGGAAGGGAAGGCCCATGGTCGTGCGGTCCGTCGCTTTGCGGCACGGGGCGTGGCGGGGTACATTCGACCGATGCGCATCGCGACGTGGAACGTGAACTCCCTCAAAGCCCGCCTCGAGAAGGTTGTATGGTGGCTCGATCGTGCGAAGCCGGACGTCCTCCTGATGCAGGAGACCAAGCTGAAGGACGCGGATGCGCCTACGGCCGTATTCCAGGGCCTCGGTTACGAGCTCGCGCATCACGGCGAGGGACGCTGGAACGGCGTGGCCATCGCGAGTCGCCTCGGCATCGCCGATGTCGTCACCAATTTCGGCGAGGCGATGCATCCCGCCGAGACGGCCGATGCGGGAGATGACGAGCCGCTTGCGGAAGCGCGGATGATCGCGGCGCGCTGCGGCGACGTCCGTGTGGTGAGCGTGTACGCGCCGAACGGACGCGCCGTGGGATCGCGGTTCTACGAGGCCAAGCTCCTCTGGTACGACCGCTTGGCGCGCTGGGTCTGCGAGGTCTCCAGTCCGGAGGACCCGCTCGTGATCGGCGGCGACTTCAACGTCGCTCCTTCGGACAGCGACGTATGGAATCCGGCCGCGGCGCATGGCGGCACGCACGTATCCCCGCGCGAGCGGGACGCGTTCGCCACGCTCATGCGCTGCGGATTCCTGGACGCGTACCGGCTCCATCACGACGAGCCTGGGCGCTACACGTGGTGGGACTATCGCGCCGGAGACTTCCACAAGAACATCGGGATGCGGATCGATCATCTGCTCGTGACGCGGCCGCTGGAGCCGCGACTGGTTTGGGCCGAGATCGATCGCGAGGCGCGGAAGGGCAAGCCCACGCCCTCGGACCACGCGCCGCTCGTGATCGATCTGGACCGTGAGGGACAGCCGTTCGATGCGGGGTGGGCGTCGGCGGAGGAGAGGATCGCGACCAGGGCGAAGTCCGGCCGAAAGGCGCCCTGATTCGCGGCTCCTAGTGGATATCCACCTCGATGGGCTCACCGTCGCGAACGATCACGTCGAGAACGTCGGATTCCTCGATCAGCTTGAATCCAACCAGGATGAGCACCCGGCGAGCCCCTTTCGAGCCCGTCCACTCCGCCTGAATGCCCCTGAGGGGTCCGATCTTCTCCACGGGAACGCCCCATCGTTCGGCATAGGATCGAGCCGCGGCCTCGAGCGGAATCACCTTCGTCCACGCCTCCGACCCCGCTCGCACGAGCGTGGGATCGGGGCCGCTCCGCCGCCCAAACATCCAGACCGAGGCTCCCGGGGCAGGGTGGGCGGACCATGTCCCGTCGCGGTAAGTGAGGTCCCCCAGAACCTCGTCGTGAATCACGGACGGAACGCGTATCCGGAACCAGTCGACGATGGAGGTCAGATTGGCCCAGACCGCGATGGCCGCGATGAGAAGAACGATCACGGACGCGCTCGACAGCGCGGTGGCCACGAACGTGACGGTGGGGCTCAACCGGCCCTGCAGCATCGCCGTCTTGACCACGATCACGATTGCCAGAAGGACGATCGCCGCCGAGACGAAGTTGAACTGTCGGTTCGCGCTCAAGGTCGCCGCTCCCCTCCTCGAATCGGACCAGGTGGCCTCGGCGGGGAGTTTACGACGGAGCACGTCCCAGGTCACAACCTCTGTGCTACATTGGCTCCGTCGTGAATTCCTCTCCGCATGACTTTGACGACCGCGTCGCGCTGATCACGGGTGCGGTGCGGGGGCTCGGCCGCGCAGCCGCGGAGCGGCTCCTCGCGCGCGGGGCATCGGTCGCGGTGAACGTCCGGGACTCCGAACGAGCCGATGCGCTGGCGCGTCAGCTTGGTGGCCGCGCGTTGGCCGTGCCCGGGGACGTGACCGACAAGCCGGATGCACTCGTCGGACGAGTCCTGGAGCGCTTCGGACGCCTCGACATCCTCATCAACAACGCCGCCTACGCGCAGTCCACGCGCTTCCACGATCTCACCGCGGACGAGTGGCGCCGCGCCATCGAAGTGAACCTGACGGCGCCCTTCCTTCTCACCCAGGCAGCGGTTCCCGCCATGAAGGCACGGAACTACGGCCGCATCATCAACATCTCGTCGCTCGCGGGGAAGACCGTGAGCACGCTGGGCGGCGCGCACTACACGGCATCGAAGGCAGGGCTTCAGGGATTCACGCGTGCCGCGGCCAAGGAGCTGGGGCCGTTTGGAATCACGGTCAACGCGATCTGCCCGGGCATGATCGACACGGAGCTGACGCGCGAGCACGCCACCGACGAGCAGCTGGCCGCGATCGCGGCCAGCTACCCCATCGCCAGGCTCGGGACGCGCGAGGAAGTGGCGGACCTGATTTGCTTCGTCGCATCCGAGGCCGCGGGATACATCACGGGCGCGTCGTGGGACATCAACGGCGGGGATTTGATGCTGTAAGAGAGGCCCCGGCGGCCTCGCGCACCGCCGGGGCTCGCCATGCTCAACCCGCCTTCGGGCGTTCCCTCGCGATCGTGACCGCCAGGGTGTAGCGACGGTCCGCATCGCGCTCGCCGACCGTCACCGTCCCTTGCCACGGCGCGCCCTGCGCGTCGCGGAAGATCCAGTGGCTCGAGCGATCCCTGGACTTCGCGCTCCCGGCCGCGCTCTTCCAGTCGCTCTTGGCCAGCTCCTGATTGATGCGACTGAGGAGCTCGCCCGAGGTCAGGTCCGACGTTCCGCGCACCGCGATCTCCCATCGGTCGGTCGACCCTTCCGTCTTCGCGACCTCCCACGTGCCCATCTCCGAGAGGTGCACGCTCGGAATGAGCCGGTCGGCCAGGCTCGCCCGCGCGAAGCCGCTGCGCGCGCTCCAGTCGTATTCCTCGCCCAGAGCCACTTGCTGCGCGGCGCCTTGGCCGTCCAGGCGCGACACCACGTGGATCGCGCCGTCCATGCCGGACGTGAGGCCGCCACAGGTGATGATCTTGCCGTTGTCCACGAAGCGCTGGTCGTAGACGAGGTGAATCTTGGGGAACTCCTCGCCCAGGCCCTTGATGAGCCCCGCTGTCGTGGTCGCCTTCAGGCCGTCGAGAAGCCCCGCGCTCGCGAGAATGTAGGCGCCGTTGCATACCGACATCGTGATCTTGGCGTTGGCGGAGGTCTTTCGAATCCAGTCGAGCGTCGCCTTGCTCTCGCGCGAAGCCTTCACGCCGCCGCCCGGGACGATCAGAACGTCCGGTTGGGGCGCGTCCGCGAACGTGTGCCTCGGCACGACCTTCATGCCGAACGTCGTGTTGATGGGGTCCGCGGTCTCGGCGACCGTGTACACATCGTATCCCGCCGCTCCAAAGATCTCGTAAGGCCCCACGTAATCGATGGGCTGCACGCCCGTGAAGACGAGAAACGCGACCTTTGTCGTAGGAGCTTGGGCGGCAGCCGATCCCTGCTCGACCAGCGGGACGCCGCAAACCGGACAGGTTCCCGGCTTGTCGTAGACCTTGGCGTCGCAATCCATGCCGCAGGGTGCGCAGACGTAGTGCTTGCCGGATGACTCGGCAGCGATTCCGGTGAGCGCCCAAGCTCCGAGAGCCAGGAGGCCGAGGACGAGTGCAGCGCGGAAGAACGGCTTCATGAAGTCCTCCTTCGTAGCGTGGCAGCGGCTCTGCTGCCGGATGGATAGGCACGGCTGAACCGTTCGCGATACTGGCCCGGCGAAACCCCGACGAAGCGAAGAAACGTGCGCCGCAGCGACTCCACCGTTCCCAGCCCGCTCTTCTCGCAGATTTGCTCCAGACCCTCCGACGAGTCCTCGAGCATCCGGCGCGCGGCTTCCACCCGGGCCGTGGCGACGAACTTCGCCGGCGTCGTGCCCACCTCCTGGGTGAACACTCGGGCGAAATTCCGCGGGCTCATCGCAGCGCGGCGCGCGAGTGCGGGGACGGAGAGGTCTTCGTCAGGGTGATCGATGATGTAGGTCTGAAGCTCTTGAAGCGGTTTTCGCTCCGCGAGCTGCACCGCGAGCTGGGCGCTGAACTGCGACTGGCCCCCGGGGCGGCGCAGGAAGAGAACGAGCTCGCGAGCGACCGCGAGCGCGACCTCGCGCCCGTGATCCTCCTCGACCATGGCGAGCGCCAGATCCATGCCCGCGGTGACGCCCGCGGACGTGTAGATGGATCCCTCGCGCACGAAGATGGTGTCCGGCTCGACCCGCACTCCCGGGTAGCGCCGGCTCAGATTGGGGCAGGATTGCCAGTGGGTAGTGGCCCGCTTGCCCTCCAGGAGCCCCGCCTCGGCCAGGAAGAAGGAGCCCGTGCATACCGACGCGAGCCGCCGGACGGTCCTCGATTGCTTCCGAATCCACCGGAGAACGGAGCGGTTGGCGTAATAGCGCCCCGTGCCCATACCACCAGGAATCAGGAGCGTGTCGATCCCGGCGTTCACCTCGTCGTAACGGTGGTCGGCGTAGAGGCGGAGGCCCGAGGAGACGCGGAACGGGCCTCGCTCGAGGCCGAGGATCTCCACGGTGTAAGCGTCCTTGGTCTGCCGCCCGTTGTCCTCGAGCCATCGCGAGGTGCGGGAGAACACTTCCAACGGTCCGATCACGTCGAGGATCTGGACGTCCGGGTAGGCAAACGCGGCGATACGGAGTGCGCGGCGCCGCGGGGTCGGGACGCGCTGCTTGGGTCGGGCCATGGGTGAAGAATGCAGCCTCGAGGGCGTGGCGGCAATGACAACATCCCCACAGATTCTGCCAACCTCGCCGCCGGTTGCCACGCCGGGCGGTCGATGCCACCCGCCATGGGTTTCTATTACTATTGCTAGCGGCACCTCCAAGGTTGGCCCAACGTGCTGTCACCCCCACGCAGGAGCGCCATGTCCACCCTCAGCTCGGTTCCAAGTGCCCAGCAGCTCCGCGACGCGGGGCGCAAAGCGTCGGCCGCGAGCCATCCCGGCGCGATCCGGTCCTACTATCCCTTCTGGGACGTCCAGTACCGGCCATTCCTGCTGCAGGCTGTCGCGGCGCTTCCCGCGGATCGATTCGACTTCAAGCCGCAGCCAGAGATGTTCACCGCCCACCAGATCGTGGTGCACATCGCCGAGTGCGAGCGGGGATGGATTCACGGCGTCCTGGAGGGCGAAGCCGTGGAGGATTGGGTTGTTCCGCACGGGGATCCAGCGCAGGGCTGGAGGACGGTCGCCGATCTACCGGATCACGAGGCGCTCTTCGCGGAGCTCGACCGGTGGCACCGAGACACGCAGGCGTGGCTCGATAGGCCCGCTTCGGAACTGTCGCGGGAATTCGCGTGGAAGGGGGATCGGGGGATCGAGCGCCGCGGGACCCTGCACTGGATCCTGGATCACCTGCAGGAGCACGACCTTCATCACCGGGCGCAGCTGAATCTCTACCTTCGATTGATGGGGATCGAGCCGCCGTCGATTTGAGCGACGCTACGCGCGCCGAACACCTCGTCCACCGCCTGTTCGGGGCTCATGCGACGGCCGCGCTCCCATTCGACCGCGAACGCCTTCTCGCCCAGAGCTTCCCGCACGCTGGCGGTGGTCCGGTCCAGGCTGGCCGCGAAGGATGGCGGAACCCGGGAATCGATCGTGTCGCGAATCGCGCTCGAGGCGCCCAAGAGCCGGGCCGCCTGAGACGCGTTCCCCTCCTCGAGAAATTGGCTCGCAAGCTCATCCAAGCCCATGCCCAACGTCAATCGACCACCAAGCTCGAGCAGCGTCCGGAATCCCTCTTCATAGAGGGGCCATGCCCGTGCGCGGTCTCCCCGCCGTCCCAGCACCACGGCGAGGCCGAGGCGGGCCGCGGCGTGTGAGTGCCGGTCGCCAAGGGTCTCCTGGAGGGCCATCGACTGTTGATAGTAGGAGACCGCGAGATCGTGCTCCCGGGTTTGTAGATGCAGATCCCCGAGGCCCTGGAGGGCGATGGCCTCTCCAACGAGGTTGCGTATCTCGCGCGTGATCGCGAGCGCCTCTTCCAGGTAGACCCGACTCGCCGCAAGGTCCCCGAGGTAACGCGTCACGTTTCCGAGACAGGTCAAACTCGTTCCTTGCCAGACCCGATTCGCATTCCTGCGGCTGATCTCGAGCGTTTGCTCGAAGAGCGACCTGGCCTCGTCCCATTCACCGAGCGCCTGGGCCACGTTTCCGAGACTTCCCAGGGATCCGGCGATCGCCTCCTCCTCCCCGATGGCGCGGCGCACGTCGAGGCTCTGCTGATAGTACTGGCGCGCCGCATGGGGGTCGTCCTGCCGGTACGCCAGGTTCCCCGCGGCGTGGAGGACGAGAGCGAGCGTCATCGATGGCTCGAAGGACCAGCGCGCGAGGATCTCGGCGATCCATTGCCTTCCTTCCCGGTTGTACCCGCGAACGGCCCAGAACCAGCCGAGGCCAGCAGCGAGACGCAGAGCGGGCTCGCCCCCCTCCGGGTCCTCACGGCACCACTCGAGTGCGGCACGCAGATTGTCGATTTCCGACTCGATGCGCTCATACCAACGCACCTCGCCGCCGCCCCGGATGTGCTTCGCGGCGCGTTCGGCGAACACGACGCACCAATCGCGGTGCCGGTTCCGTGCTGTCTTGGCCTCGTGGGCTTCGTTCAGGAGCTCCGAGGCGTACTGGCGCACCGATTCCATGCACCGGTAGCGCGTGTCCTCGCCGTCGATCCGCTCGACGACCACGAGCGATTTCTCCACGAGACGAGTCAGGAGGTCGAGAACCTCGAACTCGTCCCAGCGCTCCACGCATGCGGTGGCTGCTTCGAGGGTCCATCCGCCCGCGAACACGGAGATGGTGCGCAGGAGCTGCTGCTCGTCCGGAGTGAGCTGGTCGTAGCTCCACTGGATCGACGCCCGCAGGGTCTGGTGCCGCGCCAGCGCGCCATGGCCGCCCGCGAGCAGACGGAAGCGATCGTTGAGGCGCGTGAGGATCTGCTCGACGGAAAGGACGCGCATCCGTGCCGCGGCCAGCTCGATCGCGAGCGGGATGCCGTCGAGTTGACGGCAGATCTCGATCACGGCCGGGGCGTTGTCCGAGTCAAGGAGGAAGCCGTGGCGAACGGCGGCCGCCCGATCGAGGAACAGCGCCACCGACTCCGACGACCGAATCGTTTCGAGGTTGCGAAGCTCGTGGGGTTCCGGCAGCGACATCGGTGGGACCGTGTACGTGGTCTCGCCCGGAACACCCAGGCTCTCGCGGCTCGTGACGATCATCTTTACATCCGGAGTGGCCGCGAGCAGGGCCCGCGCCAGCTCGCCGCACGCGCCCAGCAAGTGCTCGCATCCGTCGAGCACGATCAAGGCGCGTCGGGCGGTCAGATGCCGGCCGACGGCTTCCGTGGCGCGAAGGCCAGGCTCCTCCCCGATGCCCAGCGCGGTCGCGACCGCCTCGGGAACATGCTCGGGGTTGGTGAGGGATGCGAGATCCACGAACCAGACCCCGTCGGCGAACTCGGGGGTCAGCATCTCGGCGAGTCGCATCGCGAGGCGCGTCTTGCCGCCGCCGCCCACGCCGGTGATCGTGAGGATGCGGGTCGTTCGAAGAAGTCTCGAGCAATCGTGGGTCACACGCTGACGCGCGACGAACGGAGTGGCCTGGAACGGGAGGTGGTGGGGCGCCGCAGTCGCCTGCTCTCCCGCACGGAGCGCGGAGGCGCGGCGGATGCCGAGCGCCTCTTCGATCTCGATGCGTGCGGTGTGAATCTCCGCCATCCGCCGGTTCACGTCCCGCTCGAGGCAATGTTCGAGGAGGACTCGGATCGCGCCAGGCGTTGCCTCGGGCAGCGCCGACAGGTCCACGGTCGTGTCCATCGCCCGCGTCATCATCTCGACGATCGTCTCGCCTTCGACGGCCCGCATGCTGGTGAGGCACTCGAAGAGCACGCAGCCGAACGCGAACACGTCGGTCCTTTGATCCTGCAGCTCGCCCCGCGCCTGCTCCGGGCTCATGTATCCGGGAGAGCCCGAGACTTCTCCATCACTGCCCGGCGTGTCGCCGCCGTGCAGCACGACCGTGTCGCGATCTTCGATCCGCTTCGACCGACCTCGACCCGCGCTCCGCGAGCCCGAGGATGCCTCGCCCACGCGCTGCGCGAGTCCAAAATCCAGCACCTTGATCAGGCCGCTGGGCGCCAGCATCACGTTCTGAGGCTTGAGGTCCCGATGGATCACGCCACGCGCATGCGCCGCCTCGAGCGCTTCCGCGATCTGAGCGCACACGCGCAGGGCTTCGCTCTGGGGCATCGCGCCCTGGCGCAAGCGCTCGGCGAGGGTGACGCCTTCGACGCGCTCCAGCACGAGCGCGAGCACGCCTTCGTCGGACTCCTCGAAACCGAAGATCGTCGCGATGTTGGGGTGGTTGACGGCGGCGAGCGCGAGGGCCTCGTGGCGGAAGCGCGCCATGCGCTCGGCGTCGTCGGCGACTTCGCCGGGGAGCATCTTGAGCACGACGTCGCGCTCGAGGCGCGGATCGCGGGCGAGAAACACCTCGCCCATTCCTCCCGCGCCCAGCTTTCCGAGAATCCGATAGGGACCAAACCGCTGGTCCGTTGAAGACATGAGGAGTTCCCCTGAGATCGCCTCCGCGACCGGAGGCGTGCGGTCGATTCTACCGCGTCAGGGGCGAATGGTTGAGGAATTGCTATCCGACTGCAGGGTTCGCGTGAAGGGATCTACCCTCGGGCCCGAGCTTCGTCCTCCGCGGTGGGACCGCGGAGCGAGCGGTCGATCTGCCGGATGGCGCCCAGGTGGTAGGCGAGGTGAATCACGCTCACAGCGATCCAGCCGGCCTCGTTCTCGCTGACCTCGCGGCGCTGGTTCAGCACCTCCACCCATCGCGCGGTTTCGCGGCGGAGCTCCTCGCGGAGCGTCTTCCACCCATCCTCCGACATGACGTTCCGCCGCCAGCTCTCGGTCCAGTCCATGGCGGGCCAGGGTGGGGAGAGGCCGTCGCCCCAGCGATTGAGGAGTGAAAAGCCGTAGCGAAGATGATCGACATGGGCGGCTATGGACGCCCCGCCGTCGTGGCGGGC
>DATJGP010000127.1:0-8927 GCA_035494915.1 Candidatus Eiseniibacteriota bacterium | reverse complement strand
GCCCTCCATCCGCTGCTTTCCGACCAGGGTGTAGCCGCCGCCGGTGACGAAGAGCGAGTCGGTCACGGGATCGTAGGTCCCGCTGAGATCGATGGTAGGACCGGCATCGACGTTGACCACGGCCGTTCCGATGACCGTGGCCTTTGCGGCGCCCGGCACGTGCGCCAGGTTCGTCGTTTGAATGGTGAGGTCGATCCGGCCGTTCTCGTTCGCGCCGGTGAAGGTGCCGGTGAGCAAGGTGGACCCGGATGAACCGCCCGGCCCCACGGGATTCTTGGCGTCGTTGTTGTCGTCGTTGCACCCGGCGAGGCCGAGCGCGAGGACGAGGGCGGCTGCCGCGGCAAGGCGGCGGGCTCTAGCTGTAGCGATCTGGCGTGTGGTCACGCTCCATCTCCCTGGCAAGTAGGTGTCGTTCGCCGGAGGGATTCGGAGGTGGGCGTGCGCTCCCCGCCACCGGCCGCCAGGCGCCCGGTACTCGGGGGGAGGTACGAATGAGCCTAGAGAGCGCGTGGAGCGAAATCAATGGCCGCGGAAAAAATCATCATGCCCGCTCTCGTTGCCGTTCACGTAGCCGCCGGCCAAATCTGTGCTAGGTTGACGGTCCATGGCTCCCATCCCCTTTCACCGCCCCTCGATGGGTCAGAGCGAGCTCGACGCGGTGGCCGCCGTGCTCCGTTCCGGGTGGCTGACCACGGGACCCCGAGTGAAGGAGCTCGAAGCCGCGGTCACCGCCTACGTGGCGCCTCCGGCGGATGCCATCCCTCTGGGCAGCCATGCGGCGGCCGAACGGGGTCCGCTCCAGGGAGTCGCGGTCTCGTCTTGCACCGCCGCGCTCCACTTGGCGCTCATCGCTGCCGGCGTGGGCGAAGGGGATGAGGTCGTGACCACCCCGTACACGTTCGTCGCGACCGGCGAGACGATCCTCTACACCGGCGCCAGGCCCGTGTTCGTGGACGTGGAGCGCGGCACGAAGAACCTCGATCCGAGGCTCCTCCCCGGCGCCATCACGCCGAAGACCCGCGCCATCGTCTCCGTGTCGCTGGCCGGGCATCCCGGCCGCGCCGCCGAGATCGCGGCCATCGCGCACGAGCACAAGGTCCCCGTGATCGAGGACGCCGCCCATTCGCTCACCGCGCAGATCTGGGGGGTGCCCGTGGGATCCCAGGCGGACATCACCTGCTTTTCGTTCTACGCGACCAAGGGCGTGACCGCGGGAGAAGGGGGCATGGCGGTCACCGCGCGCACCGAGTGGGCGGAGCGCATGCGCCGCCTCTCGCTGCACGGACTCTCCGCCGCGGCGTGGAGCCGCTACGACGAAGGCGGTTGGTGGGAATACGACGTCACCGAGCTCGGGTACAAGTACAACATGACCGACATCCAGGCCGCGCTCGCCTTGGCGCAGATGCGCCGCGCGGATTCCATGCGCGCCCGGCGCGAGGCGATCGCCGCGCGTTACTCGGAAGGGTTGCGCGGCGTGGTTGGCGTGCCATCCGTGGCGGAGGGGATGCGCCACGCGTGGCACCTCTACCAGATCGCGGTTCCGTCGCGCGGCGGGAAGCCGGGGCGGACCCCCCTGGCCCTCGCGCTGAAGGAGGACGGAATCGGCACGAGCGTCCACTTCAAGCCGCTCCACCTCTTCCCCTGGTATCAAGAGCGGCTCGGCGTTCGGACCGGACAGTGCCCGGTCGCGGAAGCCTGCTACGAGGAAAGCCTCTCGCTCCCGATCTGGCCGGACATGACGGATGCCGAGGTGGACCGCGTCATCGAGCGCGTGCGGTATCACGCCACTACTTGAGCAGCGTCATCTTCCGAGACTTCGACCCCGCCCCGTCCACGACCAGCCGATAGACGTACACCCCGGAGGCCTGGGGAACGCCCTGGCTGTTCTTGCCGTTCCAGACGACGAAATGTCGGCCCGCCGTCCTCCGGCCGTCCACGAGCGTGGCGACCAGCCTTCCCGCGATGTCGAACACTTCGAGGCGCGCATGCGCCGCGACGGGCACCTCGTAATCGATCCGGGTCTCCGGATTGAAGGGGTTCGGCCGGCAGCGCTCGAGCGCGAACCGGTACCGAGGCGAGCCCACCGCCACGTCCGTGATCGGGGCGTGCACAACCTGGAACTGCCGCATCATCTCGTTCTCCTCGTGCTCCAGGATGTGGCAGTGGTACGGATACCGCCCGACGTAATCCTCGAATTTGGTGATGACCCGAACCATCATGTTCGGAGGAATCGCGGCCGTGTCCTTCCAGCCCATTTCCTCGGGGCGAGGCGGCTCCGGCGAGCCCACCGGGATGATCGTGCCGCCCGAGACCGTGAACGCCTGGCGATCGAGGATCTGGAACATCGTGAGGTGCATGTGCATCGGATGCGTCACCCCGGAGCGGTTGACGAACCGCCAGATCTCCGTCGAATCGAGCACGGGGTACTCGGTCACGTCATCGAAGTGGAGCCCGTTGATGAGCCATTCCGATCCGCACGCTCCCCCCGCCTGCTTGCTCAGGACCAGATCTCGCGTGCGGGTGGCCTGGGCTTCCGGAAGATAGGTGACCGGTCGGAGGGAGGCGGGAATGGGCGCCGTGTGGCCGGCGGACACCTGCACGATGAATTTCATGATCTGGGGCACGGCAGGCTCCCCCATCCCACCGCTGGGAAATGGGGCCGGCGCGGTGTTGGTGAGGATGATCTCCGTTCCGGCGGCATAGCCCCCGAAGTCCATGATCACGTCCGCACGCTCTCCCGGCGTGAGCGTGAGACTGTCCAGCGTGACGGGGGCGGGCAGCATTCCTCCTTCCGTGCCGATGACCTGGAACGAAGCGCCGTTCGAAAGATGGAACGTGTACGTTCTCGAGGTCGAGCCGTCCAGCATCCGGAAGCGGTACTTGCCTCGGTCGACGTTCAGGTAGGGCCACACCTTCCCGTTCACGACAGCTTTGTCACCGAACCAGTGCTCCTGCCACGCTGCGGGATACTGGATGGAGCCATCCGCGTTCAGCGTGCGGTCCTGGACCGCAAGCCCGATCTCGTACGGACCGGAGGGAAGTCCGAGCGCCGTCTCGACTGAATCGATCAGCAGGTAGAAACCCGCCATCCCCATCATCACGTTGAGGCGGGTGATCCCCATGGCGTGGTCGTGGTACCAGAGGGTGCCGGGGACCTGGTGGTTGGGGTAGTGATAAGTCTGGGACTGGCCCGGCAGCATGGTCCAGGTGGGATACCCGTCGCTATTCATCTCGACGTGGCCCCCGTGAAGATGGGTCACGACCCGCGGCGATGGGCCTTCCATGTCCGGACCGCGAACACAGAGATCCACGGGCAGATAGTGGGTGGTGCGCAGCACCCCGTTCGAATCCCGGAGGTCGTTCACCCACTGAACCGTGACCTCCTTGTCCCGCGATGCGACGATGGTCGGTCCTGGATAGGTGCCCGCGTAGCCCCAGACACGCGTGGCGGGCAGATCGCGGTGGTACGTCTGGCTCTGCTCGGTGATTGGGATCACGTACTTGGCCACGCCGCCGACCGTCCCGGTGACGGGGGTGGCCACGGCCGGGATGGGCAGCGGATCGACGAAGGGGGTGAGGACGAGCGAGCAGGGGTTGGGATCGCAAACGGTGCCGTCCCCCTGATAGGCCCCTCCCGCGGCGCTGCACTGGGCGGCGCTCAACGCATCGCACGTTCCGTCGGTGTGGCAGCAGGCGCCGGTGGCATCGGCCGGAGCGGTGTAGACGATCTTGAGCTGAGGGCGATGCACGACATCCGCAGACTGGCGGCTCTCGAAGCGCTTCAAAGCGCTCCCGCCCGACTGTTCCCGGCCGCGGACGACCCATCCGAAGTTGCTCGACGGGCTGTTGATCCAGGACTGCACGTCGTCCTTGAGACCGGTCCAGCTGTAGGACCCCGCGCCGGACACGCTGACCGTCGCGCTCGCGGTGCCGTTGAAATCGCCTCCGGCCGTCGCCCAAGGGGTCGCTGAGTAGAAGCGATGGATCCAGGTCGCGTCCCCGGTGGTGGACGGCGCGCCCGCGTCCTCGGTACCCGTCGCGAGCGAGGTTCCCTCGCCCCAATCTCCTGCCGTCCGGTAGAGGCTCACGTTCGCGGAATTGGTTCCGGCCTCGGCGTTGTAGAGGGTGAGGGTGGCGCTCGTGACCGACGCGCCCGCAGGAATCGAAGGGACCAGGTTGAACGCAATCACTCCTCTGCGGATCAGACCGCCAGAGTTTCGCGAGACGATCACCTTCGTCCCCGCGCCATTGCTGAGCGAGCCCGTGGCGTTCTCGTAGAGGGTGTTGTCCTTGAACGCGACGACGACGACACTGTCCAGAACCGTGGCCACGCCGCAGGGGTCGGGCGTGCAGATCGTTCCGTCCCCTTGGTACGAGCCCGAGAGTGCGTTACACGCCGCCGCGGTCAGGACCTCGCACGTATCGCCGTAGCAGCACGCGCCGGCCACCGTCGCCGACGTGTAGTCCACGATCAGGACGGGGCGGTTGGCGATGGTTGTGTTCTGCCGGCTGTCGAATCGCTTCGCCGTCTCCGTCGTGGTCTCATCGCCGCGAACGATCCAGCCGAAGTTCGTGGACGGCGTGTCGAGCCAGGCCTGGACGTCGGCGACGAGGCTGGCGCCGGTCCATGTATAGATCCCCGTCCCACCGATGCTGATGGACGACGTGGCGCTCGCAGTGAAATCCCCCCCTTGAGCGGTCCAGAGCGTCCCGGGATAGAACCGATGGTGCCAGGTCGCATCGTTGGTGGTGGGAGCCGCGCCCTGCCCTTCGTTCTGGTTCGCGTTCGATGTGCCCTCCCCCCAGTCCGCCAGAAGCCGGTACAGCGTCGTCGGTCGAGCGGTGTTGTTGCTCACCCGCGAGGCTCGCATCTGGAGCGACACGGCATTGATGGTCGCGCCCGCCGGAATGGCGGCCGCCACGTTGAATTGGATGACGGCGCGGCGGATGAAGCCGTCCTTGGTGCGACCGGTGAACATGTACTCACCCACGCCATTGCTCGCATCTCCGGTCTGGAGCTGGTAGAGCGTGTTGTCCTTGGACGGTGAAAGGGACACTTGCACCGCCCCCGCGCGAGGCGCCTGCACCCCGAGCAACCCGACCGTGAGGAGCACCATGGCGAACCGGCGCGATTCGGGATGCCGGGCATAGCTCCGGATGGAACGTGACCAAGACGGTCTCATGGCATGCCCCTCCTTCAGCGGTACCGGATCTTGATCTTTCCCCAGGTCATGGGAACGACATCGGTCGGCACCGAGTAGTGGATCAAAAGGCGAGGGCGGAACGACGGTGTCGTGCTCTCGCGGGAATCGAAGCGTCGTGCCGTGTTGGGGACGGACTCGTCCCCGACGAGGATCCAGCCGAAATTGGGAGAGGCTTGCGACGTCCAGCCGCGAACGTCATCGGCCATGACTTCCGAGCGCCAGGCGTAGTCACCCTCTGCCTGGGGAACGGTCGTCGTGTCGCTGGAGCCAGCGGCGAAGTCGCCGCCGGGCTCGGACCAGAAGCTACTGGGGTAGCTCGAGTAGAGCCACGTGGCATCGCCCGCCTGAGCCGGCGCCCCCTGACCTCCGGAGGAGACCGATGCGCCTTCACCCCATGGCGCCAGGACCCGATGAAGGGCGATGACTCTCGGGCCCGCGTCGGAGCTGATCGCCATGTGGAGCTCGAGCTCGACGCTGTCGATGACCGCCGACGGGGGAAGAGCCGAAACATCGAACATCACGAGGGCTCGGCGAATCCGCCCCTGCGAGTTGCGTCCGCAGAAGACGTTCGGTCCCGAGCCGTTGCTCGTATCGCCGTCGGCGTCTTCGAAGAGGGTGTTGTCGTGGACGGGCGTGAGGATGACGGTCTCCCCGCGCGCCGTGAAGACGGGCGCGACGAGGAGGGCGAGCATGACCACGATGCAGCGGCGCATGGAATTGAGCCTCGGTCTGGCCCCACCTGGTCCGTACCCAGGGGGAACCACAGGTCATGCTGGGCGGAGGGCGCGGGCCTGTCGAGGTAGCTCTAGGTAGTAAGCGGGGCTGTACCTGAGGGGCAGCGGGCCGGGCGCCCTGGGGAAGATGGAGCGGAGACCGAGGTCAGTCGGTGCCCAGCATCTCCCGGATCACCGCCACGATGCGCTCCGCGGCGTGGCCGTCGCCGTAGGGATTCATCGCCGCGGCCATGGCGCGATAGCGCGCGGGGTCATCCAGCAGCTCCGACGCCGCACGCACGATCGTTTCCCGATGCGGCCCCACCAGTTTCACCACGCCGGCCTCCACCGCTTCGGGACGCTCTGTCTCGTCGCGCAACACGAGCACCGGCTTCCCCAGGGACGGCGCCTCCTCCTGGATTCCCCCGGAGTCGGTGAGGATCAGTGTCGACGCGGCCATGAGATCCGCGAACGGCTTGTACTCGAGCGGATCGATGAGATGCACGCCCGCGACACCCCCCAGCTCTTTCCGCACGGGTTCGTCGACGTTCGGATTGCGGTGCACCGGATAGACGAGATCCACGTCGGGATAGCGCTCCGCGAGGTCGCGCAACGCACCGATGACCTCGAGGAGCGGAGCACCGAAGTTCTCCCTGCGATGCGCGGTGACCAGGATGAGGCGCTTTCCTCGCAGCGGAAGCTTGGGCACGCGCTTGGGCTCCTGCTTCACGACCTCGAGGAGCGCGTCGATCACCGTGTTCCCCGTCACCGTGATGGTCGTCGGATCCACTCCTTCGCGGAGGAGATTCGCGCGCGCGCCTTCCGTGGGGGCGAAGTGGTGCGACGCGATGACGGTCGTGACGCGCCGGTTCACTTCCTCCGGATACGGATACATGTTGTCACCGGTGCGGAGTCCGGCCTCCACGTGCGCGACCGGAATGCGCGCGTAGAACGCGGCCAAGGAGGCGGCCATCGTCGTGGTGGTATCCCCCTGCACGAGGAGGAGCGACGGCTTCTCGCGCTCGAGATACGGCGTGAGCGCGCCGAGCGCGCGCGTCGTGATCTCGGTCAGGGTCTGACCGTCGCGCATGAGATCGAGGTCGTGATCGGGGCGGATCTCGAACCAGCGGAGTACCTGGTCGAGCATCTCGCGATGCTGCGCGGTGACGCAGACGAGGGAGCGTACGCCGGGCTCCTGCTTCAAGCGCCGGATCACCGGGGCCATCTTGATGGCCTCGGGGCGCGTCCCGAAGACGCTGAGGACGGTTTTCTGGCTGGAGGTCACGTGCGGCGATAGTACGGCGCGAGCCAAGGCGCGTCTACGCCGGGGCCGCGCGGCCCGGGGCGCTACGTCGTGGGAGCGCCGCCGTCCGCTCGGAAGCGCGGCAGCGAGAAGGAGAACGTCGACCCTTCGTTGAGCGCGGACTCCACCCAGATGTTCCCGCCGTGCTGCTCCACGATCCCCTTCGAGATCACGAGGCCAAGCCCGGTGCCCCCTGCCTTGCGCGTGGTGGAGGAGTCGAGCTGCGCGAAGCGCTGGAAGAGCCGGGTGATGTCGCGTGCGGAGATGCCGCGCCCATAGTCCTTCACGGAGACGGTGATCTTCTCCGGATCACCGGAGGCGAAGACCTCGATCCGGCTCTTGTCGGGCGAGAACTTGATCGCGTTCCCGACGAGGTTCGTGGCGACCTGCCCCACGCGCATGGGATCGGCCTCGATCTTCCCGGCCGACGCGTCGACGGTGAGCTCGATCACGACTTCCTTCTGCGCGGCCAGGCTCCTGATGTTCTCCACGGCCTCGGAGAGGACGTCGTCCACCTCCATGGCCTCGATGTTGAGCGAGAGCTTGCTGCTCTCGAGCTTGGAGAAGTCGAGGATGTCGTTGATGAGGCTGATCAGGCGCTCCGTGTTGGCCTGGCAGATGGAGAGGAGCTCCTTCTGCGGCGCCGGGAGCTTGTGGAACCGCTCATCCGAGAGGAGCTCGAGCGACCCCTTGATCGACGTGATCGGCGTGCGCACTTCGTGCGACACGACGGCCACGAACTCGGACTTGAGGCGGTCCAGCTCCTTCGTCCGCTCGTAGAGATTGGCGTTCGTGATCGCGATGGAGGCCTGGCTCGCGAGCATCATGAGCACGTCCATGTCCTCGGTCGTGAACGATCCCCCTTCGTGGTCCAGGCAGGTGATCGTCCCGATCACGCTCTCGCTCGAACGGAGCGGAACGATGAGCGCGCTCGACGCGCGAAGCGCGGAGAAGATGGCTTCGGCGCCCACCTTGCCCTCCAGCTCGTCGACGAGGATTGGCTTGTCGGTCTGGACCACCTGGCCGTGATAGCCCACGCCCATCCCGAACCGGAGGTGCGCGAAGCGCTCCCGCGGGATGCCGACCGCGGCCTCGGCCGCATACTCGTCGGTCGAGGTGTCGTGCAGGAACACGAGGCACGAGCCGGACGCGGTGAGCCGACCGGCCTGCGCCACGATCACGTCGAGCGTGCTCTGGATGCTCAGGCTGGTCGAGATCTGCTTCCCGGCCTCGTAGAGCGAGGCCATGCGGTGCGTGGCTCGCTCGACCTTCCGCTTCAAGATCTCCTCGTGCTGCTGGAGCACCGCGTTCGCTTCGGCGAGCTCCTTCAACAATCTCGCGTTCTCGCGGCTCAGCATGCGCGAATGGAGACCGCGTTCGATGGCCTTGGCCGTCTCCCAGAGGTCGAACGGCTTCGTGATGTAGTCGTAGGCCCCCTGACGGAGCGCGTCGATGGCCGTGGTCGTGGACGCGTAGCCCGTGATCATGATGACGCACGTGTCCTTGTCGGCGGCCTTGGCGGCCCGAATCACCTCGAGGCCGTCCACGCCCGGCAGGTTGATGTCGGTGAGGACCAGGTCGAACTTGCCGTTCGTGACCTTGAGAATGGCGTCGTCGCCATTGTCGCAGTCCTCCACCTCGTAGCCCTGCTGCGTGAGGAGGTCCCGGAAGATGTGGACGACCTGGATCTCGTCGTCCACGACCAGG